>CAKUYM010000143.1 GCA_934716785.1 uncultured Bacteroides sp. | reverse complement strand
CCCTTATACTTTGCATACTCCGACAAGTCCTTGACCTGTCTTTCCATACTTTGCCTGTCCCCGTCGCAGGAGACACGAGCGTATATTACTCCTGTTATCATTTTTATCAAAGGATTTTCTGAATTATATGTTAGAAAAGAATAGAAATATTTTGACGTATTTTGAAAACAAGCATGACATATAAATATGCCTAACGAAATTGTAGGAAAGATTATTAAGAGGAAAGATCATGTGGATTTCATGGATTTTTCACTCGCTTGCCTAAGTTTGAAAGCACTCGTCAGTGCTAAAGTTAAAAATGTATTTGAAAAGATACACGTTCATAAATCAGAATACATTTTGAAGCCAATATCTATAAAGTGTATAGCGCAAATGTAATTGGGGCAACACTGTTGCCCCCCAATCTGACAAAATACCGCAGTTTACCACCATACTACAAATGGCTATCGACAATTATCCATTAGACAATCAAAAAGCATCCATAAAGCGAAGTCCTATCCATATAATAACGGTCATTAAAGTCAAGTTGAGAGTAGATACATATTTTTTTCTTTTGGCAAGCAAAAATTCAGTTATTGAATTTTTCGAATAACTGAAATTTTAAAGCCCCAACATATCATATAATATGCAAACAGGAGCGTTTTTTGGTTACTATATGATATGTTGAGGTTTAGCGTATTGCTGACGAGTTCATGCCTTTTACAAGACAAGGCACTTGCCCGGATCAAAACCATTGGCGATATGTTCATTTTGGAAAACATATCCCATCTGATTGCAAACTACCTTTGTTCCGTTTATCTCAGCATCAATGTTGGTATGTGAATGCCCATAAATCCATGCGTCAATGCGACTGTCGGCAATAAGCCTTTTCAGTTCAGTTGCAAATGCACTATTCAACACAGAACCTTTATGGTGAGATGCAACGACCTCTAATGTGGGAAGATGATGCGTTATTACCACAATGTGTTTGGCGGTGGTTTCCACCAGACTTTGCTTGATGAAATCCAAACAGAAGTTGTGCATCTGATTGAATTCCTCTGTTTGGAGCAATTTGCCATTATACATTATCTGCCGAAAGTCGTTCATGCCCTTCCACACAAAATACTCGTCAGATGGAGATATTCGAGACCACAAAGTGCTCATGATAAAGTCGGTATCATCAATCCGCACTACTTGATTCTGATAATATCCTACATTGTTCTTGAACAGCCATTTCCATTGCAATCCCTTGTCCATTACATCACAATAATTGTAATACTCATGCTTCCCGGGCACAATGAGCACCTGACGATAATTCGCAGATGCCCATTTCCAAAAGTTAGCCAAAGGTGCAACCTTGTTTTTCAAATAGAATATATCTCCAGCAAGGACCAGAACATCGCCTGTTACAGGCAATTCATTATGCTTCAACCACCTGCTGTTGTCACTGAACTCCAAATGCAGGTCACTCATATATTGTATCTTCATAATCTCTTTATGTTATTAACTTTTTGTGTAAATCAGTTCATAATACTCTGAATTTGATTCGTTATTTATGATACTGCTACAGAAAGCAAATTTGTTGTACAAGTATTGGCAGTGTTCAAGTTCTTCTTCCTCAAAGTTTATTCTTTCATAGCATTCATCTATCTCCTTGCTGATTCTACCGTACAAATTGACATTTGCTTTGGATATACGGACTTCCAACTTGGCTATACCTTCTTTATTTTTAGCAATAGCATTTTTGTAATTATCAATCTCTTCTCGGTAGAAATAAAGAATCTCATCAAGCAGGCCTTTGGTTAGTATACTCGGAGAAGGACTCCATGGAAGCATCGTCAACTCTCGGCTTGGAGTAGTGCTAAGATAAAACAATTTACATCCCAAAGACTTGGTGACTTGTTTGTTATATTCATCAATCTCACGATTGACTTTCATTAAATCTTCCTTAGATAACTTTTGACATTCCTCATACGAAGGATGCACTTTGTACTTCAACAAAGGTATCTCCTTGCATCTTAAATAAATGGTAGTATATTCACTCATTGTTAATCCTCCTTATCATTCTTATTAAATTGTTCCACTTGATTTTCAATTATTTTCTTCACTTGTTGAAATGAAACAGGGGTAAAGTTGTTTATCTACTCCTACATCATACTGCGTAGGATAGAGATGCTGAAGCCGGGCTGCGTCTATTCCGGTGTTGTTCTTTCTTGTATGAACGTGCCCGAATAGTTGCCACACATCTTTATATCAACCATCAAAGCATAGAAAGGGATAATGATTCAAATATATCCTCTGTTTGCCAATCTCTATGTGCATCTGCATTGCCATATATTCAAATCTGTCAATGTAGCCTTGGCGTATATTCTTCAAATCGTGATTACCCATAATCAGATATATCTTTCCGTTCAACCTGTCAAGGATTTTAGTCCATTCGGCTGAACCTCCAAGACAGAAGTCGCCCAAATGAAACACAATATCATCCTGACCGACTGTATTATTCCAATTGGAGATTGTAGTCTCATTCATCATTTCCACATCCTTGAACGGTCTGTTACAGAAACGAATGATATTCTCATGATAAAAATGGGTATCGGATGTAAAGAACACCTTACTGCCATCAAATTTATAGTTCATTTCTTTGCAATTTGTGTGCATCACTGCACGTTAATAATCTGGTTGCCAACAGCCCATCAGACGGAAATGGCAGAAGAGCATCACAAAGGCGACTGTCACAAATGGGCATATAACAAAAAATAGTTGGAAAGCTTGGTAAGGACTCTCCAACTATTCAGTTTCTTTTCTCTCATGGTACAATAATGTACCAACTATGTTCGCTGGAAAGTATTTACTCTACGAGGTTCAATGCGTGAAACATGAACACTCGACATAGATTCAGTGCGTTTGTTGCTCTGAATTGTGGTTGTTGTTGGTAATATGTTCATTCTGTTTCTTTGCATTGTTAATGTTTTATTGTCTCAAAAGCAATGCAAAATTAGCAAATAAATCCTATTCTCACATCACTTTTCATTAAATTCTTTTGCCAAAACACTATGATATAGGATTTTATTTTTTTCGATCATGCTCGCAAACCAAATAAAATATGTAATTTTGCATTTAACGCAATTTATAATTGGTTACCGGGTATTGTCCGCACTGACAACATTCGTCATACCCATTTCTCTCGCAATCCGAAAATTGCGGAATACCTCAAAGCATACGACTATGTAAAAGAATTCGGTGAGGGAGTTGACCGTATGTGTCGTGAGTTGTCGGTATTGGGTGTTAAAGAACCGCAATACAACTTAGTTGCCTTTATCATGAAAGCAACTGTTTGTGCAAAGGTTTTGAAAGAGAAACAAGAAGCTAACCATCCCGACCAGAAGCGACCAGCAATCGACCAGTTAGGGCATGACAAAGGCATGACATGGGCGCAACATGGGCGCAACATGGGCATAACAAGATACTTTCTCTTATAGCAGAAAACCCTCAAATCAGTATTTCTGCATTAGCGAAGCAATGCGAAGTCTCGGAGAAAGCAATGAGGATAAGATTGGAACGCATGAAAGCAGAGAGTGTTATCAAACGAGTTGGGCCAAGTTTGGGGGCATTGGGAAATCCTTTTATCAACCTCTAAGGAAACAAAATAATACGAATTATGGCAAAGAAATCGATAAATAAGAAAGACAATTCCCCATGGAGGAGGTGCTATAGAAAGCGTGTGATGCGTTGTGTGGTTCTATTGAGCCCTGCGAATACAAGCATGTTGTCCTATCATTGATATTTTTGAAGTACGCCGCGCTGAGATTGTCGGATTTTTTGATTTCAGACGATCTATACGATTAATTTGAAATGATTTATTCAGCGAACCCTAATTAGATACTTCCTTGTGTCCATTTCTCCAAATAACAACTTCAACGAAAAGCTTACTAATTTATTGGCTTGTTTCCCTTCAATAGATATTACAACTATGGGATTTTTAGAGATTGGCAGGAGGCATCTTTGGGGAAATTAGAAACGGCGCAAACAAAATAAACCTATAATTCTCTTCTGCCGGCACCGTCTCTATTCTATTTCCTCGTCAAGATACTGCATTTTTGAAATTATTGCATATATTCAAAATATATCACAACGATTCAAGCAATTTGATAAGACGTTCTGCATGTTTCACAGACACTTTGTTTTGTTGCTCAATAAGTTCGGGAGTAGTACGATTGGCATAGCTCACACCTCCGGTATAGACATATCCGGCAAATTCCATCTGACAGAGACTGCATGTAGCCTTGAAACAAGGTAGGAACTCATCAATGGTATAACCCATTGGCCCGTCATGGCTATACATGGACGCCGGAGCACCGGTTGTAAATGAGAGGACAAGCTTTTTTCCTTTCAATTTGTCCCCCGTACTGCCATGCGAAAAACCATGTTGGAAAGTTTCTTCCATCCAACGCTCCAATATAGACGGAGCGGAATACCAAAAGACTGGAAATTCCAGCACGATAATGTCGGCTTTTAGTAACCGTTGCTGTTCCACTTCTATATTTATCTTGAAATCGGGATACAGTTTGTCAAGTTTCACAATCTCTGCTTCGGGCAAACGTTTGTGTACCGTATCGAGGATTGTCTTATTGGCTACTGATGCGGAAAGATTCGTATGGCCGCTTATAATCAATATATTCTTCATATTTCTATTTTGTTTAAAGTTTGTTCTTATTATGTATCAACACCACTGGCCACTTTGTAATCTGCTCCAGTGACAAAACTTGCTTCATTGCCTGTCAAGAAAGCGACTACGGCAACTGCTTCTTCTTCGGGTTTGCCCGATGCTTGTTCCGGCACCGGTTACGAGTGCGATTTTATTATTCAATGATTCGTACATAATTCATTTCACTTTTTATTATTTGGATTGAATTGTTTGTCATAATTCAGCAGGAATTTGACAAGTTCAGGATTGCGATGCGACCAACGGAAATCGGCTGGTTTGTCTAATGGTCTGATACTATCCATTTCCTCTTGGGTAAGCGCAAATCCGAGCACATCTAAATTCTGTTTCATACGCTCAATGTGGGTACTCTTGGGAATAGCGATGATGCCGCGCTGGATAAGGTAGCGCAATGCCACTTGTTGGGGAGTCTTGCTGTATTTTTCAGACAATGCTTTCAGTGTCGAATTGTCCTGCAAATCCGGGTCGCCTTGTGCCAATGGTCCCCACGCCATGATATGCGTACCGTAAGGTTTCATCTCTGCCTCGGCATCCCATTGCTGGCTGAATACATTGGTCTTCAACTGATTCACGGCAGGTTTGATTTCCGCATATTCCGCCATGTCTACAAAGCGGTCGGGATAAAAATTAGACAATCCGATAGCACGTACTTTACCTTCCCGGACGGCTTTCTCCATCGCCCGCCAAGTTCCCGTGTAATCGCTGAAAGGCTGATGGATGAGCAACAAGTCGATGTAATCTGTCTGCAGTTTGCGGAGCGATTCGTCAATGCTGGTAGCCGCATTTTCTTCTCCGGCATTGGTTATCCACACCTTGGTGGTAAGGAACAATTCGTTACGAGGTACACCGCATTTTGCCACGGCATTGCCCACGCCTTCCTCATTATAATAAGCCTGCGCGGTGTCTATCAGCCTATAGCCTACGCTGATAGCATCAAGCACACAACGTTCACACTCTTCAGGTGATACTTGGAAGACACCGTAACCCAATATCGGCATCTCCATTCCATTATTCAGTTTTATGGTTTGCATAGTTTTATCTTTTTAATCTGAAAATCTATTTTTAATCATGAATCTTATGTAATCCGATGCCTTTCACCGTTGCCAAATCCATATCGTCATAAATCAGACTTTTACCGGTTTCAAGAGTGGTGATGGTTTCCATCTCTTTTTCGGTAAGCGTAAAATCAAGGATATTGAAGTTTTCTATCATCCGTTCCTTGCGTACGGTTTTGGGAATGACCACCACGTTCCGTTGATTAAGCCAGCGGAGGATGACTTGACCTACCGTCTGCCCGTGTTTTTCTGCGATGGCTTTCAGCACCGGATTGTTCCAGATGTCATTCTGTTCTTCGGCAAAAGGAGCCCATGCTTCATGCTGTATGCCCTCGCATTGCAGGAACTTATTGGCGGCTTGCTGCTGGAAAAACGGATGTGTCTCAATCTGGTTTACGGCAGGCTTTATTTCATTGTGTAGGAAAAGGTCTTGCAAGCGTTCGTCGGAGAAACTTGTCACGCCGATGGCTCGGATGCGTCCTTCTTTGTAAAGGTGTTCCATAGCCCGCCATGCGGCATAGTAATTCCCATAGGGCTTGTGCATCAAGTACAGGTCGAGATAATCCAATCCGAGTTTTTTCATCGAGAGGTCGAAGGCACGTAACGCATCGTCATACTCGTAGTCCTGTACCCATAATTTGGTGGTTATGAAAAACTCTTCACGCTTGATGCCGCTTTGCAGGATGGCATTGCCCAACTGTTCCTCGTTAAAATAAGCAGCAGCGGTATCAAACATCCGATAACCTACCTCGATGGCATCGTTCACAATCCGTTCCGTTTCATTTACAGGAACCTGATAAACTCCAAAACCGATGGCCGGCATCATTACGCCATTGTTCAGTCTTACATTTTTCATATTTTCTTTAGTTTTAATTTCTGGTGCAAAATTACAGCATACCTTTTGTTTAGACGTCACATTATTCGTTGTAGTATTTTCACTATTCGTGGTTTTTTGTTACCTTTACAGCAAAATAGAAAATATGGAACATACGGATTTTGATGGAATTGTATTCGTGGAAACATTGCAGGGATTTAGAACTTCTCAGTATGCCGGACGGGTTATACATATCCTTTGCTGCAATGGTAACATGGGGTTTACGTTTCAAGACACCCGCTATCACATCGCAGCAGGGGATTATGTGATTTTACCCAATGCGACACTCGTGTCGGATTTCTCGAATTCCGATGATTTTCAAGGCATACTTATGAATCTCTCGGATGCGTTTGTCACTTCAATAGCTATCCGAAGCAATTATGGTATTGTGGGGCACTTGTCTCTTTTACTGAATCCGGTCATGAAACTTTCTCCCCACGATTTTCAAGTATGCAAACAAGCCATGATGTGTATTCGGGAACGTTTGGAAGATAAAGAACATCTCTTTCGGAAGGAATTGATGGGGAGCCTGCTTGCCGCACACATTCTCGACCTTTATGATATTCATGCACGTAGTCACAAGGAGTTGCAAATATCGGAGCGTATCGCCACTCTGTTGCGAAAATTTACAGAATTGCTGTATAACGGTGAATATGTCCGAAATAGAGACCTTGAATTTTACGCTTCACACCTTTGCATCACGCCGCATTATCTGTCGGAAATATGTAAAAAGATAAGCGGAAAACCTGCCTCTTACTGGATTGACCGTTTCACCATGCAGGAAATCACTCGTCTACTCCGGCTGAAAGAGCTCTCGCTGACCGAGATTGCAGAACGGATGAATTTTTCTTCCGTATCTTATTTCAGCCGATACGTGCAGAAGCGAATTAATCTGTCACCATCGGAATACAGGAAAGATTGCTGACGATATTATAAATGTTATCACTTCTTCATTTTGGCGGCTTCGGGATGCTTTTCACTTTTTACTTTTCTTACTTGCTTATAAAATACAACCAGCGTGGAATCTGCTCCAACCGTTTCCACCAGTTTTTCGTATGCCCCGTTAAATCCCCAAGTATAATAACTGAGTTGATAAAAAATAAGGCAGCTCTTTGTTAGCTGCCTTTATCTTTTTGCGGTTATAAACTTTCTTTGACTGGTGCACCCGCTTATGACAAATGGGGTGTCCGTACATCTCTATTTCAGCCTCCCGGCTTGCTTTACGATTCGCTTTAATGTAATCGTCCTGCGTAATTCGCTTTTTCATATCTTACTATTAAGTGATGTGCAAAGATACTATTTTATTTTCTATTACGCCTTGTTTGCATTATCTTTGCATACATTAATCAAACGAAACCGGAAATAATATGGAAAATTTCAGTGAATTGATAAAGAACCGTCGTAGTATGCGTAAGTTTACCAATGAAGAACTGACACAGGATGAAGTCGTTACCTTGATGAAAGCAGCCCTGATGTCTCCCTCTTCCAAACGCAGTAACAGTTGGCAGTTCGTAGTGGTCGATGATAAAGAAATATTGAAAGAACTGTCTCATTGCAAGGAGCAGGCCTCTTCCTTTATTGCCGATGCAGCTTTGGCGATTGTCGTAATGGCTGACCCATTGGCGAGTGATGTATGGATTGAAGACGCTGCCATCGCTTCCATTATGATACAGTTGCAGGCGGAAGATCTCGGCTTGGGAAGTTGCTGGGTACAGGTACGTGAACGATTCACTGCTACCGGGATGCCCTCCGATGAATTTGTGCACGGCATACTGGATATTCCTTTGCAACTCCAGATACTTTCCATCATAGCTATCGGGCATAAAGGCATGGAACGCAAACCTTTCAATGAAGAACATCTTCAGTGGGAGAAAATTCATATCAACAAGTTTGGAGGAAAATAACGATGGGAGCTGCTAAAGCAAATAATAGCAAAGATACTTATATGGCTACAGCCGTTACTTTTATAGTAATCGGTACGCTTTATTTGATTGATAAACTGATTCATTTCTCTTCCATCGGCTTGCCTTGGGTGATGAATAAGGATAATATGCTGCTGTATGCTTCTATCAGTTTCCTTATTTTCAAGCGTGATAAATCCGTAGGCTTAGTGCTGTTAGGGCTTTGGCTGGTGATAAACATCGGTTTGGTAATATCATTGTTGGGGTCGCTTTCAGGGTATTTGCTGCCGTTGACATTGCTCATCATCGGAATTATCTTATTTTGGATTGCAAAGCGGTAAAGAAATGATGAATAAAAAAGGTAAAGGAATGATGAATAGAAGTATAGAAGACACCCCGATTGTGTTTGTCGGTGCCGGAAACTTGGCTACTAATCTGGCAAAAGCGCTTTATCATAAGGGGTTCCGTATTGTGCAAGTGTATAGTCGCACCGAGGAATCCGCACGTACCTTAGCCGAACAAGTAGAGGCTGAATATACAACTGACTTGCAGGAAATCTCCAAAGAGGCCAAACTGTATATCGTCTCCCTGAAAGATGCCGCTTTTGTGGAGCTGCTGCCGCAAATAGCGGAGGGCAAACAAAATGCCCTGTTGGTGCACACGGCAGGAAGTATCCCGATGAGTATCTGGGAAGGTTATGCGGAACGCTATGGAGTGTTCTATCCGATGCAGACATTCAGCAAACAGCGTGAAGTCAGTTTCCGGGAGATTCCATTCTTTATTGAAGCCGGACGGCAGGAAGATGCGGAGTTCCTGAAAGCGGTTGCCGCCACTCTCTCGGAGAATGTATATGAAGCTACTTCCGAACAGCGCAAGAGTCTTCATCTTGCCGCGGTTTTTGCCTGCAACTTCACCAATCATATGTATGCCTTGGCGGCAGATCTGCTTGAAAAGTATAACCTGCCTTTCGATGCCATGCTTCCGTTGATTGATGAAACAGCGCGTAAAGTACATGAACTGGCGCCACGTGATGCGCAAACTGGTCCGGCTGTGCGTTATGACGAAAATGTGATAGGTGATCATCTTGCCATGCTGGCAGACTCGCCGGCACTACAGGAAATATATAAATTAATGAGCAAAAGTATCCATGAGCACCATCAATTATGATTTATCCCGTATCAAAGCATTGGCTTTTGACGTAGACGGAGTATTGAGTTCCACTACGGTTCCGCTGCATCCTTCCGGCGAACCGATGCGTACCGTGAATATCAAGGATGGGTATGCTATCCAACTGGCAGTGAAGAAAGGAATCCATATCGCCATCATCACCGGTGGACGGACGGAAGCGGTACGCATCCGTTTTGAAGGTTTGGGGGTGAAGGATTTATATATGGGGTCTGCTGTGAAGATACACGATTATCGCGATTTTCGTGACAAATACGGCTTGACTGATGATGAGATATTGTATATGGGGGATGATGTGCCCGATATTGAAGTGATGCAAGAGTGCGGACTTCCCTGTTGTCCGAAAGACGCCGTGCCAGAAGTGAAATCCGTTGTGAAATATATCTCTTACGCAGACGGTGGCCGTGGTTGCGGACGTGATGTCGTGGAGCAAGTCTTGAAAGCGCATGGCTT
>CAKUYM010000142.1 GCA_934716785.1 uncultured Bacteroides sp. | reverse complement strand
AGGCATCTGCCGTTATCATTACGAACAGGATAACTTTGAAAATTTCTCCACTCAGGAGAATCTTCCCAACAATATCATTTACGGTATACTGGACGATCAATCAGGCAACTACTGGCTCTCTTCCAACAGGGGGCTGATACGTTATGAGCCCCAAAACAAACGGGCGCAACTCTACACGATCGAGGACGGGCTGCAAAGCAATCAGTTCAACTTCCGATCCTCACTGCAGGCCAGTGACGGCAAATTCTATTTTGGCGGTGTAAACGGATTCAACAGCTTCTATCCGTTCAAATTATCCGTCAATAAAGTAAGGCCGACCGCTTCCATTTCCGCCATATATATGCATAGCCCGGATGACAAAGTCAGTCTAAGCAAACGGATGCCTGCTCTTGGCGGAAAGGTGACCATTCCTTATCAGGTAGTGTCGTTCGACATCATGTTCGAAAGTTTGAGTTATGTGGCTCCGGGCAAGAATCTCTATGCCTACAAGATGGACGGAATTCATAAGGAATGGGTTTACACAGATAAAAACAATGTGTCGTTCCTCAAATTGCCACCGGGAGAATATACTTTCCGTGTGAAATCGAGCAACAATGATGAATACTGGAGTAATGACGACTGTTGTCTGCACATTGAAGTCCTCCCACCCCTTTGGAAAACTGTTTATGCCAAGATTTTCTATCTGTTGGCCATCTGCGGACTGCTTTATTTCTTGATACAGCTCTACCTGCGCAAACAGCAAGCTGTAAAATTAAGAAAAATGAAAGAGATGGATCAAATCAAGAACCAAGAGTTGTTTCAGTCCAAGATAACGTTCTTTACGCAAGTGGCGCATGAAATCAAAACTCCCGTAAGCCTGATAAAAGCTCCTTTGGAAGCAATTTTGGAGACGCATGAGTGGAACAGCGAGGTGGAAAGCAATCTGTCTGTCATACAGAAAAATACCAACCGGCTGATGGAATTGATCAAGCAACTGCTCGATTTCCGCAAAGTGGACAAGGAGGGATATGCACTCTCATTTAACGAGGTGGATATAAACCTGTTGATAGAAGATGTCGTTGAGCGTTTCCGGGCCATCTCGCTAACGGGTATCTCTTTCAATGTTTCGCTGCCGAAAGAGCATCTGAAATATAACGTAGACCGGGAAGCATTGACTAAAGTTATCAGTAACCTGCTGACCAATGCCATGAAATATGCCCGTACACGTATCATGGTGATTCTCGACGAACATCTGTCCACAGAGGGACGTACCCTCTCTCTTTGTGTACGCGATGACGGTCCGGGAATTCCACAGGAAGAATGCAGCAAGGTTTTCGAACCGTTCTACCAAGCAGGAAATACGAATAATAACGGTTCCGGAGTAGGAATCGGATTAAGTCTCGTTAAGTTGTTGGTGGAAAAGCATAAAGGAAAGGTATATATCAATTCCGGATATACGGAGGGATGTGAAGTCTGTGTCGAGATTCCTTATCTGGAAAAGAGCGTCTCTATCAGTTCCAACATTACCTCCATGCCCGACAAGGTTCCCGCATTAGAAGAAGAAGGCGGTTCTACCGGTTATTCCCTTCTTGTCGTAGAAGACACAAAGGATATGCTCGAATTTCTGGCAAAAAACTTAGGGAATACATATACCATCCATACCGCCACCAATGGCAAAGAAGCACTGAAATCTCTCGAAACGACAACAGTAGACCTTATCATCAGTGACATTGTGATGCCAGACATGGACGGGTTCGAACTGCTGAAATCTATCCGTTCCGACAATATGCTCTGCCATATTCCGTTTATCCTACTATCGGCACTCGACAGTATCGATTCGAAAATTGCCGGTCTTGACTATGGCGCGGACGCTTATATCGAGAAGCCTTTCTCTCTGAGCCATATGAAAGCCACTATCAATAATCTGCTGGAAAACAGACGTATGTTGTTCAATCACTTTACAACCGTGCCGAATATGTCGTATGACCAGACATTGATGAATAAGACAGATGTGAAATGGCTGGACACGGTCAATGAAATTATCACCGGAAACTTTACCAATGAGGAGTTTACCATTGATAAGCTGGCGGAGGAAATGAGCATCAGCCGCTCTAACCTGCAACGCAAGCTAAAAGGGTTGACAGGAATGCCACCCAATGATTATATCCGATTAATTCGGCTCAAAACTGCGGGAGAACTTTTGCGCGAAGGGGAGTATCGGATTAACGAAGTCTGCTACATCGTAGGATTTAATAATCCTTCATACTTCGCACGCTGCTTCCAGAAGCAATTCGGGATATTGCCGAAAGACTATGTGAAAGGTGGTGACATAACCCATTCCCAAAAGGGAACAACTTCAATATCCCCATAAGTTTCCTTCTGGTTGTAAGTAAGCAGGGTCTTCTTTTCGAGCATCACATTTTCCAGTTCAAATCCGTACAATTCACGTTTCAGGTTCATGTCATTCAGTTCATAGCAAACCTGAAAGCCATAAGCTTTCCCGTTTTTATATGCCAAAAATTTTTAATCTGAAAGGAGTGTTCTTTATAAAGCACGTTTTTCAAGAAAAACGTATTTTGCAGATAGCACTTGGCTTATAACAACCAATAATCAGCCACTTAATCTCTAAGAGTATAGGCCGAAAACAGTAGGAAAATCAGTTTTCCCACCTCTATTAAATCTGTGATATAAGCTTGCATAGTTTGTCAAGCGATTGTACATGATACTTCTCAATGCACTCAATGTATTGATGAAGCACATCTTCGGGTATTTCCACTCCATTCCACTTATACCAACGCTTCACCATTTCAAAACCTGCATGGTGCTTCTTTGCG
Source organism: uncultured Bacteroides sp. (assembly GCA_934716785.1). GTDB lineage: Bacteria > Bacteroidota > Bacteroidia > Bacteroidales > Bacteroidaceae > Bacteroides. Next base: position 7,376 of record CAKUYM010000142.1, on the reverse strand, counting down.
ATATTCCAGATTGTGATGATGTCATCCTTTTGTTTTCTCAATTTTAACCGTTGCAGTTCAAGTACCCCTTTATAGATTCTAATCTCTTCATCATAGATGAGTTGTTTCCTCAGAGTCAGTTCATCATCTCCCAGAAAAGTGATATGGGTCATGAGCTTTCGTTCGTCACTAAACTCGGCTACAGCGATGCCATGGTCGGAAACAATGAAATAACCGCCATTGTTCTTGCGAGTATACAATACATCCGGATTATTATGCGTAAAGTAATCGTACAAACTTTCTCCTTTGAGGTCTATTTGATAATGATCAATGTAGCGCTCTTTGTATCGTTGCATGAAGTGTGCCGTGTAATGCATTATTATATTTGAGGACTTTAAACCTGTTATTTGGATATAGCCATTGCTTGAAGAACCAATGACTGGAGCGTAAGCTTGAAATCCCAAAGCATGCATATAAGAATTGTATCTCCCCTCCAGCGTCCATACATTTCTTCGGGTAGTGGTGATAGTCATACGCTGGGGCGCCACAGGAAATGGACTCGTCATCGCTGCTTTCTTACGAACTTTGTCTATAAACATGCTCATTTGGGTTGATATTGCAATGAAGTCTTTACGCGCTTCGGCATACAGTTCCTCCTGGCTCATACTTGTCAGATACATACTTGTTTTTTTATAGGAGACAAAGGTAGTGTTTATTTTCAAACGGGACATCATCCACCGGAGAACTTTTGCGCGAAGGGGAGTATCAGATGGATGAAGTCTGTTACATTGTAGGATTTAATAATCCTTCGTACCTCACCCGTTACTTCCAGAAACAATTCGGGATATTGCCGAAAGATTATGTGAAAAAGGAGGATAAGAGTAAATTTCAATACCTAAAACGGTAAATCACAATATTGGCAATCTGTTTCCTCATTCGCCATGTGTGAACATTGCAAATCAACATAACTAATATCTTTTATTTTAGAACGATACTTATGAAAAGTTTGGATATCATCCAATTCTTCACGGCGACATTCACTGATCTTCAGAAACTCTTCTTCTTGGTCAATGCCCAAAAAACGTCGTCCTAATAGATTTGCAGCAATACCCGTTGTAGAACTGCCACATAATGGGTCAAGTACCCATTCTCCCGGTCTCGTCGAAGCCATAATGATACGAGAAAGCAAAGCGAGCGGTTTCTGTGTAGGATGCTTGCCGCAAGCTTTCTCCCAAGGTGCAATGGCAGGCAATCGCCAAACGTCAGTCATCTGTTTACCATCGTTTAGCTGCTTCATCAAGTCATAATTGAAATAATGAGGTTTCTTTTTATTTTTACGGGCCCAAATGACGAACTCAGTACTATATGTAAAATATCGGCATGAAATATTAGGAGGAGGATTGGTCTTTACCCATGTCACTACATTTAAAATCTTGAAGCCCAATTCTGTTAGACAGTTGGCTACAGAAAAAATATTGTGATATGTGCCTGAAACCCATATCGTACCATTATCTTTCAGCTTCTCCCGGCAAAGTCCGATCCATTCCATATTAAACTCCATCACTTTCTTTGGAGTCAGCCCCTTGTCCCAGTCGCCTTTATCAACACAGACAATCTGACCATTTTGTACACTGATGCCACCATTGGAAAGGAAATATGGCGGATCGGCAAAAATGCAATTAAACTTGAAATTGAATTGTCGAAGCAACTCACAGCAATCACCATATAGAAGCGTAAAATTGCGGTTAGAGGATTTGAAGTAAGATTCAATCATTATCAGTATCAAACACGCTGTTTATAATTTCCTCTAACATACCATGTTTCAGCATATAGAAGTTGAGAAGATAGTCTAAGTGCCGGAATCCTTTTAATAACTGATTGGTAGCTGATAACCAACATTTACCATCTGTTACCAGAGCAAAATCTATTCCTGAAGATTTTAAATCATTTTGGCGATTAATATATGAATCAATAATTTCTTCAGGTTTAGAACCAGAACCATTGTAGAAATTAACTTCAAAGTTAATGACTCTTTTCTTTTTGACATCCAACACTATAAAATCTGCTTTCCGTTCAGCAATATCCTCAGAAATATCAAATCCATAATCTTTAAGCACTTTGAATTGCTTTTGTGTCAGAAGTGTCAATGGATACTGATTACAACAAACTTTCTCAAACAAAGGTTGGCAAGCTAATTCAAATGCTTTCCCCCCTCTATTTTTACGCCCATTAGAATCCATCCCTACCAGAACACCTGCAATATAGTCTAATGTACTTTTCTCTATTATATTTTGATACAGGTTTTTCAAACCCATTTTAACAAAAAAATCATAGTACACCTCTATACTATTTTCATCAAATAGTTCAATTGTCTTTGAGAAACTATAAACCAAATGATCCGCACTATCTAATTCATCTTGAATGATTGTTAATTTTTCTCTGCCCTTATAGAGCTGTTCTCTTTCACTTTTAGCTAACCCGAATAAAAAAGGAAATAACAATCTTACACTGGGAAGTTTAGAAAGAAGGGTGACAAATTGGGATTTAAAGCTATCATCCTTACATCCTATCAAGACATCCATAGCATGAATTTCAACCAAAAATCCTTTATAACCATCTATATTGTTCCAATCAACATAATAATTGAAACCTCTATTAGTCAACAATAGATTATTAGTGAAAACCTTATTTAAGTCTTCAGGCTTCTGATTTAAAAATACCATAGTGCAAGATATTAAATGATTAAATTGCAAACTGAAATTCATCCGCAGGATACACTACTGCAGATTCATAGTTTCTTACTAAAATCTCCGTCAACCGACCTCTTTTTGATGCATTTGCATTAACGCTACGAGAAGCATAAACCCTTTCAATTATATAATTGCCATATAATTCTTCAAAGAATGTGTCACTTGGATTATGTGAACTACAATCAGAATTGCTAAGCATCATCCTACAACCTAACCTTGTTAATCGAGCAAAGAATTGAGCCAAGCGTATTTGTTCGGCATCATTAAAACTCTCTTTTGAATAAGATGTGAAACTTGAAGTTGCACTAAGTGGACGATAAGGCGGATCGAAATAAACAAAAGTATTGTCATCGACAAATCGTTCTATTTGAGAGTAGTCACCACAGAGAATTTCAACATTCTGCAACACAGAACTATCTTCCATAATTAAAGCTTCATCACAAATGGTTGGTTTAGTATACTTCCCAAAAGGTACATTGAAATACCCTTTAGAATTTAAACGATGCAAACCATTGAAACAAGTACGGTTTAAGAAAATAAATAGGGCTGTTTTTATAACATCATCATGTTGTTCCACATTATAGGAATTTCTGATATTTAGAAAATAATCCTTTTTTGCTTCTTCACTATTGAGCTGATGAAACTCTAATTGAAGCCTTTTCAATTCTGCAATAAGAAGCTCAGGCCTATCCCTTACCACTCGATAGGCAGTGGTAAGATTAGGATTCACATCATTGATAATTGCACGACCAATATTGGGGAATTTTTGTAACATATAAAACAATAGCGCTCCCCCACCCACAAAAGGCTCTATATATGTAAAAGAGTTTGCTTCGTAAAGGTCATTAGGGAGGATGCGTTCAAATTGCGTTAGCAATTGTGTTTTACCACCAGCCCATTTTATAAAAGGTTTAGCCATAATAATTTCTATACTTTATTTTGAGTTACGAAAAACAGATTGATTGGTTATGCAAAAAAGGTGCATTTAAATATCTATCTATATATCGTACTATTACAACTACAAAAGTAAGCAAAAAAAATGAAAGTCATTCAGAATTGTATAGGTAAATAGTTGAGATAAATAAGCGATAACAGACTAATCTTTACAATATCATGCTTCATTCCAATTTGCACCTTTATATTCAGTCTAATCCAATCACTGTTCACAAAGGATGCAAAGCCCTGATACACTCAATTGAATATTAGCATATAGCTGGGCTAGCCCATAAGAGTCCGACATATATCTTTTACATGATGAATCCGGGATTCATTCTTTCAGAATTGAATACATCTTCATATCCACCACAACATCATTTTTTACCGCATTCTTCCTCAATGTCCCCTCTAACTCAAACCCGCATTTCTCAAGGATGCGGCAAGAAGAGACATTATGTGAAAAAGGTTCGGCAAACAGTCGGATTATATCCGTATTTTGAAAGACATATTCGCATAATTGTTTCACAGCACTTGTACCGATACCTTGCCCCCAATAAGGCTCTGCAATGTAATATCCCACTTCGGCAGTTCTCGAATGTATGTTGCTTTGGCGGAAGGCACCTATGCTACCTATTGCCTTATCATCGACAGTTATTGCAAATGAGAACGTACTTTCCGAATCGGCGGCATTCATTGCCTGTATAAACTCCCTTGCATCATGCACTGTATATGGAAAGGGGATGCCATCCCGCAGGTTATCCAATATATTCTTATTATTCAGTGCCTCTGCAATATCTTCTGCATCCTCTATCCGCCAACAACGTATTTTACATTCCATATTATGATTACATTTTATGATTATACCCTCTTTTTCCTGATATATCCGTAAAACTACAAAATTAATCCGAAACCGGAAATAGACTTGATTTTATTGTTCCAAAAGAAGAAGAACAAACTGCTCAAACATAACGACAACAACCGGGCAGTTCTCGAACCGAGAGAACGAAGTACCGTACGAACATTCTGACTTTTTACATATTGAGTATCTGAATCAAATAGGAATATCTGAAAACAATAAAGAACAAAAACAAAGCAAATAGTAGAATGCGGAGATTATACTCCGAATCTACTATTTGCTTCTTCTAACCATTTTACAAGAAAAATAAAATGAATTATTCAAGAATGGTATGATGCATCAATCATTAGAACTGATGCATCCTCAATTCCTTATCAACCAATATTCCATCTTTCAAAGTCAATTCAAACTTCACTTTGCGTTTCGCTTTCAGTTTCAGGATAAACAGTTCTTCCGAACCATTCAACGTTTCCTGCTTTCCTATATTGACAAACGTAGGATAGAGCGATTTCACTCCATTGGTATGCAAGCGGTCGTAAGTAAGGTTTTCCATAGCCTTTATATTCAACGGCTCTACGCCTACAAACTCAAAGTCATTCTGATCGTAAGGCAGTGCAAAACTGAACGCATTCACAGCTTTCAAGTCATTGCCTTTGACACGGATTTCAACGATTTCATCCTTCTGATACAGACGTTTCGGGGTGCTGATTGACAAAGAGCCGGATACCTTAAGTGTATCCTTTCTGCCCACACCACCGTCAAGCTGGGTTGCCACCACACTGATATCATAAGCATCAATCAAGTCATTCATGTTAATGTCACCCTTGCTGATATATCCCTCATAGTCCGAATCTCCACGGCGCAGACCGGTATAGTTCATATAAGAGGTCAGGTCGTTGCGGTCAATCTTACCATCATTGTTGATATCTCCTTGCAGATAGCTGGCTGTTCCCGGCACCTTAAATACGTAAAGTTCGCGACCGGAAGCATAGTTGCCTACACCTGCCGTTATGTTGATCTTGATATAACGTGCAGTAGGATGGTTGGCAAATTCAAAGACTTTCACCTCACCGTCACGTTTCCAATCGAACGCACCGGCTTCCGTCCAATGTTCCTTATCCATACTGTAAGATACGGAGCCTTTCAGTATCGTACCGTTTCCGGCATCAGTGCGCGGCAAGTAATGGAATTTATCCAACTGATTAACGGTCTTGAGGTCGATAGTCAAATCCAACGGAATAGCCTTAGCACCGTACTTCGTATGCCAGTTGTCACCGGACTCGGCAAAGTCGAACAAACGGTTTACACCAAATCCTCCTTGAGAAGGAGCGGTAGATTCACCTTCTATTCCGTGGATAGCGAATTCCAACGGATTGGCCTTAGTCGTTACTTGGATAGTTGCCCAGTCGGAAACACCCTCCTTATTGACAGCACGCACTTTGAAAGAGTATGGAGTTTCTGCCTCCAGCCCTTCAAACAACAGATAAGTATTGCGAATAGTCGTATAAAGCATACCGTCAAATTCAATCTCATAGAAATCGGCATTAGCCACCTTGTCCCATGTCGGTTTCAAGATATACGCCTCACGATTTTCCTCCGTTACCTGTGCATTCTGAGGAATACTCAAAGCACCGGTACTTACCCGATAACGGTCGGTAGGAGCAAAACGGAAGCCGTCTACATTCAGCACAACCGCACCGGCGGTAATATCAGCAGAAGCCAATTTGACACGCAACTGCGGATTCTTTGTGATAGTCACCTTTTCAAAGTCACTACCTTTCGTGGCAAACTTGTTCAGATTGGGAGTTTCCTCATACCAAAAGACGTTTTCATCTTTCTCAAAATCACCGGCTGTGCCCACTTCCGTCAGTTTCACGTTTTTACCGTTTATCTTGGCAGAGAGCTTCTTCGGCTTTTCAGTAACATTGATGCGCAGTTCCGTCTTTTTATCCTTTACAAAACCTTCAAAGTTGCCGGATGTCGGATGAATGGTGATACTAAGACGGTTCTTCTTTTCGTTAACATCCGATTCGATCCGAGTAGATGCCGACTCATTGCGACGATAGGCTTCCGTCACCCCGTCATCATCATACTCCATGATTTCAGTGTGTCCATCCGGATAAAACTCATAAATACGGAGAGACTTATCTATCTCACTAACGTTATTATGAGGGTTTGCCATCGGAATGATAGCTCCGCTCTTCACAAACACGGGAAGTTTCCATACAGGCGTATCGAAGTTGTTGAGAATGCAGTTGCCTTCATACTTCTCGCCACTGAAATAGTCAATCCAGAAGCCGGAGGGCAGATAGATACCGTTACGGATATCATTGCCTTTCTCATCAGCTTCGGTTTTCTGATAAATGGGAGCTACAAGAAAATCCGTTCCATACATATACTGGTATTGCGTAGCAGGACCATAAGTGTACTTACTCGGATAGTCCAAGAACATCGCACGGATAAGAGGCATGCCGTCTACCGCCTCCTTGGCGAAACTATATGTATAAGGCATCAGTTCGGATTTCATCTTCAGGTACATCCGGTTGATGGATGTGGCCGGTTCGCCTAAAGCATGGGGGTACTTTTCGTTGGCTCCCCAGCCATCCATATTCAACTGCATGGGGCTAAATGTCTTCCATTGGAAATCACGGATATTGACTGCCTCATTCTTACCTCCGAATATGCCGTCCATATCCGAACAGATCACCATCCGCGCATCAGAGCCAAGCACCAGCAGCCGGTCGCCGTCCAGATACAGGTCGGAGGCCATGGCGTCCGCGCCCAGCGGGTCTGAAATGGTGGCGAGCAGCGCCGTGTCCGCGCCGTCCGCCCGCAGCAGTGTAACAGCCTCGTTG
>CAKUYM010000141.1 GCA_934716785.1 uncultured Bacteroides sp. | reverse complement strand
ACGTGTAACCGATGGTTACTTTCAGTTTTGTGAAACGATAGGAAGCCATGGCATTATCACAGAATTACAGGTTATCACTAATAACAGAGTATCTTATCTTATGCCGGATGCAGATTTCGTCATATAACGGAACCTCCACCAAAGCATCAGCCCAGCACTCGTCAGTCCGAAAGGAAATGCCATCCAGACACCTACCACGCCCCACTCCATAACGAAGCCACAGAAGTAACCCACAGGAAGAGAGATGATGAAGTAAGCTATAAAGGCGATAAGCATCATCAGCTTCACATCCGATATTCCACGCAAAGCATTGGCAAAAGTAATCTGCAAGCCATCGCCAAACTGATAGACAAGGAAAGGGAAAATGAGCGAGGTGACCATAGCGGCCACTTCCGGACTATCGGTAAACCAACTTCCCAAATGATTCCTGCAAAGGAAAACAATAGAAGAAAGTACGACACCCAATGTCATCATCAAATGAAAGCCGGCATAGGCGGAACGACGCACATTGACTATGTCATTCTGCCCGTTGAAATTGCTGACACGCACAGCTACGGCAGCCCCCATCCCGTAATACATCATAAAGGTGAACTGCGAGATAGCCAGCATCACCTGATGGGAAGCCAACGCAATGGTTCCCAGCCAACCGATCATTATGGCACTCAAGCTGAAAGAGGCGGTCTCCATTCCCATCTGGAGAGCGACCGGCCATCCGATTCCGTTCAGACGTCTGAAGAGAACGCGTGACCATCCCAAACGCAAAAAACCGACTTTATAACGAATGAAGCGCGAACTACGCGCAAAAACAATGACAAAGACAATCACCATCATTATACGCGAGAACAAGGTACTGACTCCCGCTCCCAACAACCCAAGTTCCGGGAATCCCAATTTTCCATAAATAAGGATATAGTTGCCGATGATATTCAGCACGTTTCCACCGAGCAGTATCCACATGGCGGTTTTGGTGTCCGTTATTCCATCCGTAAACTGTTTGAACCCGTTAAAAAGCATGACGAACACCAAAGAGACAAGCAGGACAAGATAATAAGGCTTGATTAGAGGAATCAATTCGTCCGGCTGTCCGAGACGCTCGATATTCAAGAAAAGAACAGTCATGCAAACGGTCAGCAAAAGTGCTACCAACAGATTCGCCAGCAGACTGTTGCGCAACGCCTGTCCGGCTGAAGCGTATTGACGAGTGCCGTACAGGCTGCCCACAATGGGTGTCAGTCCATATGAGAATCCGGTACTGAAAATGATAGCCAGATTGAACACATTATTCACGAAAGAAGCCGCTCCCAGCTCCAACGTACTATGATGCCCAATCATTAATGTATCGGCAAATCCGAGCACAATAACCCCTATTTGTCCGATGACAATAGGCAATCCCAAATAAATCAGTGCTTTGTAATGATCCTTGTATATATCAAATAGTCTACTCATCATCATTGCTTTATAAACAGGACTTCTTTTCGGACACAAACGAAAATCCTCATTTACTTTTATAATATAGTACAGCCCCATTCTCCTCCCGGAAAGCCGTTCGGGCGACAGCCTGCAACTGCTCGGCAGTGACGGAGCGATAGCGGTCCACTTCTTTATCCAAGTCCTCAGCCTGCCCCAACAGTTCGAACCAGGCAAGGTTGGTGGCTACATTCAGGTAATTGATATTGCCGAATATCTGTGTAGATTCAAATTTGTTTTTAACTTTCTCCAGTTCCTGTTCACCGACAGGCTCCTGCTGCAGACGAATCAGTTCTTCGCGAATGGCGGCTTCCGCCTGTTCCAACGTTACGCCGGCCGACGGTTTGCCGGAAATATGAAACAAGCCGGCATCCACGCTGCCGGAGATATAAGCGTCGATGCTCGAAAAGAGCTGCCTTTCCTGCACAAGACGCCGGTTCAAACGGCTGGAACGCCCGTTGCTCAATATATCCGACAAAATATCAAAAGCATAATAGTCAGGATGGCTATGGTCGCACATATGATATCCCATGAACAGTGCATCAAGAGGCACATTCCGTTCCACCGTCAGCCGACGTTCCTCGGTCTGTTCCGGTTCTTGCGGCAGATTCCGACGGGGAACATCACGACGGGGAATAGGACCGAACCATTTTTCCGTCAGTTCTACCGCTTCTTCAAAAGTGATATTTCCGGTCACGGACAGAATCGCATTGTTGGGAGCATAAAAGCGGAAAAAGAATGCTTTCACTTCCTCCAACGTCGCATTAGCGATATGCGACAAGTCCTTACCGATGGTAGGCCATTGATAAGGGTGCGTCCGATAAGCAAGGGGACGGAGAAGATGCCCCACGTCTCCGTAAGGCTGGTTGAGACAACGCTGCTTGAACTCTTCCATCACCACCCCCCGCTGCACTTCCAAGCTCCGCCCGCTGAAATCGAGGCTCAACATACGGTCGGACTCCAGCCAAAAGCCTGTTTCCACATTCTGACGGGGCACGGTGAGGTAGTAATTGGTGATATCATTGTTCGTCCAGGCATTATTCTCTCCACCCGCAAGCTGCAACGGCGTATCATAATCGGGTATATTCACCGAACCACCGAACATCAAGTGTTCGAACAGATGGGCAAAGCCGGTATGTTCGGGATGTTCGTCACGAGCTCCTACATTATATAACACATTAAGAGCCACCATTTGCGTACTTTCGTCCTGCGAATGTACCAGCCGCAAGCCGTTGTCAAGAATATGCCTGTTGATTTTCATATCATTTAGTCAAGTATTGTCGCTTTTATTATCTTCACATCTTCCTCGGGACGGTCGCTGCGGTCTGTCTTCACCCGCTGAATCTTGTCTACTACGTCCATGCCTTCCACCACTTCTCCGAACACGGTATATTCGCCGTCCAGATGCGGAGTGCCGCCCACCGTGGTATATGCCTCAATCTGTTCGGGCGTGAAGTGGAACTCAGGCTCCTTGGCAGCCAGCTCCTGCGCTTCGGCAAAGAGTTTCTCCTGCAGTTCGTAAAGCCCGTTCTCGTCATTCGCCTTGCGCATCTTATAAATCTCCTTCATGTGCTTCTGCGCCAGATTGTTAAAAATAAGGTTGATTTTATTCTCATTCATCTGGCTTTCCATGCCGAGCAGTGTAGAGTCATTGTAAACCTTGCCTGTCACGATATAGAACTGGCAACCGGAAGACTCCTTTTTCGGATTCACATTATCTCCCTGACGGGCTGCGGACAGAGCACCTTTCTTGTGGAAATACTTCGGATATACAAATTCTGCCGGAATGGTATAGCCCACATCCCCTGCACCAAGCATTTTTCCTTTCGGCGCATTCTTTGAGTCCGGGTCGCCGGCCTGAATCATGAAATCCTTGATGACGCGATGGAACAACGTTCCTTCATACATTCCCTCTTTCGCCAGTTTGATAAAATTATCACGATGCTTTGGCGTCTCATTGTACAACTTCACTTTGATATCTCCGGCAGTTGTCTCAATCTTTACCAATGTCTCTTTATCCATGTCTCCTCCTTTTTTTGTTCCGCTTTTGCAGGAAGTCAATCCGCAAAACGATATGGTTAATAAAATCAATACAATCTTTTTCATAACGCTTTTATTTAAATTAAGTTTGCAAATATACCACTTTCACCTAAATCATCTTACCTTTGTGGCTTAAAAGAATCAAAACCTGATAGGATGAAAGCCATATTAATTGTCGAAGACGATATAACTTTTGGAATGATGCTCAAAACCTGGCTGGGCAAGAAGGGGTTTGATGTATCAACAGTGAGCAATATTGCACGTGCCCGGAAGCATATCGAAAATCAGACCGTCGATTTGATATTGTCTGATTTGCGGCTGCCGGACTATGAGGGCATTGATTTGTTGAAATGGATGAATGACCGGGAGACGAACATCCCCTTGATTATCATGACCGGATATGCGGATATCCAGTCTGCTGTGTTGGCCATGAAACTCGGAGCGCGGGATTATATCGCCAAACCGGTGAATCCGGAAGAGGTGCTGAAGAAAATATCCGAAGCTTTGCAAGCGGCAGACAGTCCGACGACAATCCACAATCCGGCGACGATCCATTCTACTGAGCGCACCTCCGCAAATCCTAAGAGAAACGCTTCTAATTCACAGGATATACCCGGTTCTCCCCACTCTTCTTATCTGGAAGGAGAAAGTGACGCCGCCAAGCAACTTTACAATTATGTAGGATTGGTGGCTCCCACTAATATGTCTGTACTCATCAACGGCTCCAGCGGAACAGGGAAAGAGTACGTGGCGCATCGTATCCATCAGCTCAGCAAACGAAGTGACAAACCGTTCATTGCGGTAGACTGCGGTTCTATTCCCAAAGAGCTGGCAGCTTCCGAGTTTTTCGGGCACGTGAAAGGTTCTTTCACGGGTGCATTGACGGACAAGACGGGAGCTTTTGTCGCAGCCAACGGTGGTACTATTTTTTTGGATGAAATTGGGAATCTCAGTTATGAGGTACAGATCCAACTGCTCCGTGCCTTGCAGGAGAGAAAGATACGTCCGGTCGGCTCCACTCAGGAAATATCCGTAGATATCCGTTTGGTATCGGCAACCAACGAGAATTTGGAGCAAGCGATTGAAAAGGGAACATTCCGCGAAGACCTCTATCACCGCATCAATGAATTCACATTGCGGATGCCCGACTTGAAAGAACGGAAAGAGGATATCCTGCTCTTCGCCAACTTCTTCCTCGACCAGGCAAACAAGGAACTGGACAAACATCTGATCGGCTTCGATACGAAAGCATCACAGGCTTTGTTGAGTTATCATTGGCCGGGCAATCTGCGGCAAATGAGGAATATCATCAAAAGAGCGACGTTACTGGCGCAAAGCAATTTCATCACCCTGTCGGAATTGGGGACAGAATTGTTGGAGACTCCCGTATCCGCCACCACCAATATGGCGCTTCGCAATGAAGAGACAGAAAAAGAACATATCCTGAAGGCATTGCGCCAGACCGGCAACAATAAAAGCAAAGCCGCGCAATTGCTGGATATCGACAGGAAGACTTTATACAACAAGCTGAAGCTATACAATATTGATTTATAGATATCGGGACAAATTGAAATTGATGCCATGCAAATAAGGAATAAGATAAAAATAAGAAAAAAAAGAATGCCCCTGCTACAGTTACATGCGGCAGGGGTATTTTGTAAAAGACAAGTGCTTTGACACCTTCTTATTTTGTTCTTCTTATCAGTCTTATTTGTTCTTCTTATCAGTCTTGAGAGGAAGAAAAGCGTTTCACCTGTTCCTCAATCAATTCCTTGTCATCGAAATAATTAATCTTCATCGCCCTCTTCACGTCAGCCAATGTTTCGGCAGCCACAGCTCTCGCCACTTCGCATCCTTGCTGAAGCATCTCGTAGATAGCGGGGATATCCTTGCTGAACTCCTTGCGGCGGTTGCGAATCGGTTCCAACGTCTCCTGCATGATGGAATTCAAGAAACGCTTCACCTTCACGTCGCCCAATCCACCACGTTGATAATGAGCTTTCAGCTCTTCCAGATTCGGATAGTCCGGCAAGTAACGTTCGAAATGTTCGGGGCGGCAGAAAGCATCGAGATAGGTAAACACCGTGTTGCCTTCAATTTTGCCCGGATCCTGTACACGGAGATGTCCCGGATCGGTGTACATGCTCATAATCTTCTTCTGGATTTCATCCGGTTCTTCCGACAGATAAATACAGTTGCCAAGCGACTTGCTCATCTTTGCCTTGCCGTCAGTTCCCGGCAGACGCAGGCAGGCTGCATTGTCCGGCAACAGGATTTCCGGCTCAACCAATGTCTCACCATATATATAGTTGAAACGGCGGACGATCTCACGCGCCTGTTCAAGCATCGGTTCCTGATCTTCGCCCACAGGGACGGTCGTTGCGCGGAAAGCCGTAATGTCAGCAGCCTGGCTGATAGGATACGTGAAGAAACCTACGGGAATGCTTGCTTCGAAGTTGCGCATCTGGATTTCCGTTTTCACGGTCGGGTTACGCTGCAGGCGCGACACGCTGACAAGATCCATAAAGTAGAAGCTCAGTTCGCACAGTTCCGGTATCTGCGACTGGATGAAGATCGTAGTCTTGGACGGATCGAGGCCGCATGCCAAATAATCAAGAGCAACCTCAATAACGTTCTGCCTTACCTTTTCCGGATTGTCTATATTGTCGGTCAATGCCTGCGCATCAGCGATAAAAACAAACATTTTGCTGTAGTCACCGGCATTTTGCAAGTCGACTCTGCGTTTCAATGAACCCACATAGTGTCCGATATGAAGTCTTCCGGTAGGGCGGTCGCCAGTAAGTATGATTTTCTTTTTTTCCATTGTTGTTACCTTATTATTATAGATTCACCGACAAAGATAACTATAAAAACTGAAAGTAGTAATCAATAGACAACCGTTTCATCGGTACGATGAATCATTTTGCAAAAAAGTAGGCGTTTCTTTTTGCCATATCCAAAATATGTCGTTACTTTGTACAAATTTTGAAATTAAAAATGAACCAACAAGAAATCAGAAGTAAGTATTATCTACATTCGGATGTTTTTCATCCCGAAACTGCGGGCTTCTTCTCTTTTCTTCAAAACGATATTTTAGTTCTTTGGTAATGCGTTAATCCTTTTTTGAGGGTAACGCATTTTTTTTATGAACGAACTTTAACAACAACCTATATAATAACAAAAGAAATGGAAAAGGAAATCAAGAAAGTTCTCGTTTTGGGCTCTGGAGCACTCAAAATCGGACAAGCCGGAGAGTTCGACTACTCAGGCTCACAAGCGCTGAAAGCTTTAAAAGAAGAAGGTATCAGTTCAGTATTGGTAAACCCGAACATCGCCACCATTCAGACTTCTGAAGGTATCGCCGATAAAGTGTATTTCCTTCCCGTAAACACTTATTTTGTAGAAGAAATTATCAAGAAGGAGCGCCCCGACGGCATCTTGTTGGCATTCGGCGGACAGACTGCACTGAATTGCGGAGCAGAACTCTACACACAAGGTATTCTTGATAAATACGGAGTGAAGGTGCTTGGCACATCTGTAGAGGCCATCATGTACACGGAAGACCGCGACCTGTTCGTGAAGAAACTGGACGAAATCAAGATGAAGACTCCCGTCAGCCAAGCTGTGGAAAGCATGGAAGACGCGATTGCCGCAGCCCGCAAGATCGGTTATCCGGTGATGATACGCTCGGCTTACGCATTGGGAGGTCTTGGCAGCGGTATCTGCACCAACGAGGAAGAATTCTTGAAACTGGCAGAAAGTTCATTCGCTTTCTCCAAACAAATCCTTGTGGAAGAATCTCTGAAAGGCTGGAAGGAAATCGAATTTGAAGTAATCCGCGATGCCAAGGACCACTGCTTTACAGTGGCCAGCATGGAAAACTTCGACCCGCTCGGCATCCACACCGGTGAGTCCATTGTCGTTGCTCCTACCTGCTCATTGAATGACAAAGAGTTGAAAATGCTACAGGAACTGTCTACCCAATGCATCCGTCATTTAGGTATTGTGGGTGAATGTAACATTCAGTACGCTTTCAACTCCGATACGGACGATTACCGTGTGATTGAAGTAAACGCCCGTCTGAGCCGTTCTTCCGCTCTGGCTTCCAAAGCTACCGGTTATCCGTTGGCATTCGTTGCCGCCAAGATCGCTTTGGGATACTCGCTCGACCAAATCGGCGAGATGGGAACTCCCAACTCGGCATATGTCGCTCCGCAGCTCGACTATTATATCTGTAAGATTCCTCGTTGGGATCTGACTAAGTTTGCCGGTGTATCCCGCGAAATCGGTTCGAGCATGAAGTCTGTCGGTGAAATCATGTCCATCGGGCGTTCTTTCGAAGAAATCATTCAGAAAGGTCTCCGTATGATCGGTCAGGGTATGCACGGTTTTGTGGGCAACGACGACCTGCACTTCGACGATCTTGACAAGGAACTTTCACGCCCGACCGACCTGCGTATCTTCTCTATCGCACAGGCGATGGAAAACGGCTACTCTATCGAACGTATTCACGAGTTGACAAAGATCGATCCTTGGTTCCTCGGCAAACTGAAAAATATCGTTGACTACAAAGCCAAATTATCCGCTTATAATAAGATAGAAGACATTCCGGCTGACGTAATGCGTGAAGCCAAGATTTTAGGATTCTCCGACTTCCAGATCGCTCGCTTCGTTCTGAATCCGACCGGAAACATGGAGAAAGAAAACTTGGCTGTACGTGCCTATCGTAAATCGTTAGGCATCCTCCCGGCTGTCAAACGCATCAATACGGTGGCTTCCGAACATCCGGAACTGACCAACTACCTGTATATGACATACGCAGTGGAGGGTTATGATATAAACTACTACAAGAACGAAAAGTCGGTAGTCGTATTAGGTTCGGGCGCTTACCGCATCGGTAGCTCCGTAGAATTCGACTGGTGCTCGGTTAATGCTGTGCAGACAGCCCGCAAGTTAGGCTACAAGTCCATCATGATCAACTACAATCCCGAAACGGTTTCTACCGACTATGATATGTGCGACCGTCTGTACTTCGACGAACTTTCTTTCGAGCGTGTACTCGATGTCATCGACCTTGAGCAACCTCGCGGTGTTATCGTATCCGTAGGCGGACAAATCCCGAACAATCTGGCAATGAAACTCTACCGCCAGTCAGTTCCCGTATTGGGCACCTCCCCGATCTCTATCGACCGCGCCGAAAACCGTAACAAGTTCTCCGCTATGCTCGACCAGTTAGGCATTGACCAACCGGCATGGCAGGAGCTGACCAGCCTTGAAGATGTGAAAGGCTTCGTAGAAAAGGTAGGTTATCCGGTATTGGTTCGTCCGTCTTATGTTCTTTCGGGAGCAGCAATGAATGTCTGCTACGATGACGAAGAGTTGGAGAACTTCCTGAAGATGGCCGCCGAAGTTTCCAAAGAATATCCGGTAGTTGTTTCCCAATTCCTCGAGAACACGAAAGAGATTGAATTCGACGCTGTCGCCCAGAACGGTGAAGTAGTGGAATATGCAATCTCCGAGCACATTGAATTTGCCGGTGTCCACTCCGGTGACGCCACATTAGTGTTCCCCGCCCAGAAGATTTACTTTGCAACTGCACGCCGCATCAAGAAGATCAGTCGCCAGATTGCGAAAGAACTCAATATCTCCGGTCCGTTCAACATCCAGTTCCTGGCACGCAATAATGAAGTGAAGGTAATCGAGTGCAACTTACGTGCTTCTCGTAGCTTCCCGTTCGTATCCAAGGTACTGAAACGTAACTTTATCGAGACTGCCACCCGCATCATGCTGGACGCTCCTTACTCCAAACCGGACAAGTCGGCATTCGACATCGACTGGATTGGCGTAAAAGCATCTCAGTTCTCTTTCTCCCGTCTGCATAAGGCCGACCCTGTATTAGGCGTAGACATGTCTTCAACAGGTGAAGTGGGATGTATCGGCGACGACTTCTCGGAAGCGCTGCTGAATGCTATGATCGCTACAGGCTTCAAGATTCCTGAGAAAGCAGTCATGTTCTCTTCAGGTGCCATGAAGTCGAAAGTAGACTTGCTGGATGCAAGCCGCACGCTGTTCGCCAAAGGCTATAAAGTATATGCCACCGCCGGAACAGCCGCTTTCCTGAACGCTCACGGTGTAGATACGACTCCGGTTTATTGGCCGGATGAAAAGCCTAACGCTGAAAACAACGTGATGAAGATGATTGCCGACCATAAGTTCGATTTGATTGTCAACATCCCGAAGAATCACAGCAAACGGGAGTTAACGAACGGCTATCGTATCCGTCGTGGTGCAATTGACCATAACATTCCGTTGATTACAAATGCTCGTTTGGCAAGCGCCTTTATTGATGCGTTCTGTGAACTGAAATTAAGCGATATTCAGATTAAGAGCTGGCAGGAGTATAAATAAACCTGCTGCTTTAGCTGCTATCAGATAAGGAAAGAAAACTCCCCCTTTGGTCAAGCAAACCAAAGGGGGAGTTTCTATTTTATGATAATTCGAGAGTGGAGCACCTAAGGCTGGCTAAGAATTAAGAATAATGACTGAGCCTGTTAAATCCCTAAGAATAAAAAGTGACCCAAGTTAAAGGCATTCAGAGCTGATTTCAGGGGAGTAACTGATATGAAATTCTTTTTGTTTAGAGTGGCTAAATTATACACATAACGGAATGTTAATTACTTAAAGTGTATAAAAACAGAAATCCCCTCGGCTCGTTGTTTGAACCAAGGGGACTCTTCAAAGACGGCGGCTACCTACTCTCCCACTGT
>CAKUYM010000140.1 GCA_934716785.1 uncultured Bacteroides sp. | reverse complement strand
TTCTTTACCTTATCCGTCACCTCAGCAGTTGCTTTCTTGGCAGCAGGTTTAGCAGCAGCCTTAGCAGCCGGTTCTTTTTTGGCGTCAGTCTCGGTTGTTTTCTTTGCCGTAGCTTTCTTCGTAGTCTCCTTTGCCAGTTTCGTCTGCAACTTCTCTACCTTTTTTTCCAACTCGGTAATTTCGTCACCTTGATTCTTAATCGTAGTCAATAAAGAGTTCAGTTCTTCACTGTCGACATCCGAAGGATACAATGAATCTACCCGTTTGATAAAGTCCGCCAAAATATTCATGTAATTGGTGAAAGCATCATAAGGAGAGTCATAAATACCACGGTTCAGCCACATACCGTTATTCTTTGTAGTCATGAAACGGAAATTGTTGCTTGCCTGCAAATAATCCCAGTCCTGCTTGATGCGGCGGTCGTCACTTAAGTGAACACGCTCTGCCACGCTATACAACTTATTGAAAGCTTCACGCTGCATAACATTGCCCAGCCAGCAACTGGTATCTCTTTCTTCATCCACCCACGACATCGGATAAGCGACATCAAGCTGAGATACGGATTTCAACTTCGTCACGATTTCGGTCGGCGTAGAGAACGTAATACCCTTTGCTTTCGCACATTCGGGCAACGCCTTCAAGAATTCGAGAATATTGGAAGACAGCGGCTGCGCCATACCAAGAGCACTCAATTCCATAAAGATATTGATAACCTGCTCCTCCTGAGGAAGTGCATCAATCCAGTTGATATACTTGTCGGCAAACAAAGGATATTCCGCCCATTCCGAATTAGAGAAACGCAAACTTATATCATCCGACAGTTTGAAATCTCTCAATAACAGTTTGAGACTCGGAGCCTGATTGCAGTGATATACATAATGCGGGCTCTTCCATCCCAACACATGCTTGGCACCTTCCGTCAGCATACCCTTGAAACCCATGGAAGCCACCAAGCCACCTATTTCGTCCGAATAAATCAGACTTGAGTTACGGAATACTTTCGGTTCTTTCCCAAACATCTGCTTCATCTTATCACGCTGACGAAGCACCTCTTCGCGGAAGCAGTCCTCATTGGCAAGTGAAGACAAGCCGTGTGAATAAGGTTCGCAAAGGAACTCGCAGCAACCGGTATCATTCAATTGATGCAACAAGTCAATCACCGCCGGAGCATGTATCTCCAACTGTTCCAAAGCCACTCCGGATATGGAAAGCGCTACCTTAAAAGCGCCGTCCGAATTCTTCACCATCTCGATCAATGTGCTGAGAGCCGGAATATATGAACGCTCGGCAACTTCATTCATGCCAGTTTCATTGGCATAATCATCGTAATAATAATGGTCATTACCGATATCAAAGAAGCGGTAACGTTTCAAATGTATAATTTGATGTATCTCAAAATAAAGACAGATAGTTCTCATTTTTGTATATAGTTTCGTTATTTACCATAGTTTCTTAACACATCCTCGTAAAGAGCACGGATTCTCAGCCCCACTTTCTCCCAAGTAATTCCATCCACTTCCTTTTTTCCTTCCTCTTGCAGGTATTGGAAAAGAGACGGATACGTACAAATGGCATGGATAGCATCGGCCATTGCCTGAATATCCCAGTAGTCGGTTTTAATCACCTTGTCGAGAATTTCGCCACATCCCGACTGCTTCGAAATGATAGAAGGCGTTCCGCATTGCATAGCTTCCAATGGAGCGATGCCGAAAGGCTCGGACACGGAAGGCATGACAAATACATCACTGTTTTTATAAACCTCATATACCTGTTTGCCTTTCATAAATCCGGGGAAATGGAACCGGTCGGCAATGCCACGCTCCGCTGCCAAGTTAATCATGGCATTCAGCATATCGCCCGACCCCGCCATCACAAAACGGATGTTGCGGTTGCGCTTCAATACAAGTGCGGCAGCCTCCACAAAGTACTCCGGTCCCTTCTGCATGGTAATACGTCCGAGGAAAGTTACCACTTTCTCTTTAGAATGATCCGGACGAGGAATATCCAACAGTTCCTGTGACAATGGATAAACGGCATTGTGCATGGCAAATACCTTCCGCGGATCCTGATGATATTCGTTGATAACCGTACGGCGAGTCAACTCGGATACGCACATAATGCAATCCGCATGATCCATACCGTTCTTCTCGATCGAATAAACAGTAGGATTGACTTTACCGCGAGAACGATCGAAATCCGTAGCATGCACATGGATGCAAAGCGGTTTGCCGCTCACCATCTTGGCATGCACACCGGCAGGATAAGTCAGCCAGTCATGCGCATGGATTATGTCAAATTCCTGCTGACGGGCCACTACCCCGGCTATGATAGAGAAATTATTGATTTCCTCGTGCAAGTTGCCGGGATAACCGCCGGCAAACTCCATACATCCCAAATCATTGACATGCATATAAGAAAAATCGGCATAGATATGATCACGGAAAGAATAATACTCTTCCGGCGTCATATTGAGCAAGCGAGACTTCAAGTAGTCATAATTGACATCGCGCCACACGATAGGCACCTGATTCATGCCGATTATTTTCAAGAACTTTTCTTCTTCTCCACAAGGCTTGGGCATACAGAAAACCGTTTCCATATCGCCTTGCAAGCTCAATCCTTTAGTGATTCCGTAAGAAGCAACCGCAAGACCACCATATATTATAGGGGGGAATTCCCAACCAAACATTAAAACTTTCATTTTCATTCCTCCTTTCTTTAATTATACTTAGACAGTAACTTCAAGACACGCAATATTTCTGCCGTATTCATTGCAAATGATACAGCACCGCGTCCTCTGAAAGGAGGGTTCCCGTCAAACAGCTCGGCTATGGAACCAACGCAATGGCTTGTCATTTCATCATCATAACTGATCAGTTGGCGTTCGACAAATGACAATCCGCTCATCTTATAAATCCGAAGATAAGCTTCCAGATAGAATCCCATCAGCCAAGGCCATGCCGTACCCTGATGATAGGCATAGTCACGCTGTATCTGCGGTCCTACATAATTCGGGTTATATCCACCGCTCTTCGGGCTCAAAGAACGTATTCCTTTAGGAGTCAGCAGTTCTTTGGTCACAATGTCAAGCACCTGTTTCTTTTGAGCGCGATCCAACGGAGAATAGTCAAATGCCACGGTAAACAGCATATTGGGACGCACGCTCCAATCCATCATATTGCCGTCGACATAATCGAGCAGATATCCGTATTCATTACGGAACACATCCACAAACGACTTTCCCGTCACTTCCGCCTGGGCGTCAAGTTCATCGGCCAGACAGGTATCACCGCCTTCGCGCACCAAATCGGCAACAAAGCGCAGCGCATTATACCACAAAGCATTGAATTCGACGATATATCCCGTACGCGGAATCACCGGACGTCCGTTCACGGTAGAGTTCATCCATGTAATCGCCTTCTCGGTGCCATTCGCATAAAGCAACCCGTTCTCGTGCAAGAAGAGATTATCGTGTTTCCTCTGACGGATAAATGCCATGATATCCTTTAAGAGCTCACCGTACTTCTGGCGGCATTGCTCGCGAGAGGTCTCCTTGGCGTATTGCTGCAAAGCCCAGACAGCCCAAAGCAAGACATCAGGATGCTCCATCTCATAGATTTTATAAGCCACAGGCTCTTCGTTAATATAGTTGCGGATTGCCTTTTCCGCTGTTTTCATCACATCCTCAAACTCATCCACCTCATCAAGAGCAAGCGTCAGTCCCGGCAGAGCTACGAACATATCACGCGCACGACATTTGAACCATGGATAACCGGCAAGGATATAATGCTCGCCCTCCTGTTTGTTATGAAACTGATGAGCCGAGTTCTTCAGACAATGATAGAAACTGTCGCGTGGCGTACGGTCGGCTACCTCCGCCTCAAAGGTCTGTTTCAGTCTGCGTGTGGTTGTTTCGGAAATTCCGGCAGAAAAAACAATGCTCTCCCCTTTCTTTATGTCCACCTCGAAATATCCCGGAACATACAAGTCTTCATTGAAGTCATATCCACGTTCCTGTTCCTTCGGATATTCAATGCCGCGATACCAGTCGGGCTGAAAATGAAACTCACACTTCTTATTCAACTGCATGTACAGTTCCGGATAGCCGGGATACATGCAAGTCTTTATACCGTTCTCCACGAGCTGATACTCGCGGCTTGCCTGCGCATTTTCGTGTGTGTACTCGCGTACACTCCTAAAAGCGAGGAACGGCCGGAAGCGCAAAGTCGTCGCCGAGTGCGCGTCAAGTAAAGTATAACGAATCAGGATTCTATTTTCATGATGTACAAAGATCTTTTCTTTGCGGAGAATTACACCGCCAACACGGTAAGTTGTCGCCGGGATGTGCTCACAATCAAACTCACGGATATACTTGTGCCCATTCGGACTAAAGTGGTTTCCCTGATATTTATGCAATCCCAAGTTAAACTCTGCGCCGTGTTGAATTACCGTTTCATCAAGAGAAGATAGCAGCACATGATTTTCATCGTCAAGATTGGGGACTGGAATCACCAACAGGCCGTGATATTTGCGTGTGTTACAATCAACAATCGTTGTACAATGATAAGCTCCCGCCTTATTCGTCCGAAGAATCTCTCTCTGTAGAGACTCTTCCAGATTCGTCATGAGGGTCTTGTCAAATCGTAAATAACTCATAGTTGTGCATTATTTAAAGGTTAATTATTGTCTATTATGCTGTATATAACATTTAGCGTCATACCGCATATATATCGACCACAGCAACATATACAACAGGTATAACGCCCAAATGTACAAATTCTATATAAAAACAGAAATAAAAAGGCTTTTTATTTTCAGATTTTGTGCAAATATTCGCAGTATTGCGCAAAAGGACAAGAATCCGACCTACTTCAATCCCATTCAGGACTTATGCAACGCTTCAATCAGCAGTGTTATATTGGCGGTAAACAACCTCACAGAAATGGCAAGCAAGATAATGCCGAAGAATTTGCGAATGATATAAATACCGCCTTTTCCGAGAAAACGCTCTACAAACCCGGTCATACTTACCACGAAGTACACCCAAATCATATTCAGCACCAAGGCTATGATGATATTGACACTGGCATACTCCGCCCGCAATGAGAGCAGTGTTGTGAAGGCTCCGGCACCAGCCAGCAGCGGAAAGACAAGCGGCACTAAAGTGGCCTCCTTGATAGGTCCCTGATTCTTGAAAATCTCAATATCCAGAATCATTTCCAAGGACATGAGGAAGATAACGAACGCACCGGCAACAGCAAATGATTCAATATCCACATGGAAAAGCTTCAACATCATATCGCCCGCATAGAAAAAGCCGATCAATAAAGCGAAAGAGATGAGAGTAGCTTTCATCGCATTCACATCTTTGCCTCTTTCTTTCAAATTAATAATAATAGGTATAGAGCCTATTATATCTATCACCGCAAAAAGTACGATAAATGCACTTATCATCTGTTGCCAATCAAAACCTGCTAACATAATTTCCTCCTTTTTTTCTGCAAATATACTCTATTTTTATGCATTCAAACAATAAAAAAAACAAAAAGAAAGAGCATATGTTGGCAGCAGTGTTGTATTAATGAGTAAATTTGCACGTTCAACAAGAGATTACGATGTATGGATACAATGTTCGACACTTTGCTCCAATTGCCCTTATTCCAAGGTCTTTGTCATGAAGATTTTACCAGTATTCTGGATAAGGTTAAGCTACACTTCACCAAGCATAAAGCGGGAGAAACCATCATTGAGAGTGGTAGTCCTTGTACGCAACTCTGCTTTTTGTTAAAAGGCAAGATTTCGATCGTCACCAATTCCAAAGAAAATATTTATACCGTCATTGAGCAAATGGAAGCGCCCTATCTGATAGAGCCGCAGGCGCTGTTCGGAATGAACACCAATTATTGCTCCTCTTATATAGCCCATACGGAAGTCCACACTGTGAGCATCAACAAAGTGTTTGTGCTCAGCGACTTGTTCAACTACGAGATTTTCCGGCTCAACTATATGAATATTGTCAGCAACCGGGCACAAAACCTTTATTCACGTTTATGGGAAGAGCCTACACCGGACTTGAAAGACAAAATCATCCGCTTCTTTTTACTGCATTGCGAAAAGGCACAGGGAGAAAAGATATTTAAAGTAAAGATGGACGACCTTGCCCGCTATTTGGATGACACACGGCTGAATACCTCCAAAGCACTTAATGAATTACAAGACAAGGGGATGGTTGAGTTGCGACGAAAAGAGATTCTTATCCCTGATGCACAGAAACTGGTCGTATAAGCATCTGCCTTATTCGGTTCCAGCATTTCACCTATGATTTCTCAGCTCTTTTATTGTAAAATTCATTCTGCACACAGATTCAAAAATAGCCTCAACTTTATCAAGCGAGGCTATTCGGATATCGTAAAAATAAGGAATCAGCTTATTCCCATTCGATAGTTGCAGGTGGTTTGGAACTGATATCATAGGTTACGCGGTTCACACCTTTCACCTTATTAATAATATCATTCGAAACCTTACCCATAAATTCATAAGGCAGATGCGCCCAGTCGGCAGTCATGGCATCAGTAGATGTCACGGCACGCAAGGCAACCGCTCTTTCGTAGGTACGCTCATCTCCCATCACGCCGACAGACTGTACCGGCAACAGGATTACCCCTGCCTGCCACACTTTATCATACAATCCCCAGTCGCGCAATCCTTGAATGAATATATCATCGGCATCCTGCAGGATACGTACTTTCTCCGGAGTGATATCCCCCAAGATACGCACTGCCAATCCCGGTCCGGGGAACGGATGGCGGGTGATCAAATGCTCAGGCATACCCAACTCACGACCCACGCGACGTACTTCATCCTTGAACAACAGACGAAGTGGCTCGCACAACTTCAGGTTCATCTTTTCAGGAAGACCACCCACGTTGTGATGACTCTTGATTACCGTACCCGTGATAGACAATGACTCTATGCAATCCGGATAGATGGTGCCCTGAGCCAGCCATTTTACATCTTTTATCTTGTGAGCCTCTACATCGAACACATCGATAAAGCCCTTACCGATAATCTTGCGTTTCTTTTCCGGTTCAGTCACCCCTGCCAATTCCGAGAAGAATTTTGCGCTGGCATCCACACCAATCACATTCAGACCGAGACATTCGTAGTCGGCCAGCACATTCTTGAACTCATTCTTGCGCAGCATACCGTGATCTACGAAGATACAGGTCAGATTCTTGCCAATAGCCTTGTTCAACAATACAGCTGCAACGGAAGAATCGACACCACCGCTCAAGCCGAGCACTACTTTGTCATCGCCCAACTGAGCCTTCAGCTCTGCCACAGTGCTTTCGATGAAAGAAGCCGGTGACCAGTCTTGCTTGCATCCGCAAACGTCGACTACG
Source organism: uncultured Bacteroides sp. (assembly GCA_934716785.1). Classification (GTDB taxonomy): domain Bacteria; phylum Bacteroidota; class Bacteroidia; order Bacteroidales; family Bacteroidaceae; genus Bacteroides. Next base: position 2,873 of record CAKUYM010000140.1, on the reverse strand, counting down.
AAATTCTTCAATATCTGCGTTCCGTCCTCGCTATGGAATACCTCCGGATGGAACTGAACACCCCATACATTTTCACCTTCAATCTGATAAGCGGCAATTTCCACTTTGTCCGTTGAAGCAATCTTTTTGAAGTTGGCAGGAATAGCGGTAATCGTGTCGCCATGGCTCATCCACACCTGCGTATTCTCACGTACCCCCTTGAACAACACATTATCCTTGCAGAAGGAAGTCAGATGCGCACGTCCATATTCGCGTGTACCTGCCGGCTCTACTTTTCCACCATTAGTATATGCCATAAACTGAGCGCCATAGCAAATTCCCAATATAGGATATTTGCCGCGAATCTCACTCAAATCTACTTTAAAGGCATCCTTGTCATAAACAGAGAAAGGGCTTCCCGAAAGGATTACCCCCTTAATAGTTGTATCTTCCTTAGGAAATTTGTTATAAGGAACAATCTCGCAATACGTGTCCAACTCGCGTACACGACGTCCGATTAACTGCGTAGTTTGCGAACCGAAATCAAGAATTATTATTTTTTCCTGCATATCAATGTATGGGTTTTAAATAAATGATTTGCAAAAGTAGGAAAAAGTACGCAAACAGACGGAAGAATACATGGAAAATTATAGTAACAGAACTACTTTTGGCTTATTACATTTAATTAACATAGCCCGATGCTGAGTTAGAACCGTTTCGCGTATATTTGACTTCACATATATCTTAATATAGAAAAGGGTGATACAGCTTTTGTAGGATAATTGGATAAGAACACAGGAGATAACACACTATTGTAAAATGATTTATAAACATAATAACAATAACAATCATGCTAAAAATCGACCACCTATTCACCGCATTTCTTACAGTTGCCCTATTTATCGTTTGTACATCAACCGCCCAACAACTACCGGCAGGTGGCTGGCTATGGAAAATTTCAGGCAACGGACTTACGCAACCGTCCTACCTGCTCGGAACATACCATGGCACGTATAATATACTGTTTCAATACACCGACAGCATTCCCGGATTTCACCAAGCCTTTAGCCACTGTAGCCAATTCGCAGGAGAAAGCAAGATGACAGATGACAGCCCAACCGCCCATAAGCAGTTTGATTATGCCATAAAACTACCCCAAGACACAACCTATGCCAATTTATTAAATGAAGAAGATTATCTTTTTCTTGACTCCATCGTGCGCAAAGATTTAAGTTCTCCTCTAAACAAGATGCTTATCAGACCCAATTTCTTAGCTCTGATCTTAGGAGAAATAGAAAGAAGGAAAGAACTGACAAAAGCCGGATACTCAAGAACCCAAGTCGATAGTATGAAATCGCAAGTCATGGACATCGTTTTAGAAAGAAAAGCCATAGAGAAAGGTTATACGGTTGTCGGTCTGGAGAACGTATTCGACGCTTTTTTCTCTGAAGGGAGCAGCCTGAAAAAAGAGGCAGACGAATTGGTCTCCGCACTGCGAGAAGACGACAAGACTTCACCATTATCTCTCGTCAATACCCTTCATGAAATATATCGCACACAAGACATGAAGTGCCTGATAAATTTCGAAATGAAAATGGACTCCATCTTCCTGACCTCACCAAGATTTACTGAATATGGGAAACAGTTGCGTGAAGACCTGCTAAAGCGAAGAAATATGAATTGGATGAATAAGATACCCACATTAATAAAAGCACAGCCTACATTCATCGCTGTAGGTGTCCGCCACCTTCCTAGCAAAGACGGATTAATCATGCTTTTACTTGATCAAGGATACCAAGTAGAACCAGTCGGGACGGCAGACAATAAAACCGACCTATAACTTAAAATTGCCACACCGGGGTGGCTTCACCTCTACAAATGCAGAGGAAGCCACCCCGATATGGCAAAACACAAAGATTTAGGTATAAACCTGTTATTTTTTCTGCTCCTTCAGCAAGTCGCGAATCTCCGTCAACAAGACTTCCTCTTTGGTAGGAGCCGGAGGAGCGGGCGGTGTTGCCGGAGCTTCCTCTTTTTTCTTTCTTGCAGTCAGTTTCGTAAGCAGGCGTATAAATAGGAATATAGAGAAAGCAATCACCAAAAAGTCAAAAGTAGCTTGCAGGAACTGTCCGTACTCCAAAGTCACCGCTGGCGCTATTTCTTTGCCATCAGCTCCAACTTCCGCCGCTTTCATGACCCACTTCAAATCCGTAAAGTTCACACCGCCAACCAACAATCCGATCGGAGGCATAATTACATTGGCCACTAATGATGATACAATTTTTCCAAACGCACCGCCGATTACTACACCGACCGCCATGTCAATGACGTTTCCTTTCATAGCAAACGCCTTAAAGTCCTGTAAAAATGTGCTCTTTCCCATCTTTTTTCAATATTTAATGTGAATTTAATATGCGAATATAAAAACATTTTTGTAATTTTGCACCGCATTTGAAAATAAAACGAATGCAAAGGCAAAGAAATATTTTGAACAAATATTATAAAACCCTTAAAAGTTTAAACAAAATGATTAAAGTAGGTATTAATGGATTCGGACGTATCGGACGTTTCGTTTTCCGCGCTGCAATGAAAAGAAACGATATTCAAATCGTAGGTATCAATGACCTTTGCCCGGTTGATTACTTGGCATATATGCTGAAATATGACACTATGCACGGTCAGTTCGACGGTACTATCGAAGCAGATGTTGAAAACAGCAAGTTGATCGTTAACGGTCAGGTTATCCGTGTAACAGCTGAAAGAAATCCGGCTGACTTGAAGTGGAACGAAGTAGAAGCAGAATACGTTGTTGAATCTACTGGTTTGTTCTTGACTAAAGAAAAAGCTCAGGCTCACATCGAAGCTGGTGCTAAATATGTTGTAATGTCTGCTCC
>CAKUYM010000139.1 GCA_934716785.1 uncultured Bacteroides sp. | reverse complement strand
TTACCTCTATTTCTCAAATAATTCGCTAATAGTTTATTTCTCAATCGGTTAAGTCAAACCGATAAAAATCTAAAATATACTTTTCGCTTCACGTTTAATTTTATCTCTGTCAGTGCTATAGATAGATGTAAACAAACAAGTATTTTTTCAACATTCATAATGAAGATGGATAGGCTAAATATATTACTTTGCATTGATAAAGAAACACCTATGACATAATGTTAGCCTATATGCTTGTTTTAGAACAAACAGTATGATAATAATAAAAAAACTTCTCTTATAGGTTTGCGAATAAGAATCTCCTGTGTCATTCCTTAAATATATTTATTGCAAGAAGGCGTTTTTTAACTAATATATTTGCTCAAAATGTAATTAATATCTAATTTTGCGGAGTCAATAGATAGTTAAACACTTTCCTTGAAATATGCGCATTATGAAGAAGTTATTTTCAATATTATCCATTCTTCTTTCTTTCACTTGTGTTTATAATGTTTCAGCCCAGAAACAGAGATATGAATTTAAAGGTAAAATCATAGATTATGAAAGCAAGGAGCCTTTAGAGTTTGTTACAGTTCAGATTCCCAAACAAGGATTATGGGCTATTTCGGACAAGGATGGTAATTTCCATATTTTATTAGATAAATCCGGAATATATGAATATGAGATTCAAACTTTGGGCTATCAGAAGGAAATAGGAAAGGCTAATGTTGATAATTCAAACAAAAAGACTTTAGTTTTTAAGCTTCGTCCATTAAGCTTAGCCTTATCCGAAGTGGTTGTTACTGCGCAAGAACATAAAAACGGTTCCACTTCTACTATTGCGCAGACCGCCATTCAGCATTTGCAACCTAAAAGCGTGGATGATTTATTGCAGCTATTGCCGGGAGGTGTGACAAAGAATCCGAACTTGAACAGTGTAGGACAGGCTTATATTCGTGAGATTTCTTCAAATAATAATAATGCGTTGGGTACTGCGGTGGTTGTAAACGGCGCTCCGTTGTCCAATGATGCGAACTTGCAGACTTTATCCACTGCCAAATCCGGTGCGAGTTTGATCAACGCGCAATCCACAAGCGGGCAGGGTACGGATTTGCGTACAATATCTCCTGACAATATAGAGTCTGTAGAGGTAATCCGTGGAATTCCGTCGGTAGAATATGGAAACTTGACATCCGGTGCTGTGGTTATTAAGACAAAGTCCGGAGTAACTCCTCTGGAGGCTAAAGTGAAGTTGGATTCGTATTCAAAAATGTTTTATGCCGGCAAGGGCTTCCTATTGGGTGAAAAGGCGGGTGCGATGAATCTGTCGGCTGATTATTCGCAATCATACGACGATATCCGGATGAAATACAAAGGGTTTGACAGAGTAACGGCGAATGTGGGATACTCAAATACATTCATGAAGCACTCCACCCCGCTGACATTCAATGCGAATGTAAGTTTCTATAGCAATATCAATAATGAGAAAGCCGATCCTCAATTAAAGACAGATGAACGGATAAAAAATGAGAATATGGGCATACGTTTCAATCTGGAGGGAAACTGGCGTTTGAACAAATCATGGATTTCTAATCTTGGCTATAGCTTTATGACCAGTTATAGCCGTCAGAAAGATTTCCAAAACAAATATGTCGTTTTGCAATCCGGTGTGACTCCAATCTCTGATTCGTACATATCGCAAGAATATCAGAGCCGTTTTCAAAGTGCCTCTTATTATTCACCGTTTTCTGTAGAAGGGAAGCCTATTGATATATTTGCACAATTAAAAGCTGATAAATTGTTCCAGATTTCGGCAAATTGCTTTTCCAAATTGAAACTGGGTGTCGATTGGAATTATAATGTGAATAAAGGAGACGGACTGCTCTTTGATCCCTTGTTGCCACCGGAAGTAACAGGCAATCAGTCTGTTCGTACCCGCTCTTTCAAATCGATTCCTGCGATGAACCAGTTGTCGGCTTTCTTGGAAGATCGTTTCCAAATCCCCATAAAGAGTTCGTTGTTGACTTTGCAGGCAGGATTGCGTATGACGGAGCTTTTTATAGACGAGTCGCAGGCTCATCGGGGAAATATATTCATGGCAGATCCGCGGTTTAATTTGGAGTATAATGTTTTGAATAAAGACAATAACTCAGTTTTTGATGATTTGACATTCTCGGCAGGTTTTGGTATTACCACCAAGTCGCCGACTCTTTTATACCTCTATCCGGATAAGGCGTATTTGGATGAGACCAGTTTCGCTTCTATTTTTGGCAATGACCCGAATAAAGCTTTGAGTGTAATGACTACCAAAGTTATTGATGATACATCCAATCCGGATCTGAAGCCTACGGTAAATCGGAAGATAGAAGTAGGCCTGTCGGCTAAAGTACGTCAGTTCATGGGAAGCATGAATTTCTTTTATGAAAAGTCTAAAAATGAATTCGGATTCTCTTCTGTTCCGTGGGTTATGCCTTTCCGGAGATACAGTATCCCTAACGGCGTTGAGGATTTTAGTTATAGAGATGGGATGGTACATTATAAGCAAGCGGGTGATGAGTATGACTATGAGGCAACGGTATATAATGATGTCTCTTTCTTCACCTATTCGCGTCCGGACAACCGTTATCAGACCCAAAAGAAAGGTATAGAGTACAGTCTTAATTTTGGGGAGATTCCTTTTTTGAAAACCTCTTTGATAGTGGATGGTGCATGGTTGCACATCAAACGTTTCTCAACAACTCTGTCATATAAAAAGATATCAACCTCTTATAAGGGTGAAAAGTATCCGTACATGGCTGTGATGCCTGCCGGAATGGATGGTAGTATTAATAGCCGTTTTAATACAAACTTCCGTTTCATAACCCATATACCGCAGTTGAAAATGGTGTTCTCTACTACGGCGCAGGTGATTTGGAAACAGACTGAGCAGAATATATGCGAAGATGAGTCCGGCAATCCTCTTTATTACAAAGCAGTCGATCCGCAGGCTAATAATGTTGAAAAATATTTTGTAAATCCGATAGGATTTATTGATAGAAAGGGTGGTTATACAGCATGGGATAAAGTTAATGGTTCAGATATTAATCAACCTTTTTATTTGATGAGAACTCAGTATGTGCACGAGAATTATTTTGGAAAGGAGAATTTCCCTACTACAGTAATTCTGAACTTCCGTTTGACAAAAGAAATAGGTAAGATGCTCGAATTCTCATTTATGGCTAATAATTTCTTGAAAATAAAAAAAATAGCTAAAAGAGAAACCGCTCCGGGATATGCGACATTAACTATACCGATGTATTTTGGTGCAGAAATGAAACTTAAATTTTAATTATATTAATTTGTTAAAGTGTTTTATGTGTATGAAAAGATTTTTATTTTTACTGCCTTTAGTATCTCTGTTATTTTTGGCAGCATGCTCTGATTCAGAAGATGAGGTAGCAAAGAATTTTACTGTAAAAGTCCTTCTGACGGCTGATGACGGTATCACTCTTTCTAACGTTAATGATTTGGTGGTGACTGCTGTGAATCTTACAACATCCAAAGAACAGACTGCTACTCCAGCTGACGGAACCGCTTCTTTCTCTTTGCCTACCGGAAAATACAATTTCAGTGTTACGGGAGTGTATGAAGGACACGAAGTGAATGGAATTGCAAACGATGTAAATGTTGCTGACGATCAAGATGTTCCATTGACGATAAAATACGCATCGGCTAATAGCACGCTTATTTTCAAAGAAGTGTACTTTGCAGGGGTGAAGAGCTATTATTTTAAAGATGGCTTTTATGAAATTTACAACAACAGTGATGAAGTGCAATATCTGGATGGGGTTATCTTAGGTATTGTTGATGAGGGATTGCCCGGTTATACTCCTGCCAGCTCTATTTGGGTAGATGAAAATGGACAATTGTTAGATCGTTACCCGATGGCAAACTACACTATGTACTTCCCCGGAAATGGAACCGAGCATCCATTGCAGCCCGGAAAGAGTGTTGTAGTAGCGGCCTATCCAATCGACCATTCATCTCGTGAATTAAGTAAAGAAGACCAGCCTTCTCCAGTGAATTTAAGCGGAGCTGATTGGGAACTGTTCTGTGGTCCTCATTCTACTTTGGATGTAGATGTACCTAATGTACCTAACTTGGAATATGCTTACCATACATTTGGTATCGAATTTATGCTTTCTACAAGCGGACAGGCCTTGATTTTGGCTAAACTCCCTAATGGTCAGAAAGTAGCCGATTTTGTAGCCGAAGGAAGTAACTTTATGACAGCTCCGGGAAAGACGCAAAACTATTTGATGATCCCCAGCGACTATGTAATCGACGGAATCGAAATTGTACGTGCTCCGGTTAACGAGCGTTTCAAAAATCTGTTGCCTAAGACTGATATGGGTATGGCATGGGTTGATGGTTCTAATGATGGAAGTTGTGCCGATGCTGCATATTCCGGCAAGAGTATTCGCCGTAAAGTAGCTTCTGTAGAAAACGGAATAACGAAGTTTAAAGATACTAACAACTCAAGCGTAGACTTTATCATTGGCGGTGGCGTTCCTACTCCGGGAGTGATACCGACAACAGTAGATAAATAATGATTTTTTGTTGATGAGTTGTTGAAGCATTGAAAGAATTAGTTTATGAGTTTTAGTGGATTCATAAACTAATTCTTCTCTCTTTTTCTCAGCTTTTCTTTGATTTTCTCTGATTTTTAATTGTAAAAAAGAAATGATGCCAAATAAGTTTTGTTTATTACTGGCCGCTTTCCTGCCTCTGTCAGTGCCGGCACAGCAAGCAGACTCTCTGCTCAAAAAGAAAATGGTATACCAAGACTATCTGTATCTCCATAATATCTATAGAGGTAGCCAAAATCCTACCGCTATTTCCAGGGAAGCATTGCGAGATGTGTTTGAGGTAAATGCCAGTTACCGGTTTGCTAATGGAGATTATCATGCTATGGATGCGCCTGATATACAAAAGACATTTGATTTTTCTTTATATGGCATCAAGAAAATAAAAAAGGTTGCTTTTGAAGGTGAAATAGCTTATTCGAATATTTCCGAACGTGATAAACGCTGGAACAGTACGTTGTTTATTGCTCAAGATAATCCGTTTATTATAGCAGATTCTATTTATAGTAATTTCAGTACTGAGAAGTTTCATTTGAACGGCGGATTCTCTTATGAAGCTACATCGAAGTTGCATGTCGGCTTGCGTGCGGATTATCAGGTAGGAAGTACGGCAAATCAGACAGACCCGCGTCCCAAGATAGATGGAATGCGTTTCTACTTAAATCCGGGCGTTGATTATCAAATGGGGCAGTTCAATATAGGATTGTCCGGAAGAGCGGAGTGGCTGAGCGAATCATCGGAGTATACAGTCGTACGAACTACAGAAGGTACTTACTATGCATTCCTGTTTCATGGATTGGGCGATCCGATGATGAAGACAATTGTCGGTTATCAACGTAAATATAGCGGAAATTCAGTGGGTGGAAACCTGCAGTTGGCTTGGAAGAATGGTAAATTGCAGAACCTTTTGGAGGCAACTTATCAGAAAAGCACAGAGGAAGCGGAAGATGGAGGTAGCGCGGAAAAATTTAAAGGTGGTAAGTATAAAGCCACTCAATATGGATTTACAGACCGTTTCATGATTGATGGTGATAGGTGGATACATAACCTGAATCTGAGAGTCTTTTTTCATCAGGTGGACGGGACTTATTATCAGCAGGAACAACATTCCACCTCTGATGGAAATGTGATATGGGATATCATAAGCTCATCTGTTTGTCATAAGAATACGCATAATGATATGTCCTTGGAATATAGGCTGGACAAAATAACTTCTTCGCGAGTGCCTCATTTCACGGTGGGAGTAAAGGGAGGCATGCTTTCACAGAAGGTAAATCATTATCCGGAGTTGTATTTGCAGAAATATACAATGGCTTATGGAGATATATATGCAAGAAAAATGTTTTCCTTAAAGAAATACTCTCTGATATTGCACGGGAATGCAGCCTATGCGCAACGTCTGTCTGACGAAGATGTGACAGAGGGCACGGCATTGGAAGAAAAATATAATACGCCTCAATTTGAATATATCTCCGGAAATCATTTCACCGCTTCATTGAAGGTGGAATTACTACACCCGTTGACTGTCAAGAACTTCAACTCAAGCATAGGAGGCTTTGCTGAGTTTACTTACGATTCTTACATGGGTGATTATCATTTTTATAAAGAGACCTCTCGTCAGAGTGTACGGGCAGGTGTCAGACTCGTTTTTTAATTGAAAGCGTGATAAGTAAAAAATAAAACATATATATGAAATTCACTAAATATATTATGATATTTTCGCTTGTAGCGGGGTGTTCGTTGGCTCAGGCGCAACAACGCCCGTTCTATAAGGCGAAGCCGTTGACTCCGGAAGATATATCCCGGAAACAACGCATTCCTGAGTGGCAGCCACCAACGACAAGAGCGGTGCAAAACCTTCCGGCAGGAGTTAATAATGGTACATTAAAGTATTTTCCGTCGGTCTTCAACCAGTTGGGCAACTCTTGTTCGCAAGCATCGGGAGTTCGCTATGTGTTCACTTATGAGGTGAACCGTATGCTTGATCGGGATACCAAAGCTTCCAGAGAAAATGTGTTTTCGTATCATTTCACATGGAACTACCTTAATAATGGTATGGACGAAGGTTCTCATCCGGAGTTGGGATATGACATGATGAAAGTGGGAGGTGCAGCTACGTTGGATGATATGCCCGATGAAAGTGCAGCGGTGTCTACGACAACATGGCTGACGGGATATGAGAAATATTTGAGAGCTATGACTTATCGGGTGAAGAGTTACGAGAAGTTCTCTTTGAAGACTACAGAAGGTATTCAACGTTTAAAACAGTATTTGTATAATCGCGGAGTGGAAGGAAGTGTCGGAGGATTGGTCACTTTCTCTTGTTACAGTGGCGACTGGAAAGAGTATTCATACAAGGGACCTTCTGTCACCGGTTTGAAAGATATGATTGTGAAAAATGGAACTGATGGAGCACACGCACTGACTATTGTCGGATATGACGACACCGTTGAATACGATTTCAATGGTGACGGAAAAATTACGGATGACGAGAAAGGTGCCTTTATATTTGTCAACAGTTGGGGAACTTGGTGGGCATCGGAAGGATTCTGCTATTATCCCTACAAGCTGTTTTTGACTCCAGCATCAGAAGGAGGATTGGCCGATATGTCTGCAATGGCACTGATGGTAGAACCTGAAGTGCATGAGCCGAAGGTTGTATTTAAGGTGAATCTGACATATACATCCCGCAATGATTTGTTCTTTCGGCTGGGGGTGGCTGACGGAGAGAATGCGACCTCGCCTACTGTCATAATGGGATATCCGATGATGCAGAATCAGGGAGGAGATTTTTATATGCGCGGAGAAGGTACTGCTGAGGCTTATAAAACGATAGAAGTAGGGATGAACTTCACGGATAAACTGCCGGAATTTGAGAACTTTAAGAATCCTAAATTCTTTCTTGTCGTACGTAAGATAGCTATGGGGAAAGTGGGAGACGGACAGATCAACAGTTTCTCGGTGATGGATTATCGTACGGGAAAAGAATATGTGTGCGAGCAGAAGAATGTAAAGATCAGTGGAGAAACCATTCTTGCCACCGGAGATCAGAAACTGTCGGAAGTATCTGCCAATCCTAACGGCTGGCTGCAAACAAGCGGCAATGGTGCGGTGAAATCGCCGTTCATCCTGAGAACTGCTGATGGCAAGCAGATCAAATTGCAGTTTGAGGAATATAATAAGGAATCCGGACAGGTGAGAATCAAATATCAAAAACTCCCATAAAATTTGAATGAAATGAAAGATATAATTAAATTTATCGGCATCTTTTTGCTTGCCGGTTTTGTACTGGTATCGTGTGCTTCTGAAGAAGATGCTCCCGCTGTGGAAGAGGAGTCTTATTTGGTGCTGCCGGAGGTAAATGATCAAGTCTGGACTTATTTTTCTTTATCGACAGGTGCTGTCGTGGGAACTTCGGCTTTCGGTTCTGCCAAGGGAGATGAAGAATGGAAGAATCGTACGGATTGGGATATGGCTATATGCGGTGAATATATACGTACCAATAGCGGTACTTCCGGCAATGGTCAAGGAGGATTGATAAAAGTAGACGGCGTGAGCTATGAATCGATAACAACCTCTGTAGCTGGAACCTTTGATACGGACGTGTTGCGTAAATAGCTGTTCCTTTATTTTCCGATACCGGATGGGGACATTATTATATTATGATAAAAGTAAGAAGCCTGTTGTTGATGAAATATGCGTCAATGACAGGCTTCCTACTTTTTGATGTATGCCTTGCCTGTGTGTCTGTAATAAAAAGAATGTATGCCCGTATGAAAAAAAACTTTTCTGCTATTTATTGAAAATCAGCGATTTAATTAAAGTTGTAAAAAGTTTCTTGAAAAATAATGCAAGAAATGTTTGGAGGTTTCGAAAAAAGCCGTACCTTTGCATCGCTTTTGAAACGGAAGTGTAAGGGCGTTTAGCTCAGCTGGTTCAGAGCATCTGCCTTACAAGCAGAGGGTCGGCGGTTCGAATCCGTCAACGCCCACGAAATTTTTTATATTGTTTGTTGAAACCGAAAGTCCTACGAAGTGATTCGTGGGATTTTTTTTATTTCTTACCGCTTTTATACAAACTTTCTCTAACCTTTTACCTGATTACTCGATAAAAAGAATTAATTTTGCGCATTGATAATTATCTAAGAAAACGTATGGAACTTGATGTATTAACGGCCATATCTCCGATTGATGGTCGATATAGAGGCAAAACTAAAGCTTTGGCAGCTTATTTCTCAGAATTTGCACTGATTAAATACCGTGTACAGGTAGAGGTGGAATACTTTATCACCTTGTGCGAACTTCCTTTGCCGCAATTAAAAGGTGTCGATAGCTGTGTGTTTGAAACTTTGCGGAATATCTACCGTAACTTCTCAGAAGCAGATGCACAGCGTATTAAAGATATCGAGAGTGTAACTAATCATGACGTAAAAGCCGTTGAATATTTCCTGAAAGAAGAGTTTGACAAGATGGGCGGAATGGATGAATATAAGGAATTTATCCACTTCGGATTGACTTCACAGGATATTAACAATACGTCTGTTCCTCTTTCTATCAAGGAGGCATTGGAGCAAGTCTATTATCCGCTGATTGAAGAACTGATAGCACAGTTGAAAACATATGCTACAGAATGGGCCGATATCCCAATGCTTGCCAAAACTCACGGCCAGCCGGCTTCTCCTACCCGTTTAGGCAAGGAGGTGATGGTATTCGTCTATCGTCTCGAACGCCAGTTGGCAACGTTGAAGGCGTGCCCGATTACAGCCAAGTTTGGCGGTGCTACCGGAAACTACAATGCGCATCACGTAGCATATCCTCAGTATGACTGGAAACAATTCGGTAATCGGTTTGTTGCAGAAAAATTGGGATTGGAGCGCGAAGAATATACAACGCAGATTTCTAACTATGACAACCTTTCTGCCATTTTTGATGCCATGAAGCGTATTAATACCATTATGGTAGATATGAACCGTGACTTCTGGCAGTATATCTCCATGGAGTATTTCAAGCAGAAAATCAAAGCCGGAGAAGTGGGATCGAGCGCTATGCCGCATAAAGTGAATCCGATCGACTTTGAAAATGCAGAAGGTAACTTAGGCATCGCGACCTCAATCTTGGAACATCTGGCGGTGAAACTTCCGGTTTCCCGTTTGCAGCGTGACTTGACCGACTCCACCGTTTTGCGTAACGGAGGCGTTCCTTTCGGTCATATCGTGATTGCTATCCAGAGTTCTTTGAAAGGATTGCGCAAACTGTTGCTGAACGAGCCGGCTATCTATCGTGATTTGGATAACTGCTGGAGCGTAGTGGCGGAAGCTATTCAGACAATCCTGCGTCGCGAAGCTTATCCGCATCCGTATGAAGCTTTGAAAGCTCTGACCCGGACCAATCAGGCAATCACGGAAAGTTCCATTAAAGAGTTTATCGAGGGATTGAATGTAAGTGAAGATATTAAAAAAGAGTTAAGAGCAATTACCCCGCATACTTATACGGGACTTTAATTGTTTATATAATAAAAGTGTTTTTAAATAGGCCGTGAGGCCAAAGTCTAATTTTATTCGAATAAAAAAATGAGCACAGAAAACGAAGAATGGCGCGAAAATTCTTTCAATGAAGAGAATACAGGTGCCGGCCGTGATGGTAACAGGTCTTACAACAGAGAGGGTGGCGATCGTCCGTATCGTCCTTCTTACAACCGTGAAGGTGGCGATCGTCCGTATCGTCCGCGATTTAATACCAACAATGAAGGTGGTGACCGCCTTCAGCGTCCTCGCTTCA
>CAKUYM010000138.1 GCA_934716785.1 uncultured Bacteroides sp. | reverse complement strand
TTTTATTTTATAACATTGAATATTTATTCCCTCAAATAAGCGGGCACAGGCCATAGATAAAGGCATGTAGCATATTGAGCTGCCCCGAAAGTGACGAAGAACCATTTTATTCTACGGAGAGAGGTATTGCTGAGTGCAAGTTGCAAATGCGACAGTAGTACAAATTTCCTATATTTATTTCAAAAAAGACGTTTGTTTAAACTTTATTTCTTTACTTTGTTGCTCATATCATGATACTTATAGTAAACTTAAACTGGAAAAATTATGAAAATCAAGCAAATTTGTGTGATGCTGTTGGTCGGGTTGGGAGTGATTCCGGCTTTGCAGGCACAGACTTTCGACAAATTATGGAAAGAAGTAGAGCAGGCGCAAAAGAAGGGCTTGCCCAAGACAGTGATTAAAAAGACTGAGGAAATTTATCAGAAAGGAGAGAGAGAAAAGAACTCCGCCCAGATGCTGAAAGCCTATATGTGGCGGATGAAAACACAGGAAACGTTGACGCCCGATAGCTTTTATGTCGGTCTGAAAGGCCTGGAACAATGGGCTAAGCAGACAGACAAGCCGATGGATCGCGCTGTGCTGCACTCCTTGATTGCAGGTATCTATGCCAATTATGCAGCCAACAATCAATGGCAGCTCCGACAAAGGACGGAGATTGTCGATGCTGCTCCTGCCGCCGATATGCGCGAATGGACAGCGAATATGTTTGTCGAGAAAGTTCGGACAAATGTAAAAGGAGCATTGGCCGACCCGGCATTGCTGCTCAAGACTTCCTCACGAAACTATATCCCTTTTGTGGAACAGGGCGTGAGTAGCGAATATTACCATCATGATATGTACCATCTGCTGGCTTCCCGCAGCATAGAATCTTTGAACCAAATAATAAGGTTGGAACGTGGCGGCTTCAATGATGTCGCACCTTCTCCGGTGGCACAGGATATTATCGGAATCTATGAGAACATGCTTGCTGCCTACAAGGCTGCCGGCCTGAAGGAAGGTTACGTCCTGACTGCACTCAACTACTTGGAATGGAAACGTGATGCGAGTGGAAACGCTGTGCCTCTCGGCATACTGAAAGGTCGTTCGGCAGCGACCGGAGACAATGCGTATCCGGAGGGTTTGAACACATTGAAGAACGAATTTGCCTCAGAACCTGTTTGTGCGGAAGTCTATCTGGCGCAGGCACGTTATGCGATTACGAAAGAGCAGCAGGTTGAAGCCCTGAAACTCTGTGACGAGGCAGTTCGTCTTTATCCGAATTATCGTAGGATAAATGCCTTGAAAAACCTTCGGGAAGATATCTTGGAACTTTCATTGAATGTAAGGACGGCAAGCCAGGCTTTTCCGGGCGAAGAGATAAAATTGGAGGTCTCCCATAAAAATCTGGACGGATTCACCGTGCAGCTTTTCCGAGCAAAGAAATTGGTCAAGGAACAACATTATTCCGTGCTCCGTCCGAAAGATTATCGCACGAAAGACACCGTATTCACATTCAAGGCTCCCGACCTTGGCTCCTACGTGATGCGCATCGTGCCGGATATCCGTGCGAAGAGAGACAGTGAAAGAGATTTTTCCGTGACGCGCCTCAAAGTGCTGACGTGCCGACTGCCGGAAAAACAATATGGAGTGGTGGTGCTGGATGGACAGACCGGCCACCCCGTTCCTAATGCCACAATCTTCTTATATAATAGTGAAGAGAAAGTATTGCAGGAGTTCACGACGGGAGAAGACGGTAAGGTCTCATTCCCCCTAAAGCCCGAATATCGGTATCTGAAAGCTGCGAAGGGTGCTGATACGGCAATGAAGTTGCAACGCTTTTCCGCCGGAGGTTTCATACATAATGACAAGGACAAAGTGACTGATAAAATGACACTGTTGACAGACCGTTCTCTGTACCGTCCCGGGCAGACAGTGTATGTGAAAGGCATTGCTTATGCACAGGGTTCGGATACGGCAAATGTGCTTCCGAACAAGGACTATACAGTTGTTTTACGGGATGCGAACAATCAGGAAGTGGGACAAAAGTCTGTACGTACCAATGACTTCGGCTCGTTTACCGTTGACTTTGCATTGCCTTCGGCTTGCCTGAATGGAATGTTCTCTTTGACGGCAGGAAACGGCAGTACGAGTATTCGCGTGGAAGATTACAAACGTCCGACATTCGACATTACTTTTGAGAAACAGACGGAAAGTTACAAACTCGGCGATGAGGTACAGGTGAAGGGCAAGGTGCGATCTTATAGCGGTGTGCTGCTTCAGGATATTCCCGTGAAGTATACCGTGAAACGTTCAACTTACAACTTTTGGCGGATTTCGGAATCCACACAGATTGCCTCCGGTGAAGTGATCGCTGACGCAAATGGAGAATTTACGATTCCGGTCAGCTTGGAAGAGGACGATGAGGATGACAAGGTTCACTATAACTATTCTGTTGAGGCTACCGTTACCAATGTGGCGGGTGAAACGCAATCCTCTACGGATGTGATTTCTGCCGGCAACTGTCCGTTGGTTCTACGGACGGAGTTACCGGAACAAGTTTGCAAAGACAAGCCGTTCAACATTGTGTTCCAGGTGCAGAACCTGAACGGGCAACCGGTGGAAACGGAAGGAAGCTATGCCTTGTATGCTGTGGAAGATGATGATTTTGACGAGTTGGGTGATAGTCCGGTAGCGACGGGGACATTTACTTCCAATAAGGAGATGGCGCTCGACTGGAAGAATCTTCCATCGGGGGCATACGTGCTGGAGTCATTGGTAGAAGACGATCAGGGTGAGGAAGTGACGGCGGATGACCATATCATTCTTTTCTCCGTGGAAGATAAACGCCCGCCTGTCCAGTCTGACGTATGGCTTTATGCACCGGACACGGAATTTGACGTTACTCATCCGGCAGTGTTCTATTTTGGCACTTCGGAGAAGGATGCCTATGTGGTGATGAACGTATTCAGTGATGACAAACTGCTGGAAAGCAAGGTACTCAATCTTTCCGATACGATTGTCCGTTTCAACTATCCGTATCAGGAAAGCTATGGAGACGGCATATTGGTAAGCTTCTGCATGGTGAGAGACGGACAGGTGCACCAGGAGCAGGTGGAGTTGAAGAAAATTCTGCCGGATAAGAAATTGACGATGAAGTGGGACGTATTCCGCGACAAGTTGCGCCCCGGACAGCAGGAAGAGTGGAAACTGACGATCAAGACCCCGCAAGGACAGGCTGCCGATGCGGAAATGCTGGCAATGATGTATGACGCATCGCTGGATAAGATATGGAATCGCTGGCAGGATTTCCGGGTTTACTATAATCGGATACTACCTCATTTTTATTGGATGAGCGGATATTTCGGAAATAACTCGTTTAATTATTGGTGGGCCGACAAACATTTTAAAGTGCCCGGATTGTTGTATGACAGATTTATGGTGCAGTATGGTCTCGGTGCAAAAGAAATGTTTGCAATAGCTAATGATGGTGTTGCCTTAGCCTATGGCGCACCGGCACCGGGAAAGCTGACATCCAGGATGGTAGGCCGGAGTGTGAAGAAAGTGCAATCTTCGGCTGCGGAGGATTTTGAGGATGGAATTGATGAGGCAGCGTTGCTCGAAAAGGCTGATGTTGCTTTCCAAGAGGAAGAATCGCTGTCCGAAGCTCCTGCCGGCTTGCGTACGAATCTTGCCGAAACTGCATTCTTCTACCCGCAACTCCGCACCAACGAGCAAGGCGAAATCTCTTTCTCG
Organism: uncultured Bacteroides sp.; assembly: GCA_934716785.1. Classification (GTDB taxonomy): domain Bacteria; phylum Bacteroidota; class Bacteroidia; order Bacteroidales; family Bacteroidaceae; genus Bacteroides. Next base: position 6,684 of record CAKUYM010000138.1, on the reverse strand, counting down.
TTCACCATGCCCGAAAGTCTGACACGCTGGAACTTCCGCGGATATTCTCACACAAAGGGGATGCTGACAGGAACACTGGATGGTGAAGCCACCACCAGCAAGGAGTTTATGCTCACTCCCAATCTGCCGCGTTTTGTGCGTGTAGGCGATAAGACCTCTATTGCCGCTTCCATCTCCAACATGACCGGCAAACCGCAAGCCGGAACGGTGAGCATGATTCTTTTCGACCCGATGACGGAAAAGGTAATCAGCACGCAGAAACAGAAGTTCACCGTCGAGGCGGGAAAGACAATCGGGGTGGACTTTATGTTTACCGTAAGTGATAAATACGAGGTGCTGGGATGCCGGATGATTGCCGATAGCGGCACATTCAGCGACGGCGAACAACAGTTGCTTCCGGTGCTTAGCAACAAGGAGCATCTGGTAGAAACTCTTCCGATGCCTGTACGTGGGGAAGAGACGCGCACGTTCTCTCTCGACAGCCTGTTCAACCGGCACAGCAAGACGGCTACCGACCGCAAACTGACGGTTGAATTTACCGGAAATCCTGCCTGGTATGCTATTCAGGCATTGCCCTCTTTGAGCCTTCCGACAAACAATAATGCCATTTCATGGGCTACAGCCTACTATGCGAATACATTGGCTTCGTATATAATGAATAGCCAGCCGCGCATCAAGGCGGTATTCGATAGCTGGAAACTTCAAGGGGGAACGAAAGAGACCTTCCTCAGCAATCTGCAAAAGAATCAGGAAGTGAAGAACATCCTGCTGTCCGAATCGCCGTGGGTGCTCGAAGCGCAGACCGAGGAACAGCAGAAGGAACGTATCGCTACGCTGTTCGATTTGAACAATATCCGCAGCAACAACATCGCTGCCTTGACAAGACTGCAAGAGTTGCAGGGGGGCGACGGTGCATGGTCGTGGTATAAGGGGATGAGCGGCAGCGATTATGTCACCGCTTATATTGCGGAACTGAACGCACGCCTTGCCTTGCTCACCGGTGAGAAAACGGACGGAGCCGCACTTACCTTGCAGACTAACGCGATGAAGTATCTTCATAAGTCGGCTTTGGAAGAGTATAAGAATATTCTGAAGGCACAAAAAGAAGGAGTGAAGTTTACGGGAGTTTCAAGCAGCATCTTGCGATACCTATATATTATCGCTATTTCGGGCGAGCAGGTTTCCGCTGCCAATAAAGCGGCGTATGCTTACTATCTCTCCAAAGTGAAAGAGTTGCTTCCGGATGCTTCGATGAGCACCAAGGCCGTTGCTGCCATCGTGCTCGACAAGGCGGGATATAAGAAAGAAGCGCAAGAGTTTGTCGCTTCTCTGAAAGAACATCTGACAAAGACAGACGAACAGGGCATGTTCTTCGCATTCAACGAGAATCCTTATACATGGGGAGGAATGACGCTGCAGGCTCACGTAGACGTGATGGAGGCGTTGGAACTGACGGGCGGCAACGCGGAGACGGTGGAAGAGATGAAACTCTGGTTGCTGAAGCAGAAGCAGACGCAGCAGTGGAATTCTCCGGTGGCTACGGCGGACGCGGTATATGCCTTGTTGATGAAAGGTACCAACCTGCTCGACAATCAAGGAGACGTGCGTATCGTGATAGGCGGTGAAGTGATGGAAACGGCTGCATCGGGCAAGACTGCCGTTCCGGGACTGGGCTACATCAAGCGTTCGTTTACACAGAAGAATGTAGTGGATGCCCGCAAGATTGAGGTGGAAAAGAAGAATCCGGGCATTGCCTGGGGAGCTGTTTATGCGGAATATGACTCACCGATAAGTGATGTGAAACAGCAGGGTGGCGAGCTGAACGTGCAGAAGCAACTGTACGTGGAGCGTACTGTAAACAACACGCCGCAACTGCAACCGATTACCCCGAATACGGTGCTCCGGGTGGGCGACAAGGTCGTTTCACGCTTGAGCATCCGGGTAGACCGTGCAATGGACTTTGTACAGTTGAAAGACCAGCGTGGTGCTTGTTTCGAACCTATCGGCAGCGTATCCGGTTATTGCTGGAACAACGGAATCGGCTATTATGTGGATATCAAAGACGCTTCTACCAATTTCTTCTTCGATCACCTTGGAAAAGGGGTGTATGTGCTGGAATATAGCTATCGCGTCAGTCGCACGGGAACTTACGAGACGGGGCTTGCCACGATGCAATGTGCCTATGCCCCTGAATATGCTTCGCATTCCGCGTCAATGACTGTGGAAGTGAAATAATTTTATTTATTAACGGTGAACGTTTGTCGTTCACCGTTAATAATCCTTTCAATCCAATCAATATCTCATCTAAAACACCTACATTTGTGCATCAAAATAAAATGTATCGCATGAAACGTAGTTTACTATCTATATTATCTTTTCTTACTGTCGCTTTGGCAGCCGTTGCCCAACCCCGTATCTCTTCGAACAAAGAGACACACAACTTCGGACAGATAGAGTGGAAGCACCCGGTGACAGTGGAATATACAATCACCAATACCGGTAACCAGCCGTTGGTACTCACCAATGTCACTACTTCTTGTGCCTGCTCCGTAGCCGATTGGACGAAAGAACCGATTGCTCCGGGAGGAAAAGGCATGGTAAAGGCCTCTTTCGATGCAAAAGCATTGGGGCATTTTGAAAAGTCGGTCGGGATATACAGCAATGCCACCCCGAACCTTGTCTATCTGAAGTTCACCGGTGAGGTGGTGCAGGAGATTAAAGATTATACAAAGACACATCCCTATGCCATCGGAGATATCCGTATTGATCGCGATGAGTTTGCCTTTACCGATGTTTATCGTGGTCGGCAGACTTCGTTGACTTTCAGTATAGCCAACCTGTCCGATCGTCCGTACGAGCCGGTGCTGATGCATCTGCCTCCTTATCTCAAGATGGAGGCGGAGCCGAAAGTACTGCTGAAAGGCAAGAAAGGGACAGTTAAGCTGACGCTGGACGCAAGCCAGTTGAAGGATTACGGATTGACGCAGACTTCCGTCTACCTTTCCCGTTTCTCGGGCGACAAGGTGAGCGAGGATAACGAAATACCTGTTTCAGCCATTCTTCTTCCCGATTTCTCGCGTATGACGGCGGCAGATTCGCTGAATGCTCCTGCCATACGTATCTCGGAGACGGACATCGACTTGAGTGTGCCGTTGATTAAGAAGAAAAAGGCAAACTATGATATACTGATTGCCAATGCAGGAAAGAGCCCGTTGATTATCAGTAAACTGCAAATATTCAATCCGTCGATAGAGGTGAGACTGAAGAAAACGGTGCTTCCACCGGATGGAATGACCAAACTGAGAGTGACGGTTCACAAGCGCGATATGGGCAATAAGAAGCACCATCTGCGTATCCTGATGATAACAAACGACCCGTTGTCTCCGAAAGTCGAAATCAATATCAAACGCTAAATACCTACTGTTATGGAGCATCCTGAAAATAGTGAAGAATATAAGGGGCTTGTTGTCAATAAAGGCATCGAACAACCTTCGTCCGTGAATCCTTATCTGAAACGGAAACCCAAGAGACGCCAGCTTTCGGTGGGTGAGTTTGTAGAGGGTATCGTAAAGGGGGACATCACTGTGTTGAGTCAGGCTGTGACATTGGTGGAAAGCGTGAAGCCCGAACATCAGGCTATAGCCCAGGAGGTGATAGAGAAGTGCTTGCCTTATTCTGGCAATTCGATCCGGGTGGGTATCAGCGGCGTCCCCGGTGCGGGGAAGAGCACGTCGATAGACGTATTCGGTCTGCATGTGCTTGAGCAAGGGGGAAAATTGGCGGTACTCGCCATCGACCCGAGCAGCGAGCGCAGCAAAGGAAGTATCTTGGGCGACAAGACACGCATGGAACAACTGTCCGTGCATCCTAAATCATTTATCCGCCCCAGTCCTTCGGCGGGTTCATTGGGTGGCGTGGCACGCAAGACCCGTGAGACGATTGTGCTTTGTGAAGCAGCCGGATTCGATAAGATTTTTGTGGAAACCGTCGGTGTGGGGCAGAGCGAAACGGCTGTTCACTCGATGGTGGATTTCTTCCTGCTGATTCAGTTGGCAGGGACGGGGGACGAACTGCAAGGTATCAAGCGTGGCATCATGGAAATGGCGGACGGCATTGTGATAAACAAGGCGGACGGCGATAACCTGGAGCGTGCCAAGTTGGCTGCCACCCAGTTCCGCAGTGCGTTGCATCTGTTTCCGGCACCTGAGTCGGGATGGACACCGCAGGTATTGACATATTCCGGCTTTTATAATATAGGTGTCAAGGAAGTGTGGGATATGGTGTACGCGTATATTGATTTTGTAAAGAAGAACGGTTATTTTGAATATCGTCGTAACGAACAAAGCAAATATTGGATGTATGAAAGCATCAACGAGCAACTGCGCGACAGCTTCTATCATAACCCGAAGATTGAAGCGATGCTCCGGGAGAAGGAACAGCAAGTGCTGAAAGGCAACCTGACTTCATTTATGGCTGCAAAGGGGTTGCTCGATACTTATTTTGAAGACTTGAAGTGAGAACGCCGGTAAGGTTTTGTAACGGAAATCACCCGCAGAATTGGTTTTTTATCTTTAAACTAAAGAAAATTCGTTAAATATTTGCGTGTCAATGTAGGGGAACGGGCTTTTTGCGTGTATTTATGTATAGATACGGATATATCGGACGAATAATTATTTATATACTAAAAATACCTTATGAACAAAACCTTGTTAACCGGTCTTTTGTGTTGTGCCCTGACAGCGCATAGTTTTGCAGACCAGCCTTTAGAGGGATTCGTGTATGCTTCGGCAAGTGCTCCGACAGGAAATGAGTGGGAGTCTCCCGAAAATCTGGCATTGAATAAGGAACAGCCGCACGCTTATTTCTTTTCGTTCCAAAGTGTGGAAAGCGCCCGTAAAGTGTTGCCTGAGAACAGCAAGTTCTGGCAATCGCTTAATGGGGACTGGAAGTTCCATTGGGCTCCCGACCCGGACTCTCGCCCGAAAGATTTTTATCAGACTGATTTTGATGTTGCTTCATGGGATGTGATTCCCGTACCGTCGAGTTGGAATATCTATGGCATTCAGAAAGACGGTAGCCAAAAGTACGGAACACCGATTTATGTCAACCAACCGGTAATCTTCCAGCATAGCGTGAAGGTGGACGACTGGCGCGGAGGTGTGATGCGCACACCGCCTGCCAACTGGACTACGTACAAGACTCGTAATGAAGTGGGCTCGTTCCGTCGCGATTTCGATATACCGCAGGACTGGAACGGACGCGAAATATTCATCAGCTTCGATGGGGTCGACTCTTTCTTCTATCTGTGGATTAACGGCAAATATGTGGGATTCTCCAAGAACTCGCGCAATACTGCCAATTTTAACATCACGCCCTACTTGCAAAAAGGAAAAAATACGGTAGCTGCCGAGGTATACCGCAGTTCGGACGGCTCGTTTCTGGAGGCGCAGGATATGTTCCGCTTGCCGGGCATCTTCCGTACGGTGGCTTTGCATTCGGTTCCCAAAGTTCATTTCCGCGACTTGGTGGTTACACCCGATTTGGATGCGGCTTACACGGACGGTTCGCTGACCATCAATGCTGATATTCGTAACTTGGACAAGAAGGCGGCAAAGAACTATAAAGTATACTATTCTTTGTATGCCAATAAGCTCTACTCTGACGAGAATACGTTGGTGGATGTTATCTTGTCACCTGTGGCGGAGAAGATTGAACCGAATGAAACGGGCAGGATTCAGACTGTCTTCCATGTAAAAGCGCCGAATAAATGGTCGGCAGAGTTTCCTTATCGCTATACGCTTGTTGCCGAACTGAAGGACAAGAAGAATAAGACGATTGAAACAGTTTCTACGATTGTGGGATTCCGCAAGGTGGAAATCAAGGATACTCCTGCATCGGCGGACGAATTCGGACTTGCAGGACGTTACTACTATGTCAATGGAAAGCCGGTCAAGCTGAAAGGGGTAAACCGTCATGAATCCAATCCGGCGGTGGGACATGCCATCACCCGTGAGATGATGGAGAAGGAGGTGATGCTGATGAAGCGTGCCAATATCAACCATGTGCGCAATTCGCATTATCCGGATGATCCTTATTGGTATTTCTTGTGCGATAAATACGGGCTTTATCTGGAAGATGAGGCGAATATCGAATCACATGAATATTATTATGGCGCTGCTTCCCTCTCGCATCCGGCGGAATGGAAAAATGCGCACGTCGCACGTGTGATGGAGATGGCGCATGCGAATGTCAATAACCCGTCTATCGTCATCTGGTCGTTGGGGAATGAAGCCGGACCGGGCAAGAACTTTGTGGCTGCTTATGATGCGCTGAAGAAGTTTGACTTATCCCGCCCCGTGCAGTATGAACGCAATAATGATATTGTAGATATGGGTTCCAACCAGTATCCGTCTATCGGCTGGGTACGCGGTGCGGTTACGGGGAAGTATGACATTAAATATCCTTTCCATATCTCGGAGTATGCTCATTCGATGGGAAATGCCTGCGGCAATCTGATAGACTATTGGGAAGCGATGGAATCTACCAATTTCTTCTGTGGCGGTGCCATTTGGGATTGGGTGGATCAGTCGATGTACAACTATGACCCGAAGACGGGGATACGTTACTTGGCGTATGGCGGTGATTTCGGTGATACTCCCAATGACGGACAGTTTGTTATGAACG
>CAKUYM010000137.1 GCA_934716785.1 uncultured Bacteroides sp. | reverse complement strand
CCAGTTCGTTCTGACTGTAGAGAAGTAACAATCAGGGTTATAGAAAATTCAGTAAAAAAACTGTGTCTGATTTTGAAGAGATTCCAGACTTTCCGAAGCCTGATAGGGTAGGATAACTACTTAGTGGCGCAACTTATTTCTAAAATATTCTCACTACGATGAAAAAATATCGTAGTGAGAATAGATTGCAATAGATTTTTATCAGTTTTATTGCAATTCACGGCACAAACTTTATGCACACAGGCTTATCTACTTTTATATCTTTATGTATATCCGTCAGTAGTCCCGTATCCGTATCTCTTTCATAAACCTGAATTACATTGTCATCTCTGCAAGCTACCAACAAGTATTTTCCATTGGGCGTAATGATAAAATTTCGTGGATGAATCCCAGTCAGTTGATAGCCGGCTTTTGTCAATATTCCATTGTCCGGATTGATACGGAAGATAGCGATGCCGTCTGCTTTCAGCCGATTGCTGGCATACAAGAACTTGCCGTCCGGGCTGATATGGATGTCGCCACTGCCTTTGGCTCCTACTGTATCAGCGGCTATCGTTTGAATCTCTTTCAGATTCCCATCCTTATATTCAAAAGCGATTACCGTGCCCGAAAGTTCATTGATCAGATAAGCATAGTTGCCGTTCGGGGCAAACGTCAGATGCCGCGGACCTGAGCCTGCTTCTACAGTAAAGGCTGCGGGTGAACCTTCTTTAAGAAAGCTCTCTTTATTCTCGGCATTTGCCCTCTGATTTATGGTAAACTTATGTATTTGGTCCGTCCCCAAATTATCGGCAAACAGGTATCTACCATCCGGAGTGATACGGACACAATGCAAGTGCGACTTTTCCTGCCGTTCCTTGTCAGCACCCGATCCTTCGAACTTTATCACGTCAGAAGCGGGTAGGAGCGAACCGTCCTTCGCAATGGGAAAAACGGAAATGCTACCACCGCTATAATTGGCGGTCACCACATTATTTCCATTCGTTATGATATAGCAAGGATCTTCGCCATCGGTTTTCTGCGAATTCAAAAATTTGAAAGTCCCTTTTTCCTTGTCGAAAGCAAACGCATTGACAGCAGCCTGTTCGTTATTGAACTCGCTAACTGCATACACAAATATCCCGTCGGCAGATGGTACGAGATAAGAAGGATTCTCTACCTCCACAGTACTTAGCGCAGTGGAGGTTCCTGTCTCTTCATCAAAGCGGAAACTGTAAATACCCTTACTGTCTCCTGACGTATACGTGCCCACGAGCATTGTCAGTCCTTGATTTGCGGTATCTGTACTTTCCGTTCGAGCGGCTTTCTGGGGTGTGCAGCTGATTACACTCATACTCATGCAAATAATAACGCTGATGGTGGCAATAACTCTTATCATAACTCAAATAATCTTTTTTATTTCTTCAGTTGGGGCAGTTTTACCTCTGCTATTCCCACTCGGTCGCTGCCTAATACGATGCGTAAATCACTGGCAGTAGTCCCTTTGAAGCGGAAGTCCAACAGTTTGTTATACTCTTTCACAGTGCCGGAGTATACGGTGAGGAATTGCCCTCCGCCACCTGAAAGCTGTATTTCAAAGTCGGTGGCAAGTCCGTTCTCGCGTGAAAAGGCGATGGATACTCCGTCAATTTTAGCTCCGTTCTGCAAGGCGAAAGTAATGTAATCTCCTTTGTTGCCTTGCCATGATGTAGCTATATTGTTGTCTATTACGTTGCCCGCTGTTTCGGTATTGGTGCTGGCACTGACGGGGCTGTCGCTTCTTGTGCTTCGGCTTGTCTTTGCGGTAGTTGCCTGTCCCGGTTCGACAACGGTCAGCGTTCCGTTCAGGCGGATATCCGTAGACGAAGCCCCCACCATGAATGTGAAATCTCCCGGCTCTACCACCCAATGCATATCGGCATTCAGCAACTCCAGTGCTTTGCGGTCGATGGGGAAAGTGATTTCTTTCGTTTCACCCGGTTTCAGATGTACCCGTTCAAATCCGGCAAGGTTCATTTCATAAGTAGTGACGCTGCTCAGCACATCACGCACATACAACTGCACCACTTCGTCTCCTGCTCGTTTTCCGGTATTGGTCACTTTACAGGTGATGTATGCCTTCTGATTGGGAGTGATGACAGCCGGCGATATACTCATGTCGGAATATTCGAAAGTGGTATAGCTCAATCCATATCCGAAAGGATATAATGCACTGTTGGCACGCGACATATTGCCACTCAGTCCCGGATTCTTGCCACCGTCAATCTGTGAAGACGGTTTGCAAGGGAAGTTGAACGGTATCTGCCCTACGGTCTTTGGGAAAGTAACTGTCAGTTTGCCGCCGGGGTTATAATCTCCAAAGAGCACATCGGCTATTGCAGTGCCACCTTTGGCACCCGGATACCATGCTTCGAGAATGGCAGGTACAAACTTATCCGCCCAGTTGATGGATAACGGACGTCCGTTGACAAGCACCAATACAACAGGCTTTCCGGTAGCTGCAACCGCTTTCAGCAGATCGAGCTGGCGGCCGGGCAAGTCGAGGCTGCTGCGTGATTTATTCTCTCCGCATGTGCGTTGTCCTCCACCCAATACAACAACAGCTACATCTGCCTGCCGTGCCAGGCTGACAGCTTTTTCTATCTCCTTCTGCTCTTCATTCGTCAGCGGATAGTCTATCAATTCGGATTCCGGCCAGTTGTCGTCCACCAGTTCGCAACCCTTGGTATAAAGCACCTCGGCTTTGCCTTCCATCTTATCTTGAATACCTTTCAACACGGAAGTAACCTCTACCGCCAAAGGACCGTAATGAGTCAGCGCATACGACTGTTCATCCGCATTCGGACCACATACTGCTATCTTCTGGATACTTGAAGCATCCAGCGGCAATACATTCTTATCATTCTTCAAGAGTACGATAGATTCACGGGAGGCTTGCAAAGCGACTTCTTCGTTTTCTCTTCTCTCCACTTCTTCATCCGCTCCTTTCAAATCTGTTTGATAAGGATGGTCGAACAGTCCGACGAGGAACTTCACTCTTAGAATATCGCGTACACGGTCATTGATAACTTCTTCGCTCAATCCGCCTTCTTTCACCAACTCTCTTAAAGGCAGCACATACGAGTCAGGCGAACGGAACGTGCAGCGTACATTCAAGCCGGCTTCCACGCTTTGGCGAACGGCTTCTTTCATGTCCTTGGCTGTGCCGTGCTTGGTATAAAGATATTCTACGGCATCACTGTCCGAAACCACATATCCGCGAAATCCCATCTCACCGCGCAGGCGGGTAGTCAGCCAATAATAGCTGCTTTGTATCGGGAAACCGTCATAGTCATTATAAGAACTCATCACACCGAGTAACCCCGCTTCGCGAATCACTCTCTTGAAAGGATAGGCATGAAGCATCTCCACTTCGCGCGGTGACATCTGCGGATCTACGCGCGCCATTCCTTCGCGCGCTCCTTTATTGTTGCTATAGGCAATGAAGTGCTTTCCGGTGGCTGCAATCTGATGATTGTGTTGCATGCCTTTCACCATCTCGATTCCCAATTCCGCTATTAAATAAGGAGATTCCCCATACACTTCTTCGTAGCGTCCCCAGCGCTGGTCGCGTCCTACGTCGAGCACCGGAGCATACACATTGGTATATCCCAGCATGCGGGCTTCGCGTCCGGTAATCAGTCCTACCTGATGAATCAGTCGTCGGTTCCATGTATGCCCCAAGCCCAGTTGGGTGGGGAAGTTGGTAGCCTTATAACTCTCCACCCCGCGAATGCCTTCATTGGTGAAGTCGGTCGGGATTCCGAGTCGTGTCTCTTCGATAAAGAAACGCTGTACCTCATTCAGCGCCCAAGCATGTTTGGAAGCCGGCCATACATATTCATTATCCGATGGAGGAAGTCCCCATTGCTGAAATCCGTTCAAGTGCTCGTCGATGGCACCGATGCCGTCTTTCCACAATTGATTTTTCCATTCGGGTGTAGGTAAATCATCTTTCAATACCCGTTTGTATCCGTAGAGGGTTACCATCTGGCAGGTCTTCTCTTCCAGTGTCATTTGGCTGAGCAGGTCTTCGATGCGTGCGTCGATAGGGGCTGTCGGGTCTTCATAGATGTCCTTGACACCGTTTTTGTTGAAGTCTATCCATCCTTTCTTGTACATATCAGTACGGACAGGTTTGTAGACATCCGGTATTTTAGGCGTTTTTTGTGCCGGGAGGATTGCGCAACTGCCTATAAACAGACTAATAAATAGAAACTTTCTCATGATTTTTTGTGTTAAGAATAAATTGAGTAGCAAAGATAGTGCTTTGATGCAATATTTGCTAATGTCTGCTTATAATTATAGATGAGAAGTTCGAAGAACTTTGCGTTCCTGATTTTATACCATACGATCTGCCTGTTGATGTTTGTAATTCTTCGTTATTTTATTTGCCAATTGTAAGGTTTTAAATGAAAGGACCGTGATATCTTTAGATATGTTATATGTAAAAAGCATAATAAAAAGAAAGTTTGTTGTATATTTGTTCTGTTTTTTGATAATGGTCAGTTATAGAATTATATACTAAATATTATACTAATAGTTTAACTCTTTATATCTATGGATAAGCAGAAACTACTGTCTGTCATAATGTTCTTATTATTGGGGGGCTTCTCTGTCTTTGCACAAAAGCAACCTATGTCTGCCATGGCTCAACAGCCGGTAGATTACGTCAATCCGATAATCGGCACCAATGGCATGGGACATACCTTTCCCGGTGCTTGCACGCCTTTCGGATGGGTGCAGCTGAGCCCTGACACAGACACGATTCCACATAACGTAAACGGAGTTTATCAGAAGAACGCCTACGAGTATTGCGCCGGTTATCAATACCGTGACAAGACGATTGTGGGCTTTAGCCATACGCATCTCAGCGGTACGGGACATTCGGACTTGGGCGATATTTTGCTGATGCCTGCCGTGGGTGAACTGAAACTGAATCCCGGCAGGGCGGATTATCCGGACGAGGGATACCGTTCCCGTTTCAGCCATGCCACGGAAAAGGCGACTCCCGGATATTATGAAGTGATGTTGGACGATTATGGCATTAAAGCCCGGCTGACGGCAACGCAGCGGGTGGGTGTACATAAATATACTTTCCCGAAAGGAAAAGACGGGCATCTGATTCTGGACCTGGTGCATGGTATCTATAATTATGACGGTAAGGTTCTATGGGCAAACCTGCGGGTTGAGAACGATACCTTGCTTACTGGCTATCGCATAACAAACGGATGGGCAAGGACCAACTATACCTATTTCGCAATTTCGCTATCGCAACCTATAAGGGAATATGGGTATAAGGATAAAGAGAAAGTACGTTATAGTGGCTTCTGGCGTCGATTCAATCTGGAAAAGAACTTCCCGGAGATTACAGGACGCAAGATTGTGGCTTACTTCAATTTCGATACAGCCAAGGAATCCGAACTGATTGTAAAGGTCGCACTCTCGGCTGTCAGTACGGAAGGAGCCGTCAGGAACCTGCATGCCGAAGCTTCCGGAAAAAGTTTTGAAGAACTGGCGGAAGCCGCCCGGACGGACTGGAACAATGAACTCGACCATTTTGAAGTGGAAGGAACGGCTGACCAGAAAGCGATGCTCTATACCTCGCTTTATCATACGATGATCAATCCGTCGGTCTATATGGATGTAGACGGCTCTTATCGCGGCTTGGACCACAATATCCATCAGGCAAAAGGTTTCACCAACTATACCATATTTTCGCTCTGGGATACTTACCGTGCGGAACATCCGTTCTTGAACATTGTGAAGCCGGAACGTAGTGTGGACATGGTGGAGTCAATGATTAAGCATGAACAGCAAAGTGTGCACGGGATGTTGCCAGTCTGGAGTCTGATGGGTAATGAGAATTGGTGTATGAGTGGCTATCATGCCGTATCGGTGCTGGCGGATGCCATAACCAAGGGCGTCTTTACCAATATGGACGAAGCTTTGGACGCAATGATCAGCACTTCTACCGTACCTTATTACGAGGGGGTGGCGGATTATATGAAACTGGGCTATATCCCGCTGGACAAAAGCGGTACGGCAGCTTCCTCCACGTTGGAGTATGCGTATGATGACTGGACCATCTACCGGACTGCCTTAAAAGCCGGAAAGAAGGAGATTGCCGAAACGTATCGGAAGCGTGCCTTGAACTACCGTAATATCTATGATACGACGATTGGTTTTGCCCGTCCCCGGTTCAGTGACGGCTCGTTCAAGAAGGAATTTGATGTGCTGCAGACTTACGGCGAGGGCTTTATTGAGGGAAATTCCTATAACTTTTCTTTTCATGTGCCGCATGACGTATTTGGCATAATAGACCTGATGGGAGGAGAGAGGGCGTTTGTCGACAAACTGGACAAGCTGTTCTCCATGCATCTGCCGGAAAAGTATTATGAGCACAACGAGGATATAACGGAAGAATGTCTGGTGGGCGGATATGTGCATGGCAATGAACCGAGCCATCATATTCCTTATCTCTATGCGTGGACCTCCGAACCTTGGAAAACGCAGTACTGGCTGCGTGAAATCCTGAATAAGATGTACCGCAATGACATCAACGGATTGGGTGGCAATGACGACTGTGGACAGATGTCGGCATGGTATCTTTTCTCTGTAATGGGTTTCTATCCGGTTTGTCCGGGAACGGACCAATATGTATTGGGAGCACCGTATTTGCCGTACCTGAAACTGAAGTTTCCCAATGGCAACACATTGGAAATCAAAGCACCGGGTGTCAGTGACAAGAGGCGGTATGTACAATCGCTGAAATTGAACGGAAAGGTGTATGATAAGATGTACATTACACACAAGGATATATTGAAAGGTGGAGTATGGGAGTTTAAGATGTCTGCATCGCCCAATAAGCGTCGCGGTCTGGCAAAAGAAGACAAACCTTACTCATTGACCGATGGAATTAATAAGTAATAAAAGTAAAGATATGAAAAAGAGAAACTTGATCTATGTTACCTGTATGCTTATCGCTATGGGAGCTTGTTCGGCAACTTCAAAGAATCAGTCGGAGGTTGTGGCTGACACATGGGGAAAATATAACGTGGGCACTATCCTGTTTGAGGATAAAGCATCGGAAACGAAAGGTTCGGATATCTATCACCGGATTATTCCCGATGCGGAATCGTATATCAAAGCTCAGGCACGTGACGTATTGGCCACCCTTTATAATTCTCCGGAGGATAGCATTCCGACAGTGAATAAGATACATTATACGTTGGAGAATATTGATGGTATTTCGGCCAAGGGCGGTGGCAACGGTGATGTCACGATTTTCTATAGTACGCGGCATATTGAGAAATCATTTGCGGAGAATGACACGGCAAAATTGTTTTTCGAAACGCGCGGAGTATTGTTGCATGAGTTGACGCACGCCTATCAGCTGGAACCGCAGGGAATAGGCTCTTACGGCACCAACCGTGTGTTCTGGGCATTTATTGAAGGCATGGCCGATGCAGTGCGTGTGGCAAACGGAGGTTTTGATGGTCCCAATGCCCGCCCGAAAGGTGGAAACTATATGGACGGATATCGTACGGCAGGCTATTTCTTTGTATGGTTGCGTGACAACAAAGATCCTGAATTCCTCCGTAAGTTCAATCGCAGTACGTTGGAGGTGGTGCCTTGGTCGTTTGATGGGGCTATCAAGCATATCTTAGGAAACGAATACAATATTGATGAACTGTGGCATGAATATCAGGTCGCGGTAGGAGATATACAAGCACAAAATGAATAAATATATGGCCGGTAGATTAGGTAAAAAGAGATTGTTTTTGGTTTGGTCGTGTCTGGTGAGTATCTTGCCGGGCATGGCTCAAACCGATAAACTGATTGATTATGTGAATCCATTTGTGGGAACGGATGGCTATGGTAACGTGTATCCCGGTGCGCAGATTCCTTTCGGGGGAATTCAGATGAGTCCGGACACAGATAGTAAATACTATGATGCGGCTTCCGGCTATAAGTATAATCATTCCACCTTGTTGGGATTCAGTCTGACCCATTTAAGCGGGACCGGTATCCCGGATTTGGGAGACTTTCTGTTTATTCCCGGAACGGGAGAGATGAAATTGGATCCTGGCACACGTGAAGAGCCGGAAAAGGGATATCGCTCACATTATTCTCATGAGAAAGAGTGGGCATCACCGGATTATTATGCAGTGGAGCTGGCAGATTATGGAGTAAAGGCTGAAATGACGTCGGGGGTACGAAGTGGAATGTTTCGTTTCACCTATCCTCAGTCGGATAAGGCTTTTATTATGATCGATATGAACCATACTTTATGGCAATCTTGTGAATGGGCAAATCTACGAATGGAAAATGACTCTACCATCACCGGATATAAACTGGTGAAAGGTTGGGGACCTGAACGGCATGTCTATTTTACGGCTATTTTCTCTAAAAAGCTGACCGGATTGCGCTTTATGCAGAATAAGAAGACGGTGATTTACAATACCTCCCGGTTTCGTAGTAGCTATGAGGCTTGGGGTAAGAATCTGATGGCTTGCATCTCTTTTGATACAAAAGCCGGAGAGGAAGTGATTGTAAAAACAGCTATTTCATCGGTCAGCACAAACGGGGCAAAAAACAATATGGCAGAACTTGCCGGACTCACTTTTGACGATTTGAAAGCCAAAGGAGAAGCGCTGTGGGAAAAAGAACTTGGAAAATACAAACTTATTGCCGACCGTAAAACGAAAAGAACATTCTACACATCGGCTTATCATGCGGCTTTGCATCCGTTTATCTTTCAGGATGCAGACGGGCAGTTTCGCGGATTAGATAAAAATATAGAGAAAGCCGAAGGATTCACCAACTATACGGTATTCTCCCTTTGGGATACTTATCGGGCTTTGCATCCTTGGTTCAATCTGGTTCAGCAGGAAGTAAATGCCGATATTGCCAATTCAATGTTGGCTCATTATGATAAAAGTGTGGAGAAAATGCTGCCCATCTGGTCCTTTTATGGAAATGAGACTTGGTGTATGATTGGTTATCATGCTGTTTCCGTATTGGCCGACATGATTGTGAAGGGAGTGAAAGGGTTCGATTACGAACGTGCGTATGAAGCAATGAAGACCACGGCGATGAATTCGAATTATGACTGCCTGCCGGAGTATCGTGCGATGGGATATGTACCTTTCGATAAAGAGGCGGAATCAGTATCTAAAACATTGGAATATGCGTATGATGATTATTGCATGGCGCAGGCTGCCAAGGCTTTGGGTAAAAAGGATGATTATCGTTATTTCTTGAATTGTGCACTTTCTTATCAAACGTTGATTGACCCGGAAACGAAGTATATGCGTGGCAGGGATAGTCGTGGAAACTGGCGTACACCGTTTACTCCGGTAGCTTATCAGGGCCCCGGGTCTGTAAATGGATGGGGGGATATTACGGAAGGTTTTACCGTACAATATACTTGGTATGTACCGCAGGATGTACAAGGATATATCAACGAAGCTGGCAAAGACTGGTTTCGCAGTCGGTTGGATGAACTGTTCACGGTAGAGTTGCCGGATGACATTCCGGGAGCACATGATATTCAAGGTCGTATCGGAGCCTATTGGCATGGAAATGAACCTTGCCATCATGTAGCGTATCTTTATAATTACTTGAAAGAACCTTGGAAATGTCAGAAGTGGGTGCGGACGATTGCCGAACGTTTTTATGGCGATACTCCGGATGCATTAAGCGGCAATGACGATTGCGGTCAGATGTCGGCTTGGTATATGTTCAATTGCATAGGCTTTTACCCAGTGGCTCCTTCAAGCAATATGTATAACATCGGTTCTCCTTGCGTTGAGGCAATAACTGTTCGGATGAGTAACGGAAAAGCTATTGAAATGGTAGCAGATAATTGGTCACCGAAGAATGTGTATGTAAAGGAGTTGTATGTAAATGGCAAGAAGTATGACAAATCTTATTTGAAATATGAGGATATACGTGATGGTGTGAAACTACGTTTTGTCATGAGCAGTAAACCGAATTATAAGCGTGCGGTATCGGATGAAGCGGTAGCCCCCTCTCTGTCGTTGCCTGGAAAGACAATGAAATATCGGGCAACTCTTTAGCTCTTAAACATACGTCAAATGCCCTTTTACTCCGTTAGAAATGCATTTAAATGAAAGAACCGTGTAAAAGAATGATAAAAATAGGCGGGGATGAGATTATATATACCGAAATAATTGCTATCTTCGCAGCCGATAATGCGAGTATATTGGGCTTGACTGGATTTGACAGCGGGCAGAAATGGTAGGTAAGCATGCAGTGGGTCGGTAATTTCCACTTAAATCTCAGTTATCAAAATTTTATCTGGCGAAACTAATTACGCTCTTGCTGCTTAATCGAATCATAGTAGATTAGCTTAATCCCGGCACAAGGTGCTGGGACGAGACATCACTCGGAAGCTGTTGCTCCGAAGCGTTCCGGTTCAGTGGTGCAGTTACAACGGGGATTGTCAA
>CAKUYM010000136.1 GCA_934716785.1 uncultured Bacteroides sp. | reverse complement strand
TAAGGATTCCATCAAGCAGAAAGTAACGGAAAAAGCTGCCGAGAAAGCATTGGATTTCTTAAAGAGACTCAAATAAAGAAAGATAAAAGAAAAGGTTATGCTTCTGAAGTTATATGATAAAAATAACAACCCGCAGGATTTACAACAGGTAATCGATATCCTGAATGACGGCGGACTTATCATCTATCCCACCGATACGATGTACGCCATCGGTTGCCACGGTTTGAAAGAGCGTGCCATAGAACGGATATGCCGGATCAAAGAGATAGACCCACGGAAAAACAACCTGTCTATCATTTGTTATGACTTGAGCAGTATCAGCGAATATGCCAAAGTTGACAACAGTGTATTCAAGCTTATGAAGCATAACCTTCCGGGACCGTTCACCTTTATCCTGAACGGGACAAACCGTCTGCCCAAGATTTTCCGAAACCGGAAAGAAGTGGGTATCCGTATGCCGGACAATAACATTATCCGCGAGATTGCCCGACTGCTCGACGCTCCTATCATGACCACCACACTGCCTCATGAAGAACATGAGGATTTGGAATACATGACCGACCCTGAACTTATAGACGAAAAGTTCGGGGACATAGTAGACCTGATTATCGACGGTGGTATCGGAGGAATAGAACCTTCGACAGTGGTAAAATGCACAGAAGGCGAACCGGAAATCATCCGGCAAGGAAAAGGATGGTTGGAAGATAACTAAAAATCCTTATACATAAAACAACCCTCGTTGCAACTATATGCAACGAGGGTTGTTTTTATTACAAGAAGAGCTTAACCACTCTCTTACTTAATCAAAGACTCCGGATCCAAATGACCGGCTTCAATATCTTTAAAGTAGCGGTAAGTACCTACCTTCAATTCTTCGGTTGCAGCATCGTCGCAAACGATAATTCCTTTTTCATGCATCTGCAGTGCGCTGATTGTCCACATCTGAGTGATGGAACCTTCTACCGCATGATACAATGCACGAGCCTTGTTGTGTCCGTTGACGATAATCATCACTTCCTTGGCAGAAAGCACTGTACCTACACCCACAGTAAGAGCTGTTTTCGGCACTTTATTGATGTCATTGTCAAAGAAACGGGAATTGGCGATGATTGTATCTGTGGTCAATGTCTTTTGGCGAGTGCGTGAAGCTAAAGAAGAACCCGGCTCGTTGAAAGCAATATGACCGTCAGGACCAATGCCACCCATAAACAAGTCGATGCCACCGTATGACTTAATCTTTTCTTCGTAACGTGCGCATTCTGCATCCAAATCAGGAGCATTGCCGTTCAAGATGTTTGTATTCTCACGTTTGATGTCGATATGGCTGAAGAAATTGTTCCACATAAAAGAATAGTAGCTTTCCGGATGCTCTTTCGGCAATCCTACATATTCATCCATATTGAATGTCACTACATTCTGGAAGGAAACGATTCCTTTCTTATTCAAATCGATCAACGCTTTGTACATACCCAATGGAGAAGAACCCGTAGGGCAACCTAATACAAATGGTTTTTCAGGTGTCGGATTGGCAGCCTTTATTTTTGCAGCAACATAATGTGCAGCCCACTGAGATACGGACTGATAGTCCGGTTGAATAATTAATCTCATAAGTCGATTGTTTTATAGGTTAGTAATTAAATAAATATCTCATTCATTGTTTTTCAGCGGTCTTTCTTCAAGCGTTCCGCCATGGCACGCGCCAAGTTCTCACATTGGGTATAGGTGATATCTTTCATAGCCTGCTTCATCTCCACCGGCTCACCGACCAACTCAAACTTGCTTTTCTCCGCAAACTCTGCCATACGTTTCACCGCTGCACCTGCCCATGTGAAAGAGCCGAAATAACCGAAGTAACGACCTTTCACCTCACGCAACAGAATCTTTGAAAGCAACGCTTCTACTTCCGGAAATATCTGATTACTATAAGTAGGAGAACCGATGATGAGCCCCTTATAACGGAAAATATCCGCTATAATATAAGAAGGATGACTCTTCGTCACATTATGCATGACGATGTTCCTGATACCTTGTGCCGAAAGTTCCGCAGCGATAGCCTCGGCCATCTGCTCCGTATTTCCATACATGCTTCCGTAAGCAATGACCACACCCTCATCCGCATCATAACGGCTCAAACGGTCGTATATGCCGATCACCTTGGCTATATTTTCCGTCCATACCGGCCCGTGAGTAGAGCAAATAGCAGAAATAGGAAGTCCGCCGAGCTTCTGCAAAGCCTTTTGTACAGGGCTTCCATACTTGCCTACGATATTGGAATAGTAGCGAACCATTTCTCCCCAGTATTTGTCAACGTTCATGCGGGTATCCAGAAAACCTCCATCCAATGTGCCAAAACATCCGAATCCGTCACCGGAGAAAAGAATTCCATCCGTCTCGTCGAATGTCATCATCGTTTCCGGCCAGTGCACCATCGGTGTCATATAAAACCGCAGTTTATGGTGTCCCAAAGCAAGGAAATCTCCGTCTTTCACCAGATATTGCTCACCGGTCACGCCATAAAAGCCCTCAACCATACCGAACGTCTGCTTATTGCCAACGATAACAATATCCGGATAATGCTGTTTAATCAACCGGATAGAGCCGGAATGATCCGGTTCCATATGATTTATAATCAAATAATTAATGGGACGTTCTCCTATCACCTGCTTGATTTTGCGCAAGTAAACTTCAAAATAACAAATATCTACCGTATCCACCAATGCCACCATTTCATCATCAATCAGATAAGAGTTATATGACACTCCATAGGGCAACGGCCACATTGCTTCAAATCTGTGCTTGTTACGGTCATTTACCCCCACATAGTGGACATTTCCTTTAATTCTTGTTTTATGTTCCATTCTTCAGTTACATTAAAAGTGTCTCTCACCACCCGATATTCCCCCAAACAGATATTTGTCAGGCAGTAAAATTATCATCTGCAAAAATAATCCTTTTTTCCGAATCCCGATACTTCTTACCCTGATAAGCACCTCTTTCTTTCATTCTTTTTTGTAAACGTGCTACAAATTCATAATTTTTCAGTCCCCAGTCCGGGGCTATCAACAAATCTTTAGGAGACTGGGAGACAAAACGTTCTACGACCATATCGGGACGAAGATGCTCCACATAGTCAATCACCAAGTCGATATACTCGCCGACGTCTGTAAACAGATGAAAATCCGCAGGATTTTCGGCATACTCATGCGCCATGCGAGTGCCGCGAATCAATTGCAATTGATGAATCTTCAAAGTAGACAAAGGTAATTCCGAAAGCACTTCCGCCTGTTTCACCATTGCATCGTTCGTTTCTTCCGGAAGTCCGAGAATAACGTGCCCACCAGTCAGGATGCCGCATGCCGCGGTTCGCCCGACCGCTTCTATGGTATCCGCATATGTATGTCCTCTGTTTATACGTTGCAAAGTCTTGTCGCAAGTACTTTCAATGCCATACTCCACCATAAGAAAGGTATGTTTGTTCAGCTCTTCCAAATAGCGCAACAGGGCTTCCGGCATACAATCCGGACGCGTGCCTATCACCAGACCTACCACACCGTCCACTTCCAACGCCTCTTCATACTTACGCTTCAAACCTTCCAATTCCGCATAGGTATTGGTATATGCCTGGAAATAGGCAAGATATTTCATCTCCGGATATTTATGGGCGAAAAAGCACTTGCCCTCTTCCAGTTGGGTAGCTATAGGCTTCTCCGTCCGACAATAATCCGGGTTGAAAGTCTGGTTGTTGCAATACGTGCAACCGCCCCACCCCTTTGTCCCGTCTCTGTTGGGACAAGTAAAACCTGCATTCAGCGAAATCTTTTGTACTTTGCAAGAAAAATATTTCCGCAAGAAAGTCGGGAAGTCATTATATAAGATATGTGCAGACATCTTCACTCGTTCTTTTACTATTTAATCAACAAACATAAGAAAAATAAGCGAACTACAGAAAAATGCTACAAAATATCTTCAATATATTAAAATAATCATAAAGTACATAAGATATTTTAATATATATGGTAGTTTGAAAAATTATTTAATTAGCTTTGTATTTGATTTTAGGCATTGACGAGAGGATACTTGTGAAAGTCTTGTGCAATTTATTCCCCAATTATGATTTCATCTCACCATACCCCATGCAACTCTCGTCAATAAAATTATCCTCTTTATATTTCCAAAAGAATATAAAGAGGATTCTATTTTAATTAGTTATCGCTTGGATATAAAACAGTTATCGGGAGGACGCCCCATAAATTCACATTTCCATAAGCTCTATTTGTTCTGCGAATCTACAATATCCCGCACCAAACTATTCATATACATCTCAAGATTGGTATATTGCCCTTTCGGGTCAAGTGTTTTAGCATTTCCGTCTGCCGGATTATTAGCGTCAAGCCCATTTTTCTTCTCCCATTCGTCGGGCATCCCGTCATTATCGGAATCTTTGAGCACAATCCCCTGCAGTAATTCGGGCCATGCAGAAGATTCGCCCGGAGCAATCACGTCATCCTGACTATCTATGATTCCTTTTTTAGGGTATCCCTCACTTTTCCATTCCGCTAATCCGTTATGTTCATTTTGTCCTTCAAATCTTGCTGTTCCTGTACGGGTTTCTTCAACAATACGTGCATCAAGCTTGTCTCTGCTCAAAGAGCATCCCGCATAATCCGTCACACGCTCGAATGCCACCCGTGCATCGTGTGTGGTAACTACTCCCGCATCTACCGGCGACATGCGCCTTATAGCTTTCTTCGTTTCTTCATCCAATGTACCGTATTTCTTGTCAAACTGATTGTAAACGCCATATTCCCAGTTGTCATTCGTTGCTTTCTCACAACGTTCATAATCAGCCGCACCGTTAATCTTTCCATCATCCACCACATTTCCCTCTATGAAAAAATCGCCCCAAGTATCGAAGATATTAGGATAAGACGCTTTGTCTTGATCACTCACTTTCTTATCGATAGCAATGATACGTCCGCGTTTTGAGGTTCCCGACGGAGTGGCAGGGCCGGGTTTATAGAAATTATTCACAATATTCACATGCATGGCTTCTCCGCCATAACAAGAATTTCCACACCAATTATAAATGACATTGTTGCGCATATCTACAATTTCATTCTCTTTTGTCGAGTTGACACCAGGTCCCAACCGGGGATTACGGCTATCGTGATGTGCCATCAGATTGTGATGGAAAGAAGCCTTCATGCCTCCCCAAATGCCCCCATATCCATGAGGTCCTTTCGTGTGACCACTCAGTCGCAAGCTTTCGGAGATGAGACACCATTGCAAAGTAAAGTTTTCATTTTGATAAAAAGAGACACATTCGTCCGTACACCAACTCATGGAGCAATGGTCGATAATAATATTCTTGTGATAACGACCGCCAAAAGCATCCGCCCCGTCCGCACTAACATGTTCCTTGTCGCCCATACGGAAACGCATAAAACGAACGATGACATTATCCGCTTCCAAAAAGACCGGATAACCCGCCAAGCAAACGCCATCTCCGGGAGCCGTCTGACCGGCTATAGTCAAATTACCGTTTTTAATCTTCAGCTCCTTTTTCAAATGAATGGTTCCGGACACTTGAAAAACGATGGTGCGAGCACCGCTCATATTCTCAATTCCATAACGCAAGGAACCTTGTTTTGCGTTATCATCCAATGAAGTCACGACATACACTGCTCCTCCACGTCCGCCTGTAGTAAAACGTCCGTGCCCTTCCGCCCCGGGAAATGCAGGCACTTCTTCATCTGTCATTTCATTATCATTACCTTTTCCGCTTTC
This sequence comes from uncultured Bacteroides sp., assembly GCA_934716785.1. Taxonomy (GTDB): domain Bacteria; phylum Bacteroidota; class Bacteroidia; order Bacteroidales; family Bacteroidaceae; genus Bacteroides. The sequence continues at coordinate 4,716 of CAKUYM010000136.1, read as the reverse complement.
GTCTTCTATCTCTTTTATGCCATCACTATTAGAACAAGCTATGCAAACAAACAAAAGCAAAAAGAAAAAAGAACATTTGTTTAAAAGAGTACTAATTTTCATACATTATTAAATTTTCAGTTATTACTGTGTACAAAAGTAGCCGGAAAGGGATGCAGCGATGTTCAAATTTTGATTTTATACTTTATCGGCAGACCAAAATATACACATCGGGCAAAAACACCGTCGAGAAATCGTCCAAACCGATAAATAACAAAAAATACTATGTGAAAAACAAATATTGCACATGGATGCATTAATATTGCCATAAATTTGCATCACTTATTTAACCTGACAAATTTAAATTATAACCATTTACTATAATAAACATGCAAAGAATGTCTAACAACAAAGTGAAAAACATGCGCGGTTGGCTATTTATGCTATTAGCAACGATAGCGCTCAGCGTTTCTGCACAGACAATTACCGTCACAGGTAATGTAAAAGACGCAACCGGAGAACCGATTATCGGTGCCTCTGTAGTAGAAAAAGGAAACACTTCCAATGGTACTATTACCGATTTGGACGGAAACTTTTCAATCAAAGTTCCTGCCAAAGTAACTCTCAGCGTATCTTACATCGGTATGAAAACTCAAGACGTAGCTGTCAAAGGAACGGCTCCACTCAATGTCACACTTTCCGACGACACCCAAGCGCTGGATGAAGTAGTGGTCATCGGTTACGGAACCGTTGCCAAAAAAGACCTTACCGGTTCTGTTTCGTCCGTCAGTGCCAAACAGATTGCCGCTATTCCCGTTTCTTCAGCATCTGAAGCTTTGCAAGGAAAGATGGCAGGTGTCTCTATCACGACAACAGAAGGTTCGCCGGATGCAGATGTCAAGATCCGTGTTCGTGGAGGAGGTTCACTGTCGCAAGACAACTCACCTCTTTATATTGTAGACGGTTTTCCCGTTTCCAGCATCTCGGACATCGCTCCCACAGACATTCAGTCTGTAGACGTACTGAAGGATGCTTCTTCCACAGCCATTTATGGTGCCCGTGGTGCAAACGGTGTAATTATCATCACCACCAAGTCGGGTCAGGAAGGCAAGGTACAAGTTAATTTCGGCGCATCTTACGGCTTGCGCAAGGTTACCAAAATGGTCGACGTGCTCAATCCGTATGAATTCGTGATGTGGCAACAGGAGTTAGACCAGAAAAGTTTCAACTACGGAGCCTTTGATGATTTGGAAATCTATAAATCATATACAGACACCGATTATCAAGGAGAGATATTCGGCCGCACCGGCAATCAGCAACAGTATAATGTCAGCGTCAGCGGTGGAAACAAAGACACCAAATTCAATATCAGCTATTCACGCAATGACGAAAAAAGCATTATGCTTAACTCCGGATTTGCCAAAGATAATATCAATGCCAAAATAAATACTAAAATAAACAAATGGCTGACATTTGACTTCAATGCCCGTTTGTCCTATCAGAGGGTGACAGGAATCGGTAGTGGAGCCGATGACAACCAATCGAATGCAACCACCTCCGTAAATGCGCGGTCCGTAGTATTTGCCCCTGTCGAAAAATTGAACAATGGTGGCAGTGACGATGATGAAAACGTGAATAACGCACGCTACACTCCTCTCGAAGTACTGAATGCAACCTACAAGCACGTCAGCCGCTTCCAGCAGAACTACAATGCCGGAGTGAACTGGGAACCCGTAAAAGGCATCAAATTCAGAAGTGAATTCGGATATGGATGGAAATACAACAATACCGACCAAGTATGGGGAGTAGAAGCTACGAGCAACAGTAAATACGGCAATCCGGGAATGCCCCAAGCGTTGCTGACCAAGCTCGTAAACAAAAACTGGCGAAACGCCAATACCGTAACGTACAGCAATGATAAGATGTTCGGCTTGAACCACAGATTGAATGCCATGCTTGGTCATGAAGTATCCAGCAGCTACGACCATCAAACAACCATGACGTCTGTCGGCTTCCCCAAAAACATGTCAATAGACGAAGTGCTTGCCAATATGGGACAAGGACAGGCACTCCCCACTGATACATATATCGGTATCAAAGACAACCTGCTTTCTTTCTTCGGACGTCTCAACTACACCATCAACGACAAGTACCTGATGACCTTCACCATGCGTGCGGACGGTTCAAGCAAGTTCGCTCCGGGCAATCAATGGGGCTACTTCCCCTCACTGGCTCTGGCATGGCGCGTATCCGACGAAGCTTTCATGAGAAATACTCAGGAGTGGCTCTCCAACCTGAAACTCCGTTTGAGTATCGGTACGGCAGGAAACAACCGCATTCCTTCCGGCTCACTGGAAACCACTTACTCGCTGGCAGGTTCGGGAGACAAGCACATCTACTTCAACAATACAAGCAGCGTAGTCTTGCAAAGAGGAAAGAACCTGTCTAACCCTAACTTAAAATGGGAAACTACACTCACCCGTAACATCGGTATTGATTTCGGTTTCTGGAACGGACGTCTATCCGGTAGCTTGGATGCATATTGGAATACAACCAAGGATTTGTTAATGCAAACTACCCTCCCCAAAGGAGCCGGTTATGAGTTCCAGTACCAAAACTTCGGTCAGACTTCCAACAAAGGTATCGAACTTGCTTTAGACGCTATCCTTGTTGACAAGAAAGATTTCGGGTTGAATTTCAACTTCAACATTTCCTACAACCAAGCCAAAATCGACAAGCTGCCTACTAACAAAATCTGGCAAAGCAGTGGTTGGGGTGGCAGCCTCATCGCCGGTATCGACGATTTCCTGATTGAAGAAGGAGGAAGATTAGGCGAGGTATACGGTTATAAGTTGGACGGCTTCTACACCACAGACGATTTTGAATGGAACAATGGATGGGTACTCAAAGAAGGACGGGTCAATCCGACAGAATCCGGCATGAAAGTCAATAACTTCGGTCCCGGCTCACCCAAACTGAAAACCAATGCAGAAGGCAAGATTGAAAAAGAACGCCTTGGCAATACGGTTCCGAAAGTAACCGGTGGTTTCGGTATCAACGCACGATACAAAAGTTTCGATTTAAGCGCATTCTTCAATTATTCGTTAGGAAACAAGATTATCAACGCTACCAAACTCGCTTCCGGATTCTATAGCGACACAAAGAAAGACTGGAACCTGAACAATGAGTTCAACCTCAGCAAGCGTTACACATGGATTGACCCGGCCAACGGAATGGATATGACTTCCAAAAGCTATATTAGCGAGTTCGGAAGCGACTACGCCATCAACCGTCTGAATGAGGTAAATGCCGGAGCCAGCATATTCAATCCGGCTTCCGTTACACAGATTCCTCTTCTCGACTGGGCTGTAGAAGACGGCGCTTTCTTGCGTGTCAATAACATCTCCATCGGTTATACGCTGCCGAAAGCCTTCGTACAGAAGCTACAGATGCAGAATGTACGTATCTACTTTACGGGATACAACCTCTACTGCTTCACCAAATATTCCGGTGCCGATCCGGAAGTGGACACTTGCCGCAAGACTCCCATGACACCGGGCATAGACTACTCGGCATATCCCAAAAGCCGTTCATTTGTGGGTGGCATAAACGTTACATTCTAAAAACTTAAAGAAGATATATATGAAATCAATTATAAAATACATCATCGGAGGAATGGGGCTGTTGAGCGTCACCTCTTGCAGCGACTTTTTAGACCAAAGTTCTCCTTCCGAAATCAAAGGCGATATGGTTTTCAATTCGCTTACTTTCACTGAGCAAAGTTTGAACAAAGTATATGCCGGTCTCACCCTCGACCACACTTACGGTGCCCGTATTCCTCTGAACTTCGGTTTTAATACAGACATCGAGTTAGTAGATGCGGACGTCAACAAACCGGCTTCTTTCACCGAAGCCAGCGAACGTGCCTTGGGCAATTATAACGGAGAAAACATCAGCGGTTCATGGTCCAAGCTGGACGATAACTGGAAAAACTGCTTTGCCATCATCGAAGATGCCAACCTTGTCATAGAGGGAATCCGTTCCAGCGAACTGTTTCAGGAAGGAAACGCGGCACGCAAGAAAATGGCGGGATTCTTAGGCGAAGCGCTCACCATACGGGCAATGGTATATTTCGACCTTGTAAAGAATTACGGAGACCTGCCGATGAAATTTGAAACGACTAAAGTCGACGGTTCCAACCTTTATGTTGCCAAGAGCGACCGCGACGATATTATGGAACAATTGCTCACCGACTTGGATGAAGCTGCCGACTATCTTCCTTGGGCAGGCGAGTCCGGCTATACCACCGAACATGCCACTGCCGGTTTCGCCCATGGTCTGTTTGCCCGCATAGCCCTTGCAAAAGCAGGCTACAGCATTCGCGAAAAGACAAAAGCAGGTTATGAAACCCTCGCCGGCTCAGACGGAACGTATCCTACCCAGCGTCCGGGACAGGCAGAAAGAGAAAAGCTCTACGAGCGTGCCCTGAAACATCTGACGGCTGTCATCGGTAGTGGTGTGCACAAACTGAATCCTTCGTTTGCAGACGAATGGTTCCAAGTGAACCAACGCAAACTGGACAATACCTACAGAGAGAACTTGTATGAAGTGGCCCACGGATTGAATAAATCCGGAGAGATGGGATACACTATCGGAGTGAGAATCAGCGGTGCAAGCAGCTATTACGGTGCCAAAGGCAACTCCAGTGGAAAGGTAAAACTGACCGCTCCGTTCTTC
>CAKUYM010000135.1 GCA_934716785.1 uncultured Bacteroides sp. | reverse complement strand
GAGGGGTGCGAGTTTCTGTTCGCATCAATACGGATAAAAATAATGTGAACGACTTAGTGGAGTTGCAAAAAATATTTTCCGATTTACATTATATGGAGAATCAATTATTTTCAGTAGATTCTGCTATGTTAAAAAGTTATTCAGATGATACAAAAGATATTTATCAATACTTTTCCGAAAAAGAGTTTGTTATATGGCATAAATCACATAATTTAAAAGTTTCTTGTCAGGATTATGGAACGTATCAAAGGATATATTCCGCTATTAAACAAGCAAAGCCCTTATCTTTTCGCTCTGCTTTCTGTGGAGCCCAAACCTCAGGCTTTGTATTAGATCCACTTGGCAATATCTATACTTGTTGGGAAATTGTCAATCAAAAAGAGCATTGCATAGGGAAATACACTTCAAATGATGGAATTATATGGGATACAAACGTTCTCGATAGATGGAGACAAGTCCATGTCGTTCATAATAAATTATGCTCAAAATGTAAGTATGCGTTACTGTGCGGAGGAGGATGTCCTGCTTTGAATTTGACAGAACACCATTGTATACATATGAAAGATATCGTACACTATGCAGCCAGAAAGGCTTATCAAAGCACTAAATAACTTAATTTATTAACAAAATTTATTTTTATGGAACAGAAAAAAGAGTTGAACTCTTTAAACACACAACTGCCGCCTCTTTATTTAGAAGAGTTGGAACAACGTCTAGAAACAGATCCGTTGGCTATTGGTGGGTTGTTGTCTGCTGATTGGGATGCAGACAGTTGTACTGGTCAGTGCAACGGTCAATGTAATGGTCAGTGCAATCATTGTACTGGTCAGTGTAATGAGCAATGCAACGAGCACAACTAAGTGTTGATTGCTTAAAGATTATGAGGATTACTAAAAATCCTCATAATTTCTTGTTATTCAAATTAAATACTAATAACTTATGAAAAGGCTAAACTTTATCATCTTGCTGTTTTTAACTTCTTATGCTACTGCTCAAGAACTTAAGATTCAAGGGCATTTAATCGGTGAGGAAAAACAAAACTTAGAAGCAGCAACAGTGCGATGTTATGCCAATGACACTGTTCTAGTCGCAGGAACCACTACAAATATGAAAGGAGAGTTTCAATTACGGCTTCCTTCCAATGAAAAAAAGTATAGTTTGCGATTCAACTACCTGGGATATAAAGAAACGACAATAACCTTAAATCCGAATGGAGAAAAGTTGATTCGTCTGGGAGATCTTACCCTTAACAAACAAGTGACGCAAATTCAGGAAGTAACCGTAATGGGTTCTAATGAAATAAAGATGGAAGACAAAACAATGTATTATCCCACTCGAGAACAGTTACGTCATGCTTACAATGGCTATAGCGCGGTAGAAATGTTAATGATTCCAGGTGTAATGGCGAATAATTCTTCCATTTCTTATTTTGGAAAGAAAGTGTTATTGTGTATTGATGGTCGTGAAGCCACAGCAGGAGAAGTTCAGGATTTGAACTCCAATGATATTAAAAGAATAGACTTTTATTCGCAAGGACTCCCCGATTATCCTGAAGCGGATGTGATATTTGATTATATATTGAAAGAGAGGGATTATGTGGGTTCGATAGCATTAAACGCTAATCACCAATTGAACCGCCCTACAGGCAACGGGCGGGGAACGATTCAATTCTTTGAAGGCAAATCAGAGTGGACAGTTTCGGTGGCGGACAACTATAATCACTTCAAATCTCATCCCGAAAGTTTATTGGAGACCACCTATCTATTCCCAAACGAGGCTATTGTCAGAACAGACAAGCAACTGCCTTCGTCGAACAACAGCAACAACCTACAGGCATACTTGAACTACATCTTCAAAGATAAAAAACAAATATTTTACAGTTCGCTCCGAATGAATAGAAAGAGTAGCGACACCGATAGTTGGACCAGCCAGCAATATAGCAATAATCCCCTACTCCTGACCAAACAGGAAAGGAGAAATTCCACAAGTTTAAATCCGGCGTTGCAACTTAATTATATTCGTGACTTGCCTCGCAGGCAGAAAATAAGGTTATCTCTTTATGGAAGTCACGGAGATAACCGGTATGACCGTTGGTATGAGCAACGAGAGGAAGAAACAACCGTTTCTGCCTATCGCAACGGGACGGATGAAAAAAGCTGGTATGGAAATATAGACGTAAACTATTCAAAAACATTCAAGAACAATTCCGCATTGACGCTGGCAGTTTCTCAGAATTATACCCATACGGATGATTTGAACAAGAAGATGGAGGAAGTGTCCGACCAGTTTTTGAAGCAAAGTAACACAAGGCTATCAGTTTTGTATAATTATAAAATAAAAAAGCGGCTCAATCTTCAACTTAAAGTGGCAGAAGAAGTATCTTATACCCAAACGAATGGGAATAGTGTGACTACTACTGCATTCGTTCCATTCCTGAAGTTATCCTACGATTACAAGAAGCATTCTCTGCAGCTGACCGGAACGGTAAGGAGTGGAGAACCCAGCCTTTCTGACCGTACCGGATATGAATATCGCATGAATGAATATGAAATATTTGTAGGAAATCCGGAACTGAAAAATTACTTGAGATATAATGGCACATTAAGGTATAATTGGAACGTCAGCAAACGTTGGACTTTTATTGTCTATTCGTCATTTGAAGCTCTTTCTAACCAAGACTATTCTCTCCATCGCTATGACTCCGACAGAAATGCATTCGTTTTCCAATCTTTGAATGGAGGAAGCTGTCTGTGGTCACACTGTGAGGTCGTTTTTGACTATGCCATTATCCCGCAAAAATTATTCTTCAGAGCCTTGGGCATTTACGATCACACAAACATAGATGTAGGAGAAAAGAAGTCTTATAATAGTTTTTTTTGGCCTTGCAGCATTTATTGGAGGAATAAGGGATGGTACGCCTCTTTAGGTTATATGTCACCTTCAAAAAGTATGAATTTCAACGGTGACGTCTATCATAACCCTCACAGGTTGGATTTTAGAGTGCAATATAGCATTAATAACTTACATGTTTCTCTCAATGCCAGTAATCCATACAAAGCAAAACATAAGCATTACATTACGCAAGCGGAATATATACAGAAAAGTATTTCCCGGACACCTCGTATAGATGACCATATCATTGGCCTGTCATTGAATTATCGATTTACTTTCGGAAAGAAGAAACATCAATTCGATAATTCTTCCGTAAATGACGTAAATCAGTCGACCATATCAAAAGAGTAAGAGTCAAAAACGATTAATGAGAGTATAATGGATTTGCAGAGAATAGAGATACGTCCTTTCCAGACAACTTCGATTCACGAAACTTACTTGCTGGAAATATCCGGTCGTTTCTTTGAAATAGGAAAGGATACGGCAGAACTCCTGACCTATTTCAAAAATATCGGTTGTGAGAAAGAAACCGTGGAAACTTATGTGAAGTTATATGATAACTATACTAAGGAAGAAGTTAACGATTTCTTAGAAAGTATAGCAAAAAAACTCGATGACCAAGAGCAAACCTACGATAAACGAAAAACATTCCTTTATAATAAAGAGCTATTATCTGCGTCGGCTATTAGCCGGTATTCTTCGATACTGAAAGTCTTGTTTAATAAATGGGTGATGTCTTCGGCTATTTTGCTATTTGTCATTTTAGATATTCTGTACTTTGTTGATTTTACTTTTTCCATAGAACACAATCTGACATTCAATCTATATACGCTATTTATCTTATTATTCATTTTCATTTTCTCCTCCTTTTTCCACGAATTAGGGCATGCTTCAGCTTGTCGTTATTGGGGTATTTCACATGGTGGAATTGGTCTGGGTATATACATCAATATACCTGTATTCTATACAGATGTATCTAATATTTGGAAACTATCGAGAATGAAACGGCTTGTTGTCAATCTGGGCGGAGTGTATTTTCAAATACTTTTTCTCATTCCTTTTCTGACTATTAGTTTGTTTTATCGTAATAACCTATTGGATTTCATTATTATAACTGTAAATTTCAACTTTCCGCTCACTTTAAATCCTTTTTTCAAATTTGATGGATATTGGATAATGACTGATGCATTGGGAGTGGCAAACTTACGCCAACGGGGAAAGGAATGGATACAGTATATACTGAACAAACTTTGCCGGAAACCAATTGATAATCATCCATATTTGTTGTCGCTGTCTAAAAGGGCCAAAGTGGGATTGATAGCATATACATTAATTGTTAATTTATTCTTCGGGTTCTATTTCTTTTATATGATGCCACTATTTTTTATTAGGTTTTATCATACATTCCCTAACCGGATTATGCAATTATTGGAAGAATTGTCCTATCGCCAAACACCGGATTGGATAAATCTGCAACAGATTATTCTACAACTATTATTTTGCGGTTTATTCCTTTATATGATATATAGAATATTATATCCGTTATTGAAAAAATGGATAAAATCCAATATAGCTACTCATTAATATGAATGAACTAAATAGACATAACGTAACAATCCAACGAGTGCTTGTATTTATTTTATGGATAATAACCGCGATGTTAGTTTTCCGTGCGGACGATCCTTACGAATTAAAGATAGCATTTCTTTTATTACCCCTACTTTTTGTACGACAAATCTTTGTGAGTCTCTCGTGGATAGATATAGCAGTCTTTCTCTTATGGTTGTATGATTTAACAGGGTGCTTAACCGGTATCAATCCGTTACAGACAATGTATTCTCTAGAAAGTTCAACACTTTGTCTTTTGGGATACATTGCCATAAGATATATTTCCGAAAACAAGAAGAACTTGCAATTTCTGCTGAAAGGAATTTGCTTTTTGACAAGTATCTCCGTTCTCTTAGCTGTCTTATCATTCTTTGTATTTCAACATTCTGTCGAATCTGCCGGATTTGAAGAATTATATTCTTTCCGGTTTTTATTTAGGCCCTTGGGATATCCGACAAATTCATGGAATACAGTTTTAACTGTCATCTTAGGATTCATTTTAATCACTTATCATACTTGTTCTTCTTCAAAAGCTATATGCCGGCTTCTTTGTGCGTTTTTTGCTATTACGGTTTTTACAATTCTTTTATCATTTTCGAGAGGTGTGTATATCGGATTAGTCATGTATGTGATATTGCTGCTAATAGGTGTAAAATCGTATAAGTACAAACTGACAATATTAGGATGTGTACTGTTAGTAGGAGGAGTCGTTTACTTTTTCTTCCCTAAAGAAACATGTACAACAATACGAATGAACACTACTGTTTCACAACAGCAGAGTAACAAGGGACGGATTCAGGCATCTCAGGTAGCATTGAAGGTATTCAGTGAACGTATGCTTTGTGGAGCGGGCAAAGGGAATTATACATTGGCAGTTGATAAGCAATTAAATCAGAACTCTACGGTGGGATATACTTCGTTTGCCCCCAACATTCTTGTGCGATGGGCTATTGAAAAAGGGTTGATAGGGATTCTACTTTATTTATTTCTAGCATTCTGCATCGGAAAAGAGTTGTGGCAGAAACGGAAAAACAACATAACGATAATAGCGGGCTGTACATTGTTTGCCGTATTTGTAAAAGAGATGAGTTTAGAGACTATTTCTTCAACCCCTGTTTGCGTCTTTCTTTGTGCTTTCCTATTGGCAATGGCACAAGTTCCGGATAATACCGCAAGCAAACCATACTTGAGTGGAACTCCTCAATTATGTTATGGCGTATTGACAATCATAGGTATCTCATATTTGATGTCTCTCCTATTCATCGTGCAACACACTTTTTCTGAAAACTACCGAAAAGAAAGTATCTCTGCCTATCAAAGAGGAAATTATAAGGAAGCTATCCGCTTGATAGAAAAGACGAAAAAACAAACTCCCTATTTAATTTGTAGAGCAGTCATTTATATGAAATGTTTTGAGCATATTCCCGATTCCAATTATTTGGAAAAAGCGATAATATTTCTAGCAGATGCTCATATAAGGATGCCGGAAGATGTATATATTGAATACTTACAAGCAAAACTCTGGAGAATGAAAGGAGAAGAAAATAAGGCTTATAACAAACTGAATGAATTGGTTACTGCATATCCTGCAAATGCTTTATACCGCAAAGAACTAGCTAGCCTGTTATATAACAGAAATAAAAAAGAGGCGGCAGTATGTCAACTTGAAAAGGCTATAAGGCTATATCCAAGCATACTGAATATGAAAGATACACAATATTTGGAATCCACAGACAGTACGTTTTATCAATCATTAAAAGATTCTTTATTAAAGGAAGATTCCGGAACGGCACCAGCTGATTATGCACGTTACGGTTATATCTTATATTATTGCGGTGATAGGATAAAGGCGGAACGATATCTGACAGAAGCTGTATCTTTACTGCCTAACTTGTCCACTCCCTGGTATCTGTTAGGAGAAATGAAAAGGATGCAACATAAAGAGGCTGAAGCCGAACTTTGCATGAAGAAATTTCACCTTTTAACGCGAGGTGCTTACCAATCTTCATCAGTGACCACTGAAGGTAAAATTAAAGATGTAGAAAACTATGATTTAATTCAAGGATATGTTTTGAAATTCTCGAATTGGTATCGTAGTGCTTTTATTCTTTAGTTTATATAATTTTCTGAAGATGAGTAACCAAAGGAAATCGGAGAATGCGTTGTTTTGTACGCAGAGTTACCCTGTATTGTACGCTTTCGGTCACATGGAAACTTTTATGTGACCTACTTTTGTAACAAATCTAATATAAAAAGAAAGTAGTTATGAATAGAATCTGGTTTATACTTGTTGCAAGTCTGTTACTATTGAGTTGTAACAAGCAAACTCCCGAAAAAGAAGTTCTGCCCCGTACACAAAAAGAGAGAGTCAGGTGGTTTGAAGAAGCGCGGCTCGGCATAATGATTCATTGGTCATTGTGTACTCCGGCAGCCGGTCGTTTTTATGGTGAGAAGGTGAGAAACTCGGAATATGCCGAATGGATACGCTGCCATAATAAAGTGCAGAAAGCCGACTGGGACAAGATGGCGAAACGCATGCCTATCTCCGAAAAAGAGATAGAAGACTGGGTGATTGCTACCAAAGAGGGAGGATTCAAGTATCTTACCTTTGTGACAAAGCATCACGATGGGGTAGCTTTCTGGAACTCCAAGGTGAGCGATTATACTTATGGAAACTTATCCGGTACTCATTTTGATGTGCTGAAGTGCCTGAAGGAAAAATGTGAGAAGCATGGTATTATTTTATGTGCCTATTATTCTCAATGGCTGGATTGGGGAGATATGAACGGCCGTAATAATGACTGGGATTACGCCGATGAACAGAAACCCGGTTTTGACCGTATAGCGGCAGGGCGCGGGGATATTGATGCGCCTTATCGGCAACTGCCTACCGAAGAGGCTTATGACAGATACTGGCGTGAGAAAGCGATGCCGCAGGTGGCCGAGTTAATCAAAGAGTATGGCGTTAAGTTATTCTGGTTTGACTGCTGGCGTGCAGATCCCGTTGCCGAGGGGCAGATGACGGAAAAACAGATGCGTGATATGCTTGCTATGATTCGCCAGTTGGATCCTACAGTGCTGGTGAATACCCGTTTGGGGATTCATGAAGTGGGTGATGATGGAGTAGACTTCCAAACGATGGGAGATAATCAGTTCCCTGACCAACCGTTGGGGCATACTTGGGAAACAGCTGCTACCTTTAATCACACTTGGGGATATAACCGTGATGATCAGAACTGGCGTTCTACTACTTACTTTGTCCGTGAGATTGTGAAAGGGATATATAAAGGAGGAAATGTTATGTTGAATATTGGCCCCCGTGCCGATGGCTCTATTCCTCCGGAAATCAAAACCCGTATACGTGAAATTGGAGAAATGATACATAAGAATAAAGTCGGGTTTCATGGCACTTATCCTTTTCCCTTTGCAGAAGACTCACAAGATTGGGGGCTTATAACCCAACGTACTGAAGGAAATAAGACGAAAATTTATTTGCATGTGTTTGAGTGGCCCTCGGATGGGATAATCCGGGTCAATGGATTGAAAAACAAAGTGCTGAAAGCACGTATTCCTTCTTTGGGAGATCAAAAAATCACATTTATCCAGAAAGGATTATTACTTCATGTGCAGGGACCTGTACGTGAGCCGGTAGGCTATGATTCGGTTGTTGAATTGGAGGTTGAAGGAGAGGTACAGGCAGAAAATGGTTTTTGTGGTGAAATTAATTTCGGAGGTATTCAGATGGGACAGGCGAAAGCAGTTCTGACAGGAGGAGTGGAACGGGCTACGGGGACGGATGTCACTGGTGTCGGTTATATTTCTCCGACTAGTATTCGTAAATGGAACTCTATGGATAGCCGTGCCTCCTGGAAAGTATATATCCCGGAAGAGAGTGAAAGGGAGCTGACTATCTGCTATTCTTGTGATTCGCTTTCGGCAGGTCAGCCTTATTGGGTTGAAGTGGAAGGTGCGGGAATGATTGAGGCAAAGACTTTAGCAGGGCCTAAAGGGTTCGAGGAATTCTATACCCGTCATTTGGGCAAGGTTAAATTTCCACATGCCGGAATTTATACCATCCATGTCCGTCCTGCGGTTACTCCTCGGAAAGAACTGTTTGGACTGAACTGGTTGTTCCTTGAGTAAAATTGATCGTATATAATACCAAGAGATAAAACACTATGAATAAGAATTTTTTAGCGAGTCTGTCATTACTGATGTTAGTTGTCTCTTCTGTAGGGGCGCAACAACGGCAGACACAGGATTTGATTTTGCAGTGGGGAAGTACCGATGTGCGTTATCCCCGTAATGAAGTTCCGGCAGGGCAAGGAAACAAGCAATGGGAAACTGATGCATGGAAAGGCGAACGTGTCAATGCACAAGCAGTGTTATGGACAAGGCAACCTTTAAAGAATGTCCGTATAGCTGTTAGCGACTTGAAATGCGGGAAAAATGTAATTCCCGCTTCGGCAACTACTGCTAGTTTTGTCGGTTATGTTTGGACGGACGAATTGAATAAGGATCGTAAAAGCGGTTGCAGTGACCGTCCCAATAAGGCTGACTGGGATTCTTCTCTCGTTGCGGATGTGCTTGAAGTCCGTAAATCACTGGATATTGAGGCGCAGTGTACGCAACCTCTATGGGTAAATATATGGGTGCCGCAAGATATTCCCGGTGGAGTTTATAAGGGAGCCTTGACTGTCTCCGGAGAGAATTTTGCCGATGTGCGTCTTCCGATGAAAATCAATGTGCAAAAAAGAACATTGCCCGACCCTGCTCAATGGGTTTTTCATCTTGACTTATGGCAGAACCCGTATGCTGTGGCACGCTATTATAATGTTCCTTTGTGGAGCCGGCAGCATTTCGATATTATGAAACCCTTGATGCAGCAGTTGGCAAATGCCGGGCAGAAAGTAATCACAGCCTCGGTGATGCATCATCCATGGGCGGGGCAGACAGAAGATCCTTTTGACAGTATGGTATTCCGTATGAAGAAAATAGACGGGAGCTGGGTGTATGACTATACCGTGTTCGACCGTTGGGTAGAGTTTATGATGAGCTTGGGTATTGATTGTCAGATTAATTGCTATACATTGGTTCCGTGGGCCTTGAAGTTTGATTATTACGATCAGGCTACCAATCGTATTCGCTTTGTAGAAGCCAAGCCCGGTGAGGCCGCTTATGAAGACTACTGGTTCAGTTTTTTAAAGGATTTTGCAGGGCATTTACGTCAGAAGGGGTGGTTCGAGAAAACGACTATTGCCATGGATGAGCGGGAAAAAAGTATGATGCAGAAAGCGTTCGATTTGATATTTCGTGCGGATGCCGGATATAAGGTTTCCGGAGCCGGAGACTATTATCCGGAGATAGAACCGAAAATGTATGATCTTTGTCTGGCATACGGACATACGTTACCGGACTCGGTAAGGGAAGAGCGGAGGAGGAGTGGAAAGCTCTCTACTGTGTATACCTGCTGTATTGAAGCCTATCCCAACACTTTTACTTTCTCCGAACCGGCTGAAGCCAGTTGGCTGATGTGGCATGCTGTTGCCGGAGGATATGATGGTTATTTGCGATGGGCATACAACAGTTGGACGAAAGATCCGCTTCACGATTCCCGATTCCGTTCTTGGGCAGCCGGAGACTGTTATCTGGTATATCCGGGGAGCAGTAGTATCCGGATGGAACGTTTGGTGGAAGGTATTCAGGATGCTGAAAAAATCAGAATACTCCGTAAGGAGTTTGCAGAAAATGGCGAGGTGGCTAAACTGAAAAAACTGAATCAGACAGTGTCCGGTTTCATGCCCGAAAAGTTGAATGGACAAAATGCGTCGCAGATGGTTCGTAATGGTAGAAAATTGCTTAGTACTTTTTAAATAGCTTGATTGAAAATGAAGGTGGATGTAAAGTATATACTGTTTGCGGTAACTCTATCGATGGGATTATTTACTTCTTGCACAAGCAGTGAAGAGGAGTGCAAACTGCCTCAATCCTGTCATGGACTGAATATGACGGAGTTGCCTCAACGTTGGGATGAGGCTATTCCTTTGGGCAATGGTTTGACGGGAGGATTACTCTGGCAGAAAGATGGCAAACTCCGGTTGGCTATCGACCGTGCTGATCTTTGGGATTTACGTCCGGTGGAGGC
>CAKUYM010000134.1 GCA_934716785.1 uncultured Bacteroides sp. | reverse complement strand
AGGGCTGGAATTACCTTGCTATGCAATAAAGTTATTAGCTTTAACACATGACCTGCACCGAAAGTGACGAAGAACCAAAAAATATTTGGTGGAGCAATATTAGAATAATATTCTATGAAGAAGAGACTCCCGACAGTTATCACAGAAGCATTATTCTTCGGAAAGACATGAAATAGTGTTATTTTCTATTTTTCCAATTCATATTGGAGGATTCATACAGTAATTGTAAGCACTGAGCACACCCTTTACAATTATAGAATACGATAGTGGAGACCTTGTTTCAAGTTTTCCCCACTATCGTATTTTAACTAACGCCTATTGTTTTACTTTATTACAGCAACGAAGCCGCCCCGTGGTAAACATTTTATATCCAAACAAGTTTGTTCGTCCGCCAAAGAGATATTTTCCTCAATTGCAAAACTTCTTTCATCAGTGCCATCCTTGAACAAAGACACTTTCTTGCCAC
Source organism: uncultured Bacteroides sp. (assembly GCA_934716785.1). Taxonomy (GTDB): domain Bacteria; phylum Bacteroidota; class Bacteroidia; order Bacteroidales; family Bacteroidaceae; genus Bacteroides. The sequence continues at coordinate 10,193 of CAKUYM010000134.1, read as the reverse complement.
TTATAGGAATATCCTTCAAAGAGACATGAAGCGTTTTCTGCTCATTGGTGCCGTTAATCCCGGCAATATACCATACTTCACCTTTGCGCCGCGCCATGACAACCTCTACACCGGGATAACCGGCTAAAAGTTTTGTATCATCCCAAGCGACGGGCAGTTCAGACAGGAAATGCTTTACTGCCGTCGGCAGATTATCATAGACAGACGGTCTGTCAGGCATATGCTGCAAAGCCGATTCAAAAATCACAGGTAACGCCAATTCATGTCCATAAGATGTGATATGTGGATATTGCGAATCAGAAAAAGTTCCCGGTGTATAGTCCATCGGACCTATCACATTTCTTGTGAAAGGAAGTGTTGCATTATGTTCTGCTGCCCGGTCGGTCAGTACCCGATTGTTATTATACCATTCGGCACCATATACCCCTTCTACAGACATCATGTGAGGATATGTGCGTTGCCAACCACGAGGAGCTGAAGCCCCATGAAGGTTAATCATCAACTTATACTTTACTGCATCTTCAAGCAAATCCATATAATAGTTCATCGTGCTAACACTATCACCTGTAAAAAAATCAACCTTAATGCCGGCAACTCCCATATCACTCAACCATTTATACTCCTTTTCTCTATTCTCTTTTTTATTCAGCCTGAATAAAGGACCGGGACCAAGCCAACCCGTACTCGAATTGTACCATAACAATGGTTTAACACCTTGTTCCAAAGCATATTTTACGGCATCCTGAAGATTTCCACCATTTCCCATTTCATCCCACTCCCAATCAATCAGATCATAAGGCCACTTCATGCGAACAGCCAAGTCAATATACTCTTTCACTACCTGATAATCTTTGGAACCATGATTATGTGCCCAATATATCCACGCTACCACACCGGGATTTATCCATTCCGTGTTTTCTACTTTGGAAGGGTCGGAAACATCTGTCACCAATGTAGACTCCACCACATCAGACAGTTTACCCATGATAAGTAATCGCCAAGGAGACTCCCACGAACTATCACCAACCAACTGCTTGTCAGCCAAACGGATTTGATAACTGTTACGATGGTCACCGTTATACAAGAAAGAACCACAATGACCACGCCTGATATTTGCTTCCGTTATCAGCATGAATACCGAGTCCTGCAATTCAACAAGTGCAGGATATCCCCAAAGATCAACGTCCGGTTGGCCGTCAAGCATCCCATCTTTCGATAGCGGGAAGAACTTTTCGTAAGACGGATCATATTGTTGTATCCATCTTTTGGTTCCTTCCGGAATAGTATATGTAGTGTACTCATTGAGGGTATGTTCTGCATCAGAAGCTGTATTTATCCCATATTTAAAGGCAACGCCATCATTATATACTCTGAAAGTAACATTCAATAACTGTCCTTTTTCATTTTCAAATGAATATACCCTTTCAGAGGCTTCGTTCATACAATGACTACGTTTTCCAGTTATCATTTTATAATCATCAGACACTCGCTTTATTGCAGATACTTCTTTCAATTTCAAATTTCCGGCTAACTTCTGCGCATTTGTTTCCAGCCCTAATTTTGATTGAGAAAGAATACGTTTATTTTTATAATCTACTGAAAAACCGATTTCGTTATAGGCTTTTTCTTCGATGAGTTCTATTGTGATTCTCAAGTCCCCGTTGGGAGAAACGATGTCAAGCGTTTTCGTATGACACGAATAAACCGTAAGAGCCATCAACATCACCGATATTTTCCTTAATAAACTCATAATACTTACAAATCTTGATTACCTTAATACATAAACATTTGGTGAATTCATTATTGGAGATGGGTATGAATCTATACCACATCTCCAATTTTTCCATTCAGGTTTTATTGTTTATTTCTCGTCTAAGCCATAAACATATACCTCTGATAAAGAAGAATAGTTCCATCTGTAACCGCTTTCTATCCGAATTTTGATATAACGACCTTTTGCCGGTCTTACTCCAAATAATTGCACGTCTTCAACTGATTCTTGCATAGTGAAAGACCCACATTCTGCCCAATCTTTTTTATCAGAGCTTACATAATACTTACAATGTCCCGTATCGGCATATCCATTTCCTCGTTGTACCAAGGCTATTTGAGTAAATGTATACTCTTTCTTTGCGTCAATAATCAGTTCAAATGGAAAATTATCTCCTCCACCATTCCATTTCGAATGCCAATATGTAGAAAGGTCATCATCCAATATACATCCGGCTCTTCCGTTTACAGCCCCTTCACCGGAGAGTTCCTCGGAAGTAGCTTCTGCGGTCCATCCTGTGCGATCCAGCTTATTTCCCGTTATGCGGAAAGTCAGAAGATATAAACTCTTCTCCATTGAAACTTCAAACTGAGAGATTCCAGCTATTCTTATAGGCAACATATAATCACCGGGCTTCAAATTCTCCCCTTTTATCGTAACTTCCAGTTCGGTAGTAGTAACATTCTCGATTAGGGTTATAGCCTCCGGCACAGTGTAGGTTCCTTCAGGCAAAGTTTGGAAGAAAGTACCATTATCCCGATTATATTCGGAAATATAATTTTGTTCTACTTCAAACCGACACTCTAAATTCCATTTGTTATCCACATCAAGCCCCAATTTTACTTTTTTAGTAAATGTAGATACAGCCCCATACTCTTTCTGTTCCAATTCTGAAGACGACTCCGCAAATCCGACAGCCGGTGAAACAACACCTGTCACTTGCAAGAACAACTCACTTTTAACGGCATTAACGGAATCCGTTTCACTGCTTACTTGTAGAGGTAGTACCCATACAGCTGCCGGATCGTTCTTTATCGTAGCTTTCACATTCTGCGGTTTTAGAGAAATATTAACCAACTTATAGCGATCGGTAGATGAGAAATCCAGACGAGTTGCATCTAATGAGTAACAACTTTCATCGATCAATTTATAGGTTATTCCTTCCGGCTCACTATACTCTTTGTCAAGTTCAGCCTGAGTCATCACATTAACAATGGCACAAGCTGTTTGAGTGGGTTCACTTCCTGCCTTGATAACTGAAAATGTATATTCATAATCATCTTCCGTATCAAACAGCGTCAGTGACTGTTTGCCACTGTTATTTACATACAATATGTTGTGATATGCTTCTGGAACCAACTTATCTAAATCATATTTTGAATCACTGCAGGCGCCCAATGCAATCAGACTTCCCATCAATAAAATTGTTTTTAGTTTCATAAAGTATTATTTTTTAGTTAATCAATAACCAGGGGCTTGCACCAACTGGGGATTACTGTAAAACTCGTCCATGCCATCTCTTGACCAAATTGGAAGCAGATACAACTTATCATACCATTTAAATGGTTGGTCAATCAATGTCGGTTTATTGAATTCTTCAAAACTGGCATTTACTTTAAACCCATTCAAGCCATAACGTGTGCCAGCTTTTAGTCTTTCCGGTGCAGTCGTCCAACGGCGCAGGTCATAATAACGGTGTCCTTCTTCAAAAAGTTCCACGAAACGTTCGTTACGCACCCAGTCCATTAAAGACATATTGCTACTTAGGTCACTTTCTGTTAAATCATTGAATCCAGCGCGACGACGAACCTCATTCAGATTAGTTAAAGCCTCAGCGGTATTGCCCAATGCCGCATGACACTCCGCCAAATTCAAGTAAAGTTCTGCCATACGGATAATCGGACGTCTGGAAGCGGTATATGTTTGAGTTCCATCTGCTCCATAATAGATATTCGGATCTACAAACTTCTTTGATAGATAACCTGTTCCTACACAATTACGTGGGCTTCCTGTATTGAATCCATTCGTATTAGTATTCTTGAAGTTCATCCATAAAGAGCCGCCATTATTGATTTTCTGAGCGTACTGGCAACCATCAAATGCGATCCAAGCATAAAAACGAGCTTCACGGTTGGCATGTAACTTGATAATATCATTTTTCACATCCTCTTGATCCAATTTATCTGTTGTCATTGAAGGGCTTTCTGCTCCTGCATAAAAGCGGGTATACCATTCTGATTCCGGACAGAAATCTGCGTCATAAGCAGGCAACTTACCATTCTCGGTATAAAAATGGAGCACGGAGTACAAGGTTGGTGCCACACTCGCCCATCCTCCTACATAAATACCATTGCTTTTTTTCGTAACCTTATTAGGTAAACGCTCTTCTATAGTTCGCCCTGAATTATTCTTGTCTTCAGAAATGCGCTGTGCCCAAATGAGTTCTTTATTATTGTCACCTTCATTAGCTGTCACTAAATACTGAAACATACGTACGCGTTCTTTAAACAAACGATTTTCTTCCGTATCTTCCTCTCTGCCAGGAACAAATGATAGTTCCAAGTTGTCACGTTCAGCCTTCTTATTTGCAGTTTCTATGTCAAACAACTGGTATCCGGCCTCTTTGGCAACAGCTAACGCTTCTTGGCAGGCAGTCAGAGCCCGCGTCCATTTCTCTCGGCTATAACTCGTACTAACAAGTTCATTGCCATATCCCGGAGTTTCATATTTCTCGTTTTTCCATTCCGGATGAGGAAAAGAGCCATTCCACAAAGGAGAAGCTGCGTATAATAGCACACGAGCCTTTAAGGCCTTAGCCATTGTAGAAGTGGCACGCCCCAAATAATTGGTTGAACGTGTGGCAGGAAGCCCGGCTGCTGCTTGATCCAACTTATCCACTATATAATCAACGCAATAATCAAAATGCGAACGTCCTGGAATCTCCGTATTTGTAATGTTAGGATCTACTTTTGTGGAAATAATAGGACAGGGACCAAAAGCTTGTAAAACCCTGAAGTGGTAATAAGCTTCCAAAAAATAACATTCGGCTTTATACCCTTCCTTATCCTCCTGTGTTACCCCTGTGGGTTGAAGTTCATCAATCAGACTTAGAAAATGATGGACATATCCTATATAATTATAGCTGGGAGTCCAAATATTAGCATCATCACCATCCCAACTATCGCAATGAGAAGGCGAAATCGTTCCCCAAGCCACTTGCTGATGACTGTTTGAGAATTGGGGAGGAACTGCAGTTTCATCAACAGATCTTTCAAATGCACTATAACCATAGACTGTAGACCTTGGAACTGCGCCATAACAACTATATAGAAATTTCAATGTAGCTTCTTCGTCTTTCATCGTATCTTCAAAATCGGGTTGTGCCGGTGGGATTACATCCAAGTAATTACATGATGCCAAACAACAAGACACTATCAGGACTTGTGCTATTCCGGTTATTTTAGATATAAATTTCATATTTCAAGTTATATTTAAAGGTTACTATTTAAAATGTGAATTGAACGCCAAAGTTGAAAGTACGTTGTAGGGGATAAGCGTTCCAAGCCAGTTCGGGATCCCATAATTTGAATGGACTGAATACTGCCAGATTATCTCCACTAAAATAAATACGGCAGTATGGCAGACGATAACCGATTTCCAATGTTTTGAAACGAAGGAAGTTTCCGTTGCGCAGCCAAAATGAACTGTTCTGAAGATTGTTAGTGATATCCGATTTATTTATACCCATACGAGGATATTGAGCATTGGGATTTGGATTATCTACCGACCAGTGGTCGTCTGCAATCCACTGCATCAAATTTCTTTCTACGGTTTCATCATCTGTTCCATCGCCACCATTGGCAAGAAATGGAGCAATCCCACTATTAATGGTGATTTTACGTTTGGCAGAGCCATTAAAGAAAACGCCGAAATCAAAGTTCTTGTAAACTACATTTAAGCCAAAACCATATTGTATGCGGGGCACATGATTGTAGGGAGACAATAATACCTGGTCTTCGGTAGTAATCTTACCATCACCATTTATGTCACGATATTTGATATCACCCGGCATGATATTTGCGCCCAACTGTGATTGGTCTGCCCAATTAGCGATTTCTTCTTCACTGGCAAATAAACCTTCAGCCACGTAGCCTGTGAAGGTATTCAGCGGTTTACCCGTTTTTGTTTGCCACACATATGGATAATCCGGTTCATCTACATATTTATATTCATTCTGGTTGTATGTGAAATTACCTCTGAAATCCACCATTAAGTTTTTTGCAATCTGTTTAGCCCAGTTTACACTTAATTCGAAACCATGGTTTTCCACTTTTCCTATATTGCTCCAAGGTAATGATCCCCAATATCCCAACATGTTTGGCCAAGAAGCGCGCGGCATCAAAATTCGGTCACGAATATCATGAAAATACTCAAATGTTATGTTTAACTGATTAAATAGAGATAAGTCAACTCCCAAATTGAATTTCTTTACATGCTCCCATCCTGCATTTTGTATAGCCAAGATATCAAATGCCGGCCCGCTTTTAGAGGTCTCATTCGTCGGAAGCCCTGTCCAAAAACTTGGTCCTCCCCCATGGTAACATCGTTTTGGTATAAAAAGTGAGGAGCTCTTCCATCAAAAGAATCACTACCTACCAAGCCATAAGATGCCCGAAGCTTAAAGTGATTAACATAGTTAGACAAGGAATCCCAAAATCTCTCAGAGCTTATCACCCAACCAATGGAAGCTGCCGGAAAAAATTCGAAGCGAGAACCAGACGCCAAGCGTTCAGAACCATTATAACCAAAATTAAACTCAAATAAATAACGATTAGCATAGTCGTACGTAAAACGCCCTGAGTACCCTTGATTGCGATTTGGCAATACACTGTTACGATATTCACGCATCATATACATTGCCATAGCACTTAAGTTATGATTGTCGAAGCTGCGCTTCCAGTCCAAACGTGCATCAAAATAAAACGTTTGGTCTGAATTTCGAGTTACGCCGGACTGACTCAGATACTGGTCACCGGTGCGCAATAATTGCATTTCATAATCATTTGTATCCGGATTCCAAGAACCCTCTTTTACTTTATAGAAATAGGATGTAATGGACCGGTTATAGGAAGATTCAGACCAGTTCTTGAAATTAACCAAAGCTTTCGCTGTCAGTCCTTTAGTAATAAAGCTTAAATCCTGACTCAAATTTAATGAAGTATTCAATGTATTGAAGTTTACTTCTTTATATGAACTCATCATGTAATCATAAGGATTCTGACCGAACTTACCAGGCTTTACTTCTGTGTTACCAAAACGGATAAATCCATCATCGCCTTCCTGTTGCGGGAAATATGCAGGAAAAGCGACAGGATTAGCACGCATAACAGACTTGTATAGGTCTGAGGTAGAATAGTTGGGACCTTGCAAATTGCCTATTTGAGCCATCATTCGCAAATCTACAGTTGTAGTATTAGTCAATTTATAAGAAATGTTATTTTGGAAATTGTATTGCCAATTATTGATATTATTATCGTAATAATACTTGGGCGCATCAAGCAAACCTGCGTCATGATTAGCTTGTAAGCTAATATAATAAGTCACCCGTGAACCTCCACCCTGCACATTGATATTGGCACGTTGATTAAAGTTTCCCTTCTTGAATATTAAATCAAACCAGTCCACATCGGGATATACATAGGGATTAACCCCTGATTCTGTATTCAAAATCTGCTCTTCACTATATTTGGGAGATGTAATCAATGTTTTACTTCTTGCTTGTGCTGCTTCATTATAATTCCTCATAAAAGTAGCACCATCGGCAAACTGAGTCACTTTCATCGGCTTGAAATAAGATACTTCCAATGACGCATTCACTGTGGCCTTTGTATTTTCCTGTCCATTTTTGGTAGTTACCAACATAACACCATTTGCACCACGATTACCATAAATAGCTGTAGCCGAGGCATCCTTCAACAAAGAAAAGCTTTCTATGGATTCTGCAGGTATGCGATTCAAATCATAGGATGAAATTTCAATGCCATCCAACAAAATCAATGGAGTAGCAACACCACCGAAAGTGTTAATACCACGAATATAGAACTCAGAAGTGGACCCCGGTTCACCGCTGCTCACCATAGAAACAACTCCGGAAAGTTTCCCGGCAAAAGAACTGGTAAGAGAAGAAGAGGGCAACTTCAGCGTAGCTCCTTTCACCGTAGCAATAGAACCCGTAATTGACACTTTCTTCTGTGTACCTTGTCCTACAACGACCACTTCATCCAGCATCTCATTCTCCGAATCCATTTTGACAACTATAACACCAAGGTCGCCTACTACCAAAATCTGTGTTTTGTAACCAATATAAGAGAATTCCAGTTTAGTCTGGTCAGTTACCTCAATTTTGAATTTACCATCAATATCTGTAATAGTGCCACCAGACTCTCCATGTACTTTTACATTTACTCCAATCAAAGATTCTCCTGTAGAGGCATCAATTACTGTTCCCATCAAGGTACGTTTGGGGGATATTTTACTTTGAGTAACGGCCTGCATTGAAAGATTATCTGAATCTGCCATAAGAACAGATGGATAACTGCAAGCCAAACCTGTGCAAAAGAGCAGACCGGTAATGATTTGTCGATTGTTTTTTAATAATACTGATTTCATTATTCTACTAGATTAAAGTTAAAATATTAGATCTTAGTTTTTTTAATAATTCCATTTAGAGTTTTCCTCTGGCCGCAAAGTAACTGTTTTTGAGTCTGCGACCTGTCCCAAAAACATGTCACTGAAAGGATAAAATTCATTCATGACAATATTTGATACCCTAATGAATGGATTTTATCCTATTTAAAATCATAACAGCTTTCGTTTTTCGTCTACCCCGAGACTTACATTCTTTGATATTCCATTGAAATAGACTTTTGTTTTACCTCCATTCTTGGAAGATACAATTAAGGATACTACTTTCCCATTTTTCCATTCCATATCAATAACAAAACCACCACGTGCGCAAATACCCTGTACACTGCCATCTTTCCATTGTTCCGGGAGCGCAGGAAGAAGAGTTATTGAATTCGGTGATGACTGCATAAGCATTTCGATAACCCCTGCACATCCTCCGAAATTACCATCAATTTGGTATGGTGAATGAGCATCAAGCAAATTCGGATAAGTACCTCCTCCACGATGTGCGTCTTTACCTTTATAATTATCGGGACTAATATATTTGAGTAACTTCCGATAGGCGTGATAAGCCTTTTTGCTATCACGTAAGCGTGCTAAAAGATTAACCCGCCAACCCGTACTCCAGCCAGTAGTCTCATCTCCCTTTATGTCAAGTGTGCGAGCACAGGCTTTTGCTAAGTTCGGAGTCTCAGATACTGAAATATGATGCCCCGGATAAAGCCCGAAAAGATGTGACTGATGACGATGCCGAGGATCTTCATCCTGCCAATCATAAAACCATTCTTGCAAATTTCCATTCTTACCAATCTGATAAGGATACAATAGGTCGAGAACTCTATCTATTTGCTTTCTGAAATTTCTCTCTATATTTAGGGTTTCTGCAGCCTCCCGAGTATCAATAAGACATTCACGTATCATAGCAAGATCAGAGGTATTCCCGTAAGAAGTGGCTCCGGCATAGCCTTCAGGAGTAAGGTATTTGTTTTCTGGAGAAGTGCCAGGTGAAGTCAATAGATAACCATTTTTTTCAATGAGCCAATTTATACAAAAGGAAGCAGCTTCCTTTAATATTTGATAATTCTTCCGTAAGAATTTTCTGTCCTGAGTAAAAAGATAATGTTCCCAAATATGAGTTGATAGCCAAGCCCCACCCATTGTCCAACAAGCCCACGAAGGATCACTCCCATTCAAGCCAACAGGACAAGTCATAGCCCAAATATCAGAATTATGTCCTAAACACCAACCATCAGTTACGCCATAATATGCCTTAGCAGTCTCGGTTCCCGTTTTTCTAAGATTAGCTATAAAATCCATCAACGGACAATGCATCTCGCTGAGATTAGCAGTTTCAGCAGCCCAATAATTCTCTTCAAGATTAATATTTGTTGTATAATTGGAACTCCAAGGAGGGAGTATGCTCTCATTCCATAATCCCTGCAAATTGGCCGGTACACCCGGAGTACGCGAACTGGAAATGAGCAAATAACGTCCGAACTGGAAGTAAAGAGTCTCCAATTCCGGGTTGCGTTGCTGCTCATCGGTATAAAGGCATAATTGTTTGTCGGTAGGCATTGAAGTAATACTTGTATCCGTTTTTCCCAAGTCCAGTTTAACGCGGTCAAAATAATATTTGTAATCGGCAATATGTGACTCACGTAACTAAAGTTTCCCACCCCTCATTAAATAGCTTGAAGAGGGGTGGATTATCTTTCAAGCTACATGTACTCAATGT
>CAKUYM010000133.1 GCA_934716785.1 uncultured Bacteroides sp. | reverse complement strand
TACAACTATTAGATGTATAGTGACAGCCGCTATTAGTGTATATAAATTTAGCACCTGTACTTGGCCGAATGCTTACGAAGGTTCCTGAAAAAAGAAATCACCTTTGCTACGATATGCTGTAGCAAAGGTGATTCATTAGATCAAGACTTTTCGGACGACCTTTTATAAATTTAAAAGCTTACTGGACAGCCTTTTGATTAAGAACCGGATAAATACAAAAGCTAAAAGACACTGGTTCTGCAAAAAGTACATATTGTTCGAGTGGGGGAGGTCCGCAACTCCTATTACCAATCGGATATGTTTTATAATCGATATTCCACGTGACGTTGTCAGTACGCTTTAATTGGCTCTCATCTATAGCTTCAGACAGGTTTTCAAGGGAGTAATGCATTACGCTGGATTCAATAAATGGCATACCTTCAGCAATAAGTCCAATCCCCTCATTGTCGGTCAATGAAACCCATGAACAATGATATTTGTTTCCATTCTCTTGAGGATACGCATGATGCGTAAACTGTTCATCTACAGTTCCGGAGAATTTACCCAAACGAGCTCCCGAATGTCTGTCGTTATATGTATCATACGGTCCGTAGCCATACCATGAAAAAATATCATTGCCAGACTTTACAGTCATAGTATAGCCTATACGGGGGAAGCTGATTATATTGCCAAATGGCTTCAGATCAGTATCTATCTGTACTTTTCCGGAAGAATCAACAATATATTTAGTGGTATATTCCACATACGACTTATTTCTCGTTTTTTGTGCAATAAATGTTGTTGTCACACTGACTGTACCATTCTTTTCTTCAGTCAGCTTAAACGATTTCAATTTATGTTGCAAACTATCCAGTCCGGCTTCTACCCATTGACGAGAAATTTCATTCTCTGTTTTAGGACGGTAACCGCCATCATTATGGGTCGGAGCCCGCCACAGATTGATTCGAGGACCTCTCTCCAAAAATTCCTTACCACCTACGATCCAACTTTGAATGAGCCCCGTTTTCTTGTTGAACACAATATTTATACGATCATTATAAATACCTATTTCATTCGCTTTCTTCTGTACAGTCAGCTTTCCGCCATTTCCTGTGTTTCCTTCCACCGTAGGATTTACCTTTCCTTCTTGCAAGGTGAATTGCTCCCATGCGATTTCAAATCCCTTAGGTGCCCAAATAGTACCCTTCTTTAAATAAGCACTGATTTCGAGTATGACTTCCCCTTTCTGTCCGGAATCAGGATACCCGGTATCTATTTTCACTCTGGCAGAAGTGCCCGGAAAAGCCTCAATATCGGTCAATTCGCCATTTTTTATCAATTCACCATTTAGCATTAATTTCCATGAAAAATTAAATGCGGAAAGCGGCAGATAATTATATTCATTTTTGATAGTCATCTCTCCGTTACTATAATCAAAACGAATATGTTGATAGATCTTCTTACATTCATTAATAGCCGGCTTTATTTTCCGGTCTGCAAAAACAAGTCCATTAGTGCCGTTGAGGGAAGAGAAATATTCTTTGCCTGTTACATCGTCTTTTCTAATTACACTCTGATCCACCCAATCCCAGATATAACCACCTATCAGGCGTGGATATTTTTTCACTGCATTCCAGTATTCCTGATGATTACCTAATGCATTACCCTTAGCATGAGCATATTCGCACATCAATACCGGACGTGTTTCACCTTCTTGAGTAGCAAGCTTTATAATCCCTTCTACAGACGGATACATGGTACTGACAACATCTACAGACGGAGGTTCCGGAGGATTCACCGCCGGACGGTTGGTCTTCATAAAATCGATGCCATAACCATATTGCCTTGAACCTCCATTATGCATATAGGCCTCGAAATGTACAAGGCGGGTAGGATCGTAATCTTTGACCCACGAGGCTCGTGCGGCATTGTTTGCTCCAACACCCGATTCGTTCCCCAACGACCAGAAAATAATAGACGGATGGTTCTTATCTCTTTTTACCATTCCGGCAACACGTTCCATTTGAGCAAAAAGCCATAACTCATTATTTGAAAGTTCAGCATCTGCGCCACACGTTTCCACATTAGCTTCATCCATCACATAAATGCCATATTCATCGCATAAATCATAGAATGCCGGATCTGCAGGATAGTGGGAGGTTCTTACAGAGTTAAAACCGAACTGTTTCATTAAAGTCACATCCTGTACCATTCTTTCATAAGGAACGGTTTTTCCTTCCCAGGCGTCATGATCGTGCCTGTTTACTCCATAGATGTATTCACGTTTTCCATTCACGCACAGTTCATGGTTGTTCTTGAATTCAACTTTGCGAAAACCGATACGAGAACTTCTTGATTCTACTACGTTGCCTTTATTATCCTTTAATGTCAAGACTATGATATATAAGTTAGGCGTTTCGGATGACCATAATAAAGGAGCCTTTACATTTGTTTCCAGATATTTTGCCAATGAAAAATTCTGTTGATACTTTTCGGTCGTAATCGTCTTGACCGGCATTGACATATCTACTCCAAGAGCAGAATTACCTTCTTTAGTATATAATCTGGCTTCAAGCACCCAGTCCGAAACATCTACTGTTTTCTTGCTGGATATGACAGGGCGTATACGCAGTTTTGCGTCTTTATAATCCTTGTCCAAGTCTGTAATTACAGCAAAATCCTGTATGAAAACATCAGGGCGTGATTCAATATAAACATCCCGTGTGATGCCGTGAAAGCGCCAATGGTCCTGATCTTCAAGATAGGAACCATCACTCCATCTCAACACCTGAACTGCTAATTGATTCTTTCCTTTTTTCAGAAAAGGAGTCATGTCGAATACTGCAGGCAGAGTGCCGCCATCTTCATTATAACCGACTTTTTTTCCATTGACATATAAATAGAAAGCCCCTCTGACTCCGGCAAAATGAATCAATACATTCTGTCCCTCCCATGATGCAGGTACTTCAAACGTCTTCCGGTATAATGCTATATGATTATCTTTACGTGGCACAAACGGAGGATTGACAGGACGAAATTCATAACCTTGTCCACAATAAACCTGATCGCCATATCCTTTCATTTCCCAGGTAGACGGAACAGGTATATTGTCCCAGGAATCATCATTTGTCTCTACTTTCATAAAATCAGACGGAAGATTGTCCCAATCTGTAATAAACTTGAATTTCCATGTTCCATTCAATGACTGATACCGGGAGGACGAAGAGCGTTTTACTTGCAACGCTTCTGTTTCAGTAGGAAATGAAATAGATGTTGCACCGTATGGTTCCCTGTTAATACTGTTGATTAAAGGGTTTTCAAATTCACTTTGCCCGAATCCTATGGGTGGCGTAGCATAGCTATCACTGCCATCAAAAGGTATTTGTGAAATCCCTTTAGCAGCCAGACATAATAGAAATATGATTATTAGTTGTTTTTTCATTTTCATTCTATCACTTTCAATAATTATCATTCCGATATCCTTTATTTCTCTACTCCAAACTCAACCTCGTTTGCCCAATGCTCTTTCCAGTCCGGATGGAATGCTCTGGAGTTTTTCTTCGAAACACTTCGTCCGCGTGCTATTTCCATACAAGCAGCCCCGGCGCCATCATCATTGATTCGGGCAGAGAATTTAATTTTATCGCCTTTATCAATGGCTTTTTTCACATCCGGTATTTCGGACCATGGAATGGCACATTCATAATACAATGTATTACCTTCACGTGTGGTAATCAATTTTCCATCTTTTACAGCCCCGTCAAATGGAGATTTGGGTTGGCGAGGATAGAAGTGTTTTCGCGGCATACCCGAAACAAGCATTCTCCATATTTCAAAACCACCGCCATATTCGGGAGCAACAGTATTCAAGGCGTATTCATAATCTGTACATTTATAACCGATGTAACGCGGCATGGTGCCTTTCGTTTCAGCTTCCATACCATCTTCGCCGATTGGAATTACATTGAAAGCAATAAGTATATTATCCGTTGCTATCCCATTGGTGCCATCCGGTAATGTCGGTCTTTTACGGTAAGTGAAACGACGTACCTGTTCCGGCCATACCAAAGGAACCAAATCATCTTGAGAAACAACATTGCAAGTAACATCTTGAGGCAAAGAAGAATCTGCACCAATCAAATAATATCCTAATTTCCCGTATTTACCAATCCAGTTTCCGACAGTATCAAAATCACGGTTTACAAGTTTTGCTGAAGCACCGGTATTACCCGAGTTAACAACATTGTCTGATGAATCAAAAAAGATACCTGATAATTTCGTTGTGTACCACCAACCATAAGATGAACAACGTATGCGCACATTACCACATAAATCCAATGTCAGATAAGTACCATTCCATAGCTTGTCTATCTTAGTAGAAAGTAATTCTTTGCCACTTTCTTTGTCATAAACAGTAACAGATAGCCCATTCTGATTTATACTTGGGAAATAAAGAGAAGTGCGGACATATTTATCTTTTGGCAAATGAATATCCATACCCATCGACAGAGTAGTAGATGTATTTTCCATATAATTCATCATGCGCCCTTTTGCCGAAGGCAATTGCAATGCTTTTGGGTCTGATTCTGCCGCAGGCTGTGTCACTATGGTAGAATGCATGGCATATATGGTCTGCATATAAGCAGTGTCAGGATAGAAGTAATCATCATCATTGCGAGTCTCAAATCTCAATGTTCCCTTATTAGGAGTTTTGTCCGCAACTTTTGCTGCAAAATAGAAATAATCATCATCGTAAGCCAGGTAGGTATGTGCCAATCCTTCCGCATTACTATCAAACTTTTGATATGGATACCATGCAGCTTCCGTCAAAGAAATGCTGGCCTTGGAAGAACCTTCTATCGTTTGTGAGATCATATTTTGCCAGTCATTCAGATTACCATCTATCTTCATTGTTTTCTTTGCAATGTAATTGACATGCATATTCTCCCAATGTACGGCAAATCCATCTTTTCCTGCATCGAAATGAACTTCAAGCGGATAGTTATTGTCTACACTGGCAGTTCCGTTTGTCACTTTCGCTCTGATAGTTTTTGTCTCATTGGGCTTAAACGATACATTCTGCGAGTAAGATAGATCCAGATTACCAATAGAAACAGATAATACACCTTTCACCGGACGATTGAGGATATTGGTCAGTTGAAGTTCCATTTCCGGTTTGCTAGCAATGGGAGCTGTAAAGTCTTTCGCTATTATTTCGACAGGTTCATACCCCACAATGTCCGCCTTACTAATGGCCGATACAAGTTTGTCAAAAGTACCTTTCTTTCCATTGACACGCATATAATATCCCTGATAATTAAGAGGAATTTCGTAGATTCCATTTTTAGGAGCAATGGTATTTCCATAAAAATCATAAAGCAGGAAAGAGGGATTGGCTTTCAGTATCATTTTCCCGTCTGTGATGGGGTAGTATGTATTGAGTTCGTTTTCTATCTTTTTACGTTCAGCACTATTCGCTGGTAATGTTTTTAATTTATGATGCAAATCGACTTTTTTTCTCGCTTCACTTAAGCTACGCACATTTCTGAAAAGGATATTCTCTGCACCGAATGCTTCACCCAAATCTCCGGTAATTACAATTGTTCCGTCGTCTTTCTTATTTTCATACCCATCAAAGATCATTACCCAAGGCAACCCATTATTAAAAAGAAGCCTGTTAAACTCCCTTTCTCCGATCATACTTTGTGCTGCTCCCACAGCAGCTGCCGCAGACCATGTATTGTGGAGTTTAGGCATTGTCTCCTTTCCTTTTTCGGTACGAACCTCCATACTACGCACTGACCGGTTCGGATCCCCGGAATACATATAACCTCCAAATATGCCCATCGATCTGTCATATCCGGCGGAACGGTTGGCTGCAATAACAAGTCCCACACGGTCGTCGGTATTTCCTACCCAACTTTCGGTATCCCATATTTTCACACGCCCCTTGTTATCTTTACGCTTATTCCACTCGGGATATAATACCGGTGCCTCCATACCTTGATAGTGAATGGAGAGAAAATCAAAGATTGGCAACATATCCATTGTTCCATCAGCAAAAAACTTATCCAACGCATTCGAATTAGAGTCGCCTCCTCCCACAAGAACATCTATGTCTTTCTTCCGGGCTTCAAGCACCGCTTCAGCCATTTTCGTATATATCTCTTTATATCTTATCATATCAGCCTGCCAACCGGATATGGAAGTTCCTTCCCACGGTTCGTTCCACAAACAGACAGCCGTTACCGGTCCTTTGGGCCAGCCAAAATCAAGACATAATTCTTTTACGAATTTCTTAAAGTCTTCATCCAATTCGGGAAGCCATACCAAATCCTGCTTCGTATGAAGAAATTTTCCATTCTCATCCAAATGCGGCCTGGTGGTACCCAAAGGCATAGATTGTGCCATACGTCCCTCACCAAACATCAGCATAACAGTGATATTGTTATCCATGAAATCTTTCATCAATCTCTTCAACTCTTGCCGGAATCCTTGATAATCGGGATTATCAGGTGATATGAAAGGAATACCGTAACGAATGGACTGAACACCTACTCTATTCAAAAAATCCACTCCCAAGTAATCCAAAGATTGTTTGGGATATTGCATTTTCACTAATGACGGTTTCATGCTATAGGCAAAACTTGTACCCAATCGACGTCCGTACTTTCCAAGATTAAACACAACGGCATATCCTCCAAAATCTTTTATATCATCTACCGATACAGACGTATTGACATAGCCATTCGGCAAGATTGATAAGTGAACAGGAATCACTTTTTCATAATCAAGTTTAATCATCTGGGGCAACCAAATATCATTGGGGATTCCTTTCGTTCCATAGCGAAAGATATGTACTTTTGCATCTATATCTATTGATTGTGATGTGTTGTTAATCAACTGAAACTTAAGACGGATATCATCTCCCGGCCAAAAGACATTAGCAGGAGCAGACGATTCTATCAGATTTACATCAAAATCATAAAATCTTAATCCATTTTTTACACCCATTATTTCTTCGTAGCCTACCCAGTCCTGTGGAGCTTTCATCTGTGCTGTCAATGTCAAGACAAGCGTGAAAGGCAAAGCTATTAATGCAAATATCTTTTTCATAATATTATATTTGGATATCTATTTCTACATCAGTTATTTGGCATATTTATCCATCATTCGCTGGACTTCTATACCTGCAAATATGACGGCAAACGATCCATGTGTATCATTGTCGAAAAATGGACGGTTCATATAATAGTTTACATCCTCGGTACACATGGTTCCTATACAGATTTTGTGTACCGTTCCATCGTCTTCAATCTCGGATGCTACCGCATCCCAGCCTTTCAATACAATTGGCATGAATTTTTTCTTATCCAGCCAACCATACCTGACACCGCGTGCCATACCCATTGTAAATATGGCCGTACCCGAAACTTCCTTGGGAGAATCGCTACGATCGATTACATTATGCCAGAATCCGTCAGAACTCTGATATTTTATCAGAGAATAAACAAAAGTCTGATATTGCTTAAGTATTGCTTTGTATTTTGGATGATTCTTGGGCAATGCCATCAATACATCAGACATTGCCCAAATAGCCCATCCGTTGGCACGTGCCCAATGAGGTAACTTAACATCGGGACGTGATGTATAATTGGCATGCATATAAAGATGAGTATCTTTATTCCATACGTGTTTCGTAAAGTCTATGATCTGGTTGGCTGCATCATCGAAGAATATTTTTCGTAATTCCGGTGAATTGCTATACAATCCGGCTTGTATCAAGAAAGGAATACCCATAAACATATCATCTACCCACACCGTATATTTTTCCGGAGTATCACGGGTATAATTAGTCATTCCATCACTTCTGATTTGCCCGAAACGTGCATAGTTTATCATTTTATCAATATATGCCTGATAAATGTCTCTATTCTTGAAATCCTTATCCGTACGCAAACGATATAGAATGGGAAGTGAGGGGGCTAATGTAAAATCAAGTAATGTGGAATTAATTACCATTGCATTAGCTGAATTATATGCCCGCAATTTATTAACTTGATAATCAACAAATGGCATACCTTCCATCTGATAGTCGCAGAAATCAGTTGCCCATTTAGTATATTTATGTGCTCCGGTCAATTCACCAAGTTGCTGCATGGCCCAGGCAACACCTCCATTATGGTAATTCCATTGATAAGTAGTTCCCCAAACTTCAGGATCTATCATTTCTCCGAGTACTTCTATTTTAGGAATTGTCCAAGTCACCGGACAATGAAGTCCTTTATACATATATCCAAACCTAAATTCCTGTTCCGGTTCATGCACTACGTCAATGCCACCTTGAAAAGGTCCGATAATGAGCCAGTTGGTAAGATCGGATACTCGTTTATCAACATGATTCAAATTGGTTAACCCAATTCGAGGATAACTTCGAACAGTAGATAAAACGGCATCATTATCACTGGGTGGTTGTAAAAACACACACCATTCTTTACCGAAAGTAGCTGACTTTATCAATACATCGTTATTACCACTTTTCAGCGGAAACAAAAAGGAAGAAGTCATTTTCATACTTCGTTCTCCCCGGTTTATTTTAATGTCCCGTTTCCCTTTATTTTCATAAACCAGCTGTCCGTTACACCAGATTTTACAGGCATCATTATGCTCTGTTTCTACACGTATAGTAGTATCCCGGGGAAACGATAGCTGTGTATAGGCATAGGCTACAGCTTCTTGTCCCAAACCAAAAGTACGCCCGAAATCCACAAAGTTTAACGTGTTGAAAAAAGTACTACGAGAAGCAAGTCCCAACTTATAAGCAAAGGGAGTTTCTCTAATCAATTTATCACCAATCTTTTTTACTTTTTCTACAGGTGATTCTTTACTTTGTTGAGGAAAAGCAGTACCTGCCCCCAACAATGCAGATAATAACAAACATATCCATTTTTTCTTTTTCATCGGATCATTTCAGATTATATAGATTTAGTTAACGCGCCCTAACAGGCAATGATAACAATTGCAAATCTATCCCAAATCATCCACAACCCTGCAAACAAAAGGCTAAGAAAAAGGGAAAAAAGGTACAACAAAATGTGAACAAAATATGGACAAAACAAGACAATCACCTATATATAAGATGGTTGTAAGAAAAAAAGTGTTATTTTCTTTTATCCGAATCGAAATTTTCTTCATATACAACCTTACCGTCAAGATTGGAAACTTTCACATAATCTACAGCACCACATCCTTTAAATCTTAACGTAAGTTCATTGGCATATCCCAAAGGTTCATTATAATCCATTCCTAACACATCTTCTCCATCTACATAGAAAGTAGTTTTCTTATTCACGACTTTGATAGTCATGACATGCCATTCGGAAGAGTTGAAATTAAACCGGCTCAAGTTATATTCATCTCCCTTAATTGTATTTTCTCCACTAATGAATTTGATATATGCATATCCGTTTTCATTCATGGCAAAACCATGCATAGCTGTATCCGAATGTATATACATAATAATATCCGAACAAGGAACAGCATTCTCCTGTTTTGAATTACGGACACGTGCTTCGTATATGAAATTATCTCCGTCTATCAACTTTTCTTTATAAAACACATAGCTGACAAACATGTGGTTAGTATGCGCTTCTTGTGGGACATTTTCTATTGGCAAACTTACATATCCCGAATCATTATAAGCCTGTTCCATCGGAAAAACTCGAAATATTTTCTTTCTTTCCTCACGAACGAAAACCGACCATCCCGTCTTACGGCACTCCACCGGAATAGTCTTTATAATTCTATCTTTATACTTCAAATGACAGAACGCTTCACCTTCATATATATAGGTAGCATTTATCTTATCTATATTTTCATTTAGTTTTCTTTCAGATACATCCCCATTAGCTTCTTCATATACAACAGTGATATCTTTAAATAATGAAGCTGGTATATGATAAGAGAATGTGACTGTAAGCGGGCATATTCCTTTTACTTGTGAAGTAGTAAATTCTATTTTTGAGATCAGATATTCTACATACATATTCTTCAATTTATACGTATACAACATATATCCTCCTATTATCAATAATAGTATCACAGCAAAATTTATATACCATTTATTTTTCTTATAGATACGATTCGATATTTCTTCCGGATCTTTCGTCACTTTATTCGGTGCTTTTTCTAACTGGGAAATATCTACTTTTTTGTCTATGTCATCTATATGTTCCTTCGTTTCTTCAACAACGTCTTCTGTCTGAATATTAGCAATTTCTTCTTTCTTCGTTTTCTTCATCACAAAGTCAGTATACCCCGCATAACCTAAAAAACGGCACAAATCATCTTTTGTCGCCAACTGCGGATTACCTGTCTTCTGTTGAAAAAATCTCTTAAGTGTGTTAGCATTTACATCGATCTTCGTTGTTTCGAAGATCATATTCTCCAGTGTTTTAAATTGATTTAAGTCCCAGGATTCGGAAGAACCCCACGATTCTAATAAAATATTATATTCTTTTATTATTTCCTTTATGTACCTTTTGTCCTTATATTCGTCCATCATTTATATCAAAATTAAACACGAAGCAATTAGTTACAAATAAAAATCCGCTGTGAAAATACAAATAAAATCTAGTAATTGTCAAATATAAAGTGGTTTATTTACATTTTGTCTCACGGCTCTTTCATTTAAGATTTCGTTGTTCACTTAAAAATGTTGTTATTTTATAGCGAGTGTTTCCTTGGATGGT
>CAKUYM010000132.1 GCA_934716785.1 uncultured Bacteroides sp. | reverse complement strand
CGTACGGGAGGGTATTCTAATTGTGCTAAAGAAATCCTTCAATATACAGAAAGTCATAATCTTTCTACGAAAGTCATTTTTCTAAATGATGGACCGGGGCTACTGCTCGGTTCTATGTGGAATGACTATTCAGATTTGGAGAAAATAAATCCAAGCAAAATAATGGTACTCACTTTGCGAATGTTCAATGAACGTTTAACTGCCGATTGGCTTAAAAAATAAATAAAATATGGCAGTAGGAGTAACATCAACGAACAAGCACACTCAATACTTGAACACAGAACCCAAGCAAAGTCTTCAACTCCATCAGACCGCATGGCATCAAGGCAAAGATATAAAGCGTCTGTATCATGCCGATAATTTGGATGTGCTCAATGCGTTATTATTGGATAAGGAAGTTTGCGGTAAAGTAACGCTAATCTATATAGATCCTCCATATAATACCGGAGGCGCGTTCGAAACGCGCGATTTCAAGCACGCATACAACGACCGTTTTTCCATCGAAGAATACCTGGATTTCATGCGTATTCGATTGAAACTGATGCATTGCCTATTATCTGAAGAAGGATCTATTTATATTCATCTTGATAGCAATATGGTCTTTCATGTTAAGGTCATGATGGATGAAATATTTGGGATACGGCATTTTAAGGGAATGATAACCAGAAAAAAATGCAAATCAAAGAATTTTACCAGAAAAACATATGGTAACATCTCCGATTATATCCTTTTCTATTCAAAAAGTGAGAATCCCGTATGGAATCGACCTTACGAAGAGTGGAGCGATGAAAAGATTCTGAAAGAATATCCCTGCATAGAGGAAAATACGGGACGCAGATATAAAAAAGTACCGATACACGCACCAGGAGTCCGTAATGGGGCAACGGGAGCTGTTTGGAGAGGTTTAATGCCTCCACAAGGTAAACATTGGCAATTCACTCCGGATAAATTGGATGAAATGGATGCCAATGGCGAAATTTATTGGTCAGCAAATGGGAATCCACGTCGTAAAGTATATCTTGACCGTAGCAATGGTGTGCCTGTTCAGGACATTTGGCTTGATTATCTCGATGTTAATAATCAGAATACACTTATTACCGGTTATCCAACGGAGAAGAATATCGATATGCTGAAACGTATAATTGAAACTTCATCTTGTCCAGGAGATATTGTATTGGATTGTTTTGCGGGATCGGGAACAACGCTTATTGCTGCAGAAGAATTGGGCCGTCAATGGATTGGAGTTGATATTGGAGAAGAAGCAATTTCTGCTATAACAAAACGTTTCAAAATTGGAAGTCGCCCAATGGGAGATTATGTAAAGAAAAAAACAGTTTCACAACAAAACTCCATGGACTTATTTGGGATGGTAAATTTTGAAAAAGAACCAGAAGAAAGCGAATCGAAAAATATATTATATGATTTGTTTGAAAAAATATAGGAATCATGAGCGCATTGATAGAGTTAGATACTGATGGGTTAGCAAAACTTGCAGATACTATTTTGTCATGGCTTGGGAATAACAGCTTATGGCAATAAAAGAATGGCAGATGCCGAGGTCTATGCCGCTATTAAACGAGCTGAAGTTGAGACACAGGTTGCAATTCTAAAATTAAAAAGTCTATAATAACATGCCCCCATGACGGGTTTGTATATGCCGTTGATATTGATGACAAGCTACAGTACCATAATACGAAAGTGGTGCCAATTACTGACCTGCCAGAGGAATATACTCCTATGGAGAATTCTTATTATAATTTTGAAGTTAAAGACGACTTTGATTTAGCCGCTATTTCTCAAAGATATTCTTTAACAAGACGTATCAAGCTGTCATAGAGAGAAAAACAACAGAACCTATTGGTGGAAAGGAAAAGATAAGCGATGTTATGATTTCATTCGTTGAGGTGGGTGATATTAACTGAATTTAGTTGCAACAACTAATGATTATTGCTACATTTGGGCATTATTGGTTAGATGGTCTGCTGATATGTAAAAAATAGGAAAGTCATGGGATTAGGAAGAGTTGATGATAGATATGTAAGTCCATATACCGGTTTCGGTTTTAATTTGCTCTTTGGCACAGTAATGAATAAGGAGTTATTGATTAGCTTTTTAAATGCTGTGCTGTTCAGCGATAAGGATGAGGCTATTAGGGATGTGACTTATCTTACTGCGGAGCATCTTGGAATACGAGTATATGCTTATCGTAGTATATTTGTATGCTGTGAGAATGAGAAGGGCGAGAAGTTCTTGGTTGAGGTGCAGCGTGGCGAACAGCAGTTCTTCAAGGATCGTAGTGGCTTTTATTCCACTTTTTGTGAGCAAGGTAAATGCGGAGAATGGAATTATGGGCTGAAAGCTATCTATGTGGTTGCTATCCTTAATTTTTCCTTTGACAAGTCGGATGAGAAGTATTTCCATCATGAGGAGGACCTCTATACACACAAGGTATTCTGTGACAAACTAACTTTTGTCTATCTTGAAATGCCCAAGTTCAACAAGACCGAGAATGAGTTGGAGAGTATGTTTGACAAATGGCTGTTTGTTTTATGTAGTCTATCCACTTTATTCGAACGTCCCAAGGCTTTGCAGAATAGGGAATTTGACCGTCTCTTTGAAACGGCCGAGATAGCCAAGTTAACTAAAACGGAATTGAATGAGTACTGGTATAGTCTGAGAAATTTCCGTGATTGGTATAGTGTCCTATCTACGGCTGAAAAGAAAGGAATGGAAATAGGCTTTAAGGAGGGCTTTGCACAGGGTTTTGCACAAAGTAAAGAAAGAAGACGCATTGAAGAAAAAAGAGAGTATGTCCGTAAGCTGAAAGAGTTGGGAGTGACTACTGATGTCATATCACAAGTAACCGGATTGCTGAAAGGAGAAATAGATAATATCTGATGTAAGTCATGGAGAACTTTTTGTGCAGGTTCTAAAGGCGATAGATAAAGAATTTGAATGAAAGAACTTGGGGCTGGGGCTATTTAGATAAAGAAAAGCCCTGAAGAAGCTCTTAATTTAGGAGAAAGTTTCTTTGGCGGAAAGAAACTTTTTCCTATTTCTGTCTTTCTATAAAAGAAAGAAACTTAATTTTTTGTCTTTATGGGAAAGAAAGAATTGATAAAACAACTGATTGCCGGTTTTCAGGCGTCATTGCCGGTGGAGGTTTATCCTCGCGAACTGTCTTTGCCTGTTGATAGCGGGAAGATAATAACGGTGTCCGGTGTGAGAAGGTGTGGCAAGTCTTCTCTTTTTCTATTGGCAATAAACAGGCTTATCCATGAGCGGATAGTGACGAAGGAACAGATCTTGTTCCTGAATTTTGATGATGAGCGCTTGCATCTGAATGCGGAGAATCTGGACGAGATCCTTCAAGCCTATCGTGAACTTTACTCTTCCATTCCGCTGAAAGAGGTATATATGTTTCTGGATGAGGTGCAGATGGCTGATGATTGGCAGCCTTTTGTAAGGCGAGTGTATGAGCAGGAATGTAAGCATATCTTCCTTGCGGGAAGTAATTCGCGGATGCTCTCTTCCGAGTTGGCTACTTCCCTGCGGGGTAGGACACTGCAATACGAGGAATTCCCGTTGTCATTCAATGAGTACTGTAGCTTTACGGGAGTTGACACAAATTATTATGTACCCGAAAATCATGCCCGGCTTATTAATGCGTTTAAGGCCTATCTGCACGGAGGAGGGTTTCCGGAGGTTGTATTGGCGGCTCCGTTGTATAAAGATAGAATCTTGCAGGAGTATTTCTTTGTGATGCTCTACAAAGATCTTGTGGAGAGGTATGAGATAAAGAATCCTGAACCGGTGCGTTATTTCATAAAAAGAGTGATGAGTAATCTGACTAAGCCGACCTCTATCAACCGTATATACAATGAGCTGAAGTCGCAGGGAGTCAGCATAGGCAAGAATACGCTGTATGATGTGATTGTGCAAACAGAGTCAATTTATCTTTTCTTCTCTTTGACGAAGTATGCCCCGTTGCTTGTTAAAGAGAATACCGGTGATAAAAAGTATTATTGCATTGACAATGGTTTGCGCTCCGTGCTTCTGAATCCGCAGAGCGAGAACAACGGGAAACTGCTGGAGAATGCTGTTTTCCTGCACTTGAGAAGAATGCTGAAAGTGCAGGAGGAACTGCATTATTTTAAAGGCAAGAAGGAATGTGATTTTGTGGTCAGTGAATTTGATAAAGTGACGCGGTTGATTCAAGTGAGCTATCGGATGGATGACGAAGAAACCCGCAATCGGGAAGTCGGAGGACTGTTGGAGGCAGCCCGTGCGACGGATTGTAAGGAACTCATCATTGTCACAATGGAGACGGAAGACGAATGGAGAGAACAGGATATGCTGATTCGTGTGATGCCGGCTTGGAAATGGATGTTGGAGTGAGGGTGTCGTATCAACTACGACACCCCATTGCGTTTCATATCCATCCTCGGCACCACCTTGGATGCAGAGCACATCTGTTCAACAGACAAGGTATGCTCAATACGATTGAACAATTGTAAAAAATTGAACAAGCGATAAAAGAATACAGACAAAATCAGTTAGACAAAGGTTCATGCTGGCTGAAATTGAAGAAAATATCGGACTAAAATGGCTAAATAAATCTATAAAAGTCAAGTTTATAACGTTAAAAACAAGACTTTTTGTTAGCTTTGCAATCGAATTAAGGAGATAAATATGGTTATAGCAAGACAAATAAAGGAAAAATTGTCATCGACTCCTGCTGGGGTTGTGTTGACAACAAGAGACTTTGGGGTGGAGATGCGGTATCAGCCGGCACTCGCCAAAGCTCTCAGTCGTCTTGTGCTCCAAGGCAAACTACAAAAGATAGCAAAGGGAAAATACTATATTCCGAAGAAAACCATTTTTGGAAAGCTAAGGCCAGCTGACTCTGAACTTGTAAAGGATTTCTTGGAGCAGAGCGGAAAAGTTACCGGATATATAACAGGTACTACAGCATTTGCTTCTATGGGACTGACAACGCAGATAAGTTCATCTATCCTTATAGGCACAAACAAGTATCGTAGACCTATCACAAGAAATGGTGTGAAAATCTCTTTTCTGTTACAAGAAAACACCATAACTTCAAGCAATATTCCACTACTTAGGATATTGGATGCTATGCGCCTTATTAAGGAGATTCCTGCTACCTCGCCAGATGAATGTGTTACAAACATTTGCAAGGCAATCAATTCTCTACCAAAGGAACAGAAACAAGAGTTGGCAGAACTATCATTGGCATATACCCCCTATGTACGAGCTTTGCTTGGAGCCATATACGAGAATATGGGACTTGAAACGGAAACCATCAGTAAAACATTGAATGGAGTGACAAGTTATAAGTTGCCAATCTCTGACAAAGTACTATCAAACAAAAGAAACTGGAACATCATATGAGATTACATGAAAACTGGGAATTGTTTTCTGACGCATTACAGGCAGCATCCCAACCTATCGAGGATGGAGGTCTTGGCATCAAAAGTATCTTCATCGAGAAGGACTATTGGATTTGTCGCTCGTTGTCATTGATGGCTGCGAATGACAAGGACAATCGTGCCATATTCAAGGGAGGAACAAGCCTTACAAAGGCATACGGCATCGGAAGTAGATTCTCGGAAGACATAGATATCGCCATCTCTGAGGCATGGACTCTTAGTGGCAACCAATTGAAGATGCTGATCAAGAGAACTGCCAAAAACATGACGGCAGGACTGCAAGAAATGGATATGCCTGGGTTCACAAGCAAAGGCTCTCATTATCACAAGGCATACTATTCTTATCCACGAGCCATTGATACATTGCAAGTTGGTGCTATCAAGGCAGGACAGTTGTTGGTAGAAATCAACTCTTTCGCCAATCCATATCCATTCCAGAAATGCAGACTGCAAAGTTTCCTAACGGACTTCTTGCAAAAGACAGGCAATGAGGACTTGATAGAGGAATACGACATGCGACCTTTTGAGGTGAATGTTCTCGACAGGCGTAGGACTTTGACAGAGAAGTTGGTATCATTACTTCGTTGTTCCTTGGCTGACAATTACTTGCTGGAATTGACAGCCAAGATACGCCATTTTTATGATTTACATTTCCTCCTGAATGATGCTGAAACACAGAACTATCTGAAAAGTGATGCTTTCAAGTCAGATTTCAATAACTTGTTTGCCCAAGACCAACAACATTTTGACAAGCCTGAAGGATGGCAGAACAAGGATATCATGGATTCTCCCATCATAACAGACTTGCATTCTGTATGGATGGCATTAAGCAATGTCTATTCACGAGAACTTCCTGACCTTGCCTACAAAGAGATACCGTCTATCGAGAGTATCGAAAACAGCATGGAACAGTTGATTTCGTATTTGACAAAATAAATGGGTAACAGCGATTTCAATGATATGAGTGAATCGCTTCTCAAACTTCAGTATAAAGATAGAATCTTGCAGGAGTATTTCTTTGTGATGCTCTACAAAGATCTTGTAGAGAGAGCAGGATATGCTGATTCGTGTGATGCCGGCTTGGAAATGGATGTTGGATTGAGAATGATTTCGGGCGGGTCATTCCCCGCCCTTTATGGTCATCTTGTAAAAGCGTGTTGTTGGTAATATTCGTATGTGACGCCGTCTTCTTTCTCTTTTTCACGGAGCTCGAAAACTAATTCATTCTCGGTCATTTTGGTTATCGTCCATACTTCATTGTAGTCATCGTCATCATCCTCGATTATGGTCAGCTTGTTGCCTGAATAACTCCATTTTCCATGATAATAACCGGTGCCTCCTGAATTGTTGTAGATCTCCTTTTCCGTATAGGTACCGTCTTCTTTGAACTCGATGGAATAGCGATTGGTCCCATTGACGAAATCTTCTTTGGTGTCGTAGATTTTCTCACCGTTCTCCCATTCTTGTGCAATGTAATATACTCCGTTCCATGTGCCGATTAATAAACCGCGTGAGCCGACAGACTCTTCATCATCGCCGCCACAGGAGTAAATGCTAAATGACAGTAACGCTATGGCTATGCAAGTGGCAAGTTTCTCAATTGTTTTCATACAGAATTTGTTTTTATAGTTTTGTTAAAAAGCGATACCCAGACGAATCAGGACATTGCTGGTGTTGGCTTCCCAGGTCTTGATAAACCCGCGTTGATAAGTGAAGTCGAGGTTAAAACGGTCATACCATATGCCGACCCCGATATTCATGCCTGCATCAACGCGCTTCCATTCATCCCAGTCGCTCAGACTGAAATTGGCCAGCTCTTCCCCGTCTTCTTTTTCTTTGTATTTGCCGGCATAGTCAAAACTGACATAGGCTCCCAGATGCACGTCGATGGCCACATCATCCGTGATGTCGTATTTGTATCCGAATGTGAAAGGAGAAACCTGTATGTTGTGAGTCATATAGTTTTGACTCCAGTCGTCTTCCGACTCTTTCCATCCGCGGGAACCCAGACCGAATTCCATTCCCCAGTATGTGCCCACGCTGCTTACCGACTTCTGGAAGCCGTAAACGAAGTTGTATCCTATTTTACTTGATTGGTCGCCCCAGCCATTGTCTTTACTGCCGGACATATTCATCATGTTCAAGCCCCCGCGTAGGAACCATTGCGTGTTGGAAACTTGCTTCTCGGTCTTGATAATCGAACTTCTGGATGATACGATTTGTGCCTGAATTCCTGCGCATAACAAGAGTGCGGCAACGATTGATACTACTTTTTTCATTGTTTATTTATGTTTTATGGGTTAGTTATTGCCGCTTTTGATGACGGGAGCTATCTTGGATTTACTGTCGTTTCCTGCAAGTTTCTGGATACGTATCCATTCATAGTCTTCTTCCTTGGCCGTTCGCCAGTTGACGAAAACACCGGGATAACCGACTACTGTTACGTTGTATCCTCCTGTCTTCTCATCGGTTTCTACTTTGAATGTCGCTCCCATGATTACGTCGCAATCGTATTTGACGGTAGCCAGATAAGTGGCCCAAGCACGAGTATTGGCAAGGTTTCCGTTCATGGCGATTTCCACCTCTTCCTTGCTTAGCGGGAATACATCTCTTATGCGCCCCTTGTCTTCGAGGATTTTTACTTCTACAACCGTAGGCTTTACGCATATGTCCGAAACCGCATCTCCGGCGCGTGCTTGTGCCTCACGGAATTTGAAGGTCGTTTTCTGTGCGAATGTGGTCGCGATACAGGCGAGAATCAATGCGAGGAATAAGATTAATTTTTTCATTTTCATGTCCCTTTGTCATTATATGTTAATATGTTTGCAAAGGTATGCGAAAGGGGTATACCAAGGAGAGAAAGCATAGTTCCAAGAAGAATACGTAATTGTATCCTATTTGGATACATCCGGCATATTCCCCGTGCTGATGCTATCGGACAAATCTCGGAAGAAGTCGTGGTTGAGGATGCAGGAGATGCGCCAAAGCTGTTGTATGTCTATATTTTCCTTTTTGAAGATTTTGTAGACATTGGGGCGTGTGCAGCATAGCTGGGCTGCGAACCAAGTGACTGTGCGTCCTTGCTCGTGTAGGGTCTGTTCGATGAGTTGTCCCGCATGGATCATGTTTGTTCTGTTGCCGTGTGTCCTTCCTGACTCCCTTGGGCGGACGGGTTGTTATGAGATTGACGTGAGTATATAAAAAGGGCGTGGGAAATCTCTCACCTTCGTTCGCTCCGCATTTCAAGGCCTTCGCAATGCCATATCACCGGGAACGAACAACGCAGAAAGCCCACGCCGATATGCACAACACCCGTAACCTCCTTTTGTTTTGGCAAAAATGAGGTACGGATGTATATAGATACACATCAGGAGGACGTCTTTGTTGCTATTCATCTTTCCGGTGATTGAAAAACTGCGAAGTTCTGAAACACGAAAGATAAACGCTTGTAAACGTCTTCTCTATATAAACAGCTCTCCCCACCAACACCCGAAAGCTTTCTGCGGAAGAGGCCGTCACAAAAATAAGGAAAATAAGTGGAGCGATGGCAACAACGGACGATAATCTTTCAAATATATATTGTTTTGATTGCTTTTTGTGTTTTTATACGTTGCTTTGACTACTTTTATATGTTGCTTTGGCCGTTTTTCTGCCTTTTATTGAAAGAAACGATGCTAAGGTATAAAGATGATAAGGGAAATGAAAATCTTTCGAATTTGAGCCAAAAACAGGCTCTGATAAAGATTTGGACAAGAAATACTGCTGTATGCTGCTCCGCTCTTAACGAAATTACCCTCGCTACACAACCACGAATACGGAGTGTAGCGAGGGTAATAATGATATCTGACTATCTTTGCAACAGTAGATTCAATATCATATTTGTAGCAGAAGTGATGTCCGCCCGGTTACAGTAGTTTGAACTCATATCCTTCCGCTTTCAGAAATTCGATGGAGCGGGGGAGTGCGTATTGCAGATTCCCGTTGTTCCAGGATTTCAGTGAATCGTGGAAAGTGATGATGGAACCGTTGCGGGCATACCGCTTTACATTCTCCAGTACTTGTTCCGGGCGCATACGCTTACTGTAGTCGCGGGTGACAAGATCCCACATGATGATGCGGTAATGGTGACGCAGGGTGTAGTACTGCCTGAATCCCATATGCCCATGGGGTGGACGGAAGAGCTCCGAATGGATAATCTCGTCCACCTTCTGGGCATTTGCCAGATAATCCGGATTGGAATATTCGAATCCGCGGATGTGGTTGAAAGTATGGTTGCCGGTGCGGTGACCATGCTCTACCACCATCCGGTATTCCTCCGGATGTTTTCGTATATTGTCTCCCACCATAAAAAAGGTGGCCTTGATAGCATGCTTTTCCAGTACATCCAGTACCCAGGGAGTTACTTCGGGGATAGGACCGTCATCAAAAGTCAGGTAAACTGCCCGTTCGTTCGGGTCCATTCGGAAAATAGCTTGTGGATACAACGCCCGTAAAAGCCAGGGTGGTTGTTCTATAAACATTTTGCCGTCAATTACTATTTACTATCCTTTCATTCTCGTCACATACTCGTTGTATAGCTGGTCGAGCTGCTCGGAGTAGTGTGCCGCGAGTTTCTCCGATTTATATTTCTCCATCAGGCGGACTTCTGCGTCAAGCAAGCTGGCGTTGTATACGAAATTCTCGCCGGCGATGGAAAGTTGGTTATCTTTCAGGCTGAGATACCAGACCATGTATTCGAGCGACTTGTTGGCAAGTTCGTCGATAATCTTGTCGGCCTTCTCCGTCTCTCCCAGTTGATAATAAGACTCTGCCATCTGGAACGCACCGTTTGCCCAGTCGTAGGGCACGTTGTAGGACGGAATCATCTTCTCGGCATAGTCAAGGGCTGCAAGAGCCTTGTCTTTCTTGCCTTCTTTGATGAGCTGTCCGACAAGCTGGGTGAAGATGCGGCGGTGTGTGTAGCACATGCGCATCACGTTCTCGTCGATGTAGATGCCCGGTTGGTCGATGCCGCCGAACTTGAACTTGTTCATCAGGTTGTCGTACATCTTCTCACTGTCTATCTTGCTGTCGAGCTTGTCCGTATCAAACGGAGTGAAGCGGTAGGCAAGACCCTCTTGCGTGAAGTGGTTGCCCATGCCGAGGTGGTTCTCGCTGCCTACGGTGATGGCCATATAGATAGGTCGCTCCCAGTTGGCGTTGGCAAGCATCTCAAGCATCATCAGCTCGCTCTTGTAGAGGGCGCGTTTCGGGTTGCCGTTGGCGTCTTTCAGCGTGATAGTCATGTATTCGGGGATGGAGTCGCCCAATG
>CAKUYM010000131.1 GCA_934716785.1 uncultured Bacteroides sp. | reverse complement strand
GCGGGAATACAACGCGGAGGAATTCATAACGGCGGAAGAACTGAAGAAACGCATCGGCGAGGCAAGGGCGATGAAGCACAGGCTGCGTTTCGACCTGATGCGCGAGACCAACCGGATCGGCAAGGAAGAGCTCGAACAGTTCGAGTACAGACTCGCCAAGTACATGTACGAACTGAAGGCACACGCCGGATTGAACAGGCATATTGCCAAGGCGGAGGCATTGGTCACGAAATTCCGCAACCAGAAACCGCCGGAGAACGCCACACGGGAGCAGGCGGAGCAATGGGAAAAGAACAAGCTTACACCGAAGAAGGTGCTCGCCGTTATCCGCAGGTATATCACCTCGCAGAATACCGTGCCACGCAAGGAAGTGGCATTGGTGAAGACCTCATACGGTTTCAAACTGAAGCAGTACGCCCCGCGACTGCTGGACAAGGTGTCGCACAAGGCGGCAGGCATCAACGACCTCGTGCTGGGCCGTGCCGAACTGCCCGGACTTGAATTTCCGACAGAGAAGAACATGCGTCAAATCCGTGCGGCAGAGAAACTGATCCGCAAAAAACGCAGGCGGTATGAAATCCAGAACCGGCAGTTTGCAGACATGCAGGCGGATGCACAGTTGGCCGAATACCTTGACCATACGACATTCGTCAACAAGGACGGTGACGTATGCGGGTTCACCCCGCTCCAGAAACACGACCTGAACCTTGTCCTGCAGAAACGCTACGCGTTGCTGAACTGGCAGCAGGGTTCGGGCAAGACAGCCGCCGTGTACCACCGTGCCAGGTACCTGCTCAAATTCGGCAAGGTGCGGAACGTCATCATACTGGCTCCCGCCATCGCCGTGAACATGACCTGGATACCCTTCCTCTCGGCAAACCGGGAAAAGTACCATGTGGCAAGGAGCAACGCCGATCTGGAAGCGGTGCCGGAAGGCGTGTTCCTCGTCCTCTCCACCTCCATGACCGGCAAACTGAAACGGGGACTGGCAAGGTTTGTCAAGCGCACGTCAAGAAAGCTGTGCCTCGTCTTTGACGAATCGGACGAGATAACCAACCCGTCGTCACAGCGGACAAGGCATATACTCGGCCTCTTCCGCCGCCTCAAGTACAAAATACTCGATACCGGTACGACCACGCGCAACAACATCGCGGAACTTTACAGCCAGTTCGAACTGCTATACAACAACTCCGTCAACATGATTTGCTGGAGCGACCGGGTGTACCATGAGAACAGGGACAAGGAGATCGAGGAAGAGAACAACCCGCATTACGGCGAGCCGTTTCCCGCCTTCCGGGGGCATGTGCTTTTCCGCGCCTGCCACTGTCCGGGAAAATCCACCGTGTTCGGCATAGAGAAGCAGAACCAGGATGTCTGCAACAAGGAGGAACTGGCCCGCCTTATCGGAAAGACCGTCATCACCCGCAAGTTCAGGGACTTCGCAGGCGAGAAATACAAGATACGGACACACACCGTCAGCCCGTCCGGCGGCGAGCGTGAGGTCTACCGTGTCATCATCGAGGAGTTCTGCCGCATCTGCGAGCTGTATTACAACAGCACGGGTGACACGAAGAAGGATGCCGGTCTCCGGCTCATGCGGCAGATCAGGCTGCTCATCAAGGCCTGTTCCGTCCCCCACCTGATAGAGGGCTATTCCGGTGACGGGATTCCGGGCAAGACAAGGTACATCGAAAGGCTGGTACGTAAGATACCCGGCAAGGTGGCTGTCGGCTGCACGTCCAGAGCGGCATTCGACCTTTACGAAAAACACCTCCGCGAATGTTTCCCGGAGCGTCCGGTATTCGCGGTCAAGGGGGACGTGGCGTTCAAGAGACGGCAAGGCATCGTGACGTGGTTCGACTCCACCGTCAACGGCATACTGGTCTGCACGCAGCAGAGCCTGAGCAGTTCGGTGAACATCCCCGCCTGCAACGACGTGATACTCGAATCGCTCCAATGGAACATCCCGAAGATGGAGCAGTTCTATTTCCGGTTCATACGCCTTGACTCCAAAGAGATGAAAAACGTGCATTATGTCACCTACAAGGACTCCGTGGAGCAGAACCTGATGGCGCTGGTACTTGCCAAGGAACGGCTGAACGAGTTCATAAAGACGGGAGAGGTCAGGGAACAGTCCGAAATCTTCGAGGAGTTCGATGTCACCATGTCCGTCATCGAGAGCCTGCTGGTCAGGGAGCGTGACAGCGAAGGCAGGATACACATCAGCTGGGGGA
The DNA here is from genome assembly GCA_934716785.1 of uncultured Bacteroides sp. GTDB lineage: Bacteria > Bacteroidota > Bacteroidia > Bacteroidales > Bacteroidaceae > Bacteroides. The sequence continues at coordinate 8,582 of CAKUYM010000131.1, read as the reverse complement.
GCCAGCGCATAAAGGACTGACAATATGGAAAAACCCGGAAGAAACCACAGATTCCATTCCACAGGCAAAGGTAGCCCGCACCCTTGCCGGCAGAGCAAGGTCGGGGCCGCAGGCGGTTTTCGGGGAAATCATCCTCGCCGGGGGCTCCGGTATTTCCCCGAAAAACCCTGCACTGCCGGGGCGCGGACCTTTGGACGCCCGTGGAACGGAATCCCGTTCCGCAGCATAAACCATAATGAAAAAAGATCATGGACTTGAACCGGGCAGAAGTGGCAGTGACCACGCAGCATCTTATCGACATCCGGCAGCAAAGGGACAACCTGCTGCAGATGTCCGATTTCGGAGACATGGGGGAATTCCTGTGCACCTGCTCCGAGCTGTTTCCCGAAGAGGAGACACCGGAATACAGATACACAAGATGGGAAGAGATCCCGGATGAGCTCATCAACAGTGAATGGCTGTGCCCCAATTTCTTCGAGATAAGGGAAGCGATGGAGCAGCTGGAGGAAACCGACAAGGAGCGCTTCTTCGACTGGTGCGCCCGTTACGGGCACGACGTCGGCACGGAAGACGCGCACCTGCTGGTGGCGCATTACATCGAACTTTTCGGGAATGCGGCCTATATCGACGATGAGCTTTTCCCGGACGGCGGGGACGACAACCTGCCGTACTACCCGGGCATATCAGATAACTATTTCGACACGGGCATTCCCCGCTTCGAGGTATTCGATGACAATTACGATTAAAAACAGATACAAGATGGAAATCAACTTCAAAGGACCGGTAATGCCGGTTGACCCCTACTCGCAAATGGCGTTTGTGGAGATCCTGAACATTCTCCTGACGGCAAGGCACATCGTGGACGTGAACAGGTTTCTGATAAACAGGAATGCAAACCCTCTATTCGGCTCGCTATCGGGATATTTCAGATGGTCGTTCTCCGACAACCACTTCACACTGTGGCAACGGGTGGAATACAATTCCCCGGCCTGCTTCAGCCGGTGCGTATTCAGCATCCATTTCGGAATGCTGGCAAGCCGAGACAGGGAACGGGATAAGGGCAGTCTGACACTAAACTGAACAGGGATATGGACATCATAACGATAGGCAACAGGGAAATCGCGCTGATGGCTTTCGACAGGCTGCGCAAGGAAGAAAAGAAGGATTCCGCATTGAAGCTTGCCCGGTACCTGCTACGATACACAAGCATATCGCTCGGCGTAGGTGACATCGACTGGGACATAGAACAGGCGATACGGCAGTGCGGAGGAGAGCCGGAAACGGGATACAGGTACACGGCGTATTTCCATTTCAACCGGAATACGGCGATGGAAAAGGAAAGATATGACGGAATAGTAAAGGAATTGTATGGATAGTAAAATAAACGACATGTACGGGAAAAGAAATCCTGCCGTACACAGGTAATAGAAATGAATGGACAGAAGACATTGACACTGGATTTCATCAAATCCCAGATGAAGCCGGCCTATACGCTGGTATGGATGGATTACAATGACAATCTCGATGGCCATCGCGGATTGATTCAAAAATGTCTGGACAGCAGGAGCCGCGAGCATCTGTGGGAAAATGCCGACGTGTGGTACAGCGATACCGAATGGGAGGCTGCCCGTAAGATTATCGCGGAATTGAAAGAGGAATGTACCCTCCTCCATGGCTTTGACGAAGAGGATGTGGATAATTTCTTCGATGAATACGAGGATGAGATACGCGATGAGATTTACGGCCGTAACGATTCGGATGTGATGACGGAACTGATAAGGCACACGGACGACATGCCTATCCGTGTCGAGATGCTTTCCGATCATGACTGTATCAACTCCGACTGGTCAGAGTCGCAGGACGGTTACAGATATAAGGGATCCTATTTCGGGGACATGGTAGACAGCCTGAACCTCAATCCGGCGAGAGTGAAGAGGATCTTGGCGGAGCACGGTTACAAAACTTACGGACGTTTCCCAGACCGCAAAAACCGGAACGGCAAGGAGCGGGTCTCTTACGAACAATTCCATGAGGAACTTGCCAACTCTTGTTGCGGGGCGAACCTGCTGACTTACATCGGCAAGGCAAGCCTGAAGGAGTTGTACGATGCAGGTTTCTCGCTGAAGGAAGTCATCATACCCAAAGGGAACTGCTGCGGGCTGTTCAGTTCCATGTATGGCGGTGGCAGCCTGCTTGAAATGGAACTGAAGCGAGATGTACGGTTGAAGTTGGAGGTCAAAGGCTGCAAAGGTTTCCGTTTCCGTCTGGATGACGAACGCTCCGGGTATGACTATTCAGTAGGGCATGTATATGGAGTGGATGACACCTTTTTCGGAAAAACGATAAGCCTGGTCGCCAATTGAATATCCGGTAACTTAATCAATAGCATTTTAACCATTTTACAAAGATGAATACCCGTTTGACTGTAATCCTTTCAAAAGGAAAAGAACATCTCTGCTATGAAGATGAAGACTGCCTGGTTGACGTGTCTTACCCGATGATGACTTTCACCACCGGAGAAGACGAGTTTGAAATCGTACCCGTTGACAGCCCTGTTCCCGGCAGGACCTTCCGGTATCACGGCCGGGACCTGTCAGTCGTTCCGGAAATGTATTGCAATGGATGGCCCGCATTGTGCCTGAAAGAGCCTGATACGGAAGAACTGTACACGGTCCTGACGGTGAACCTGGAAAGCGCTCCCGCGTTTTCATTGCCGGACAAGGCTTTCATAGATATCGGTAACAACCCCGATGCCATGGAATTCCTCCTGTCGAACAAACTGGCGGAGGATACAGGCTACAGGCGTCAAAGCGGTTGGGTAAGCTATCCGATGGTCACGCTTGACCTGCCGATGCTTTACAGGGTTAACCCGCAGGCCTTTAACGCCATGTTGGGCATCCCCTGCAATCCCTACAAGTAATTAATCCATTATCAACAATCAAATCATAAAAGTCATGAGAATATACGATGTAAAAGCAAGGTACACTTTCGAGGGTACTTACACGGTGGCGGCGGAAGACCGCGACGAAGCAAGGAAAATGGTGGCGGAAGACTGCGGTCTGGTATTGGGCGGCAATATCCACACGACACGGGATGACGATGAAGTGCTGGACTGGAACTTCGGTGTCCATCCCATGTCGCAAGTCCTCTCCATAAGGCAGGGAGGTGGAAAATATCCCATGATGGCGTTTGATGACAGGATCGAGGGACTGCGTCAGTGTATCATCGGCGCGATACGGCAGTTGCTTGATGCCCATGGAATGACCGGAATACGGTTTCCGGAAGACGATGGGCATGATTCGGTCTGGATTATATGGTTCAATAAGAACGGTGATCCGGAAGAGTGCCGTGTGACAGGGCTTCGTATGACGGACACCGGCATGACCGTTACCGCCGAAGAAAAATTCGGTGCCTATGAGGTGGAATGTTGCGGCAGGTTTGACCTCGGCGCGAGGAACATCGACTGGCTCCATGAAATGTATGAAGCCGTGTGGCGACAGCTGGAAGAGACCGGAAATGTGGAACCAAAAACGGAAGAAGCATGAAATACCGGGCAGAGAATGCCGTCTCCAGTTTCTTCTATTATATGTGGAACACCTGGAGCGAAGAGGAATGCAGGACGGTGTACGGCGGCATGTACCTGCATTTCTGGAAAAAATGGTGCGCGGCGGCAGACAAGTCCGTCTTTGGCGCGGCGGAACGGTTCTACCTGGAACTCACGGAAGACAACCGCAGGCTTCTGGTGGAACGTGCCGTCCTGATGTATGACGGGCGACGCTCCAGAAAAAGGAATACGAACATTGAAAGGCAATCACTATGAAGGGAGAAATTATCAATCTGATTTGCAGCTCATGCGGTTGCGACCGCGCGGAAGCGCAGGAGTACCTGGATTCCGAAATCCGTACCCTGCGGGAGTTGCAGGAAGTGGACGATCTGAGGGAAGAGGACATGGAGGCGGCCTGTCTCAACCTCGGCCTTGACCTCGACTATCAGGAATATTTTATCAATCGCCTCGCGGGGGCATAAGAACTTATGGACATGACTTATTTTCAGAACATACACAGCCTGGCGGACTTGAAGAAGGAGTACCGCCGTCTGGCATTGGAGCACCACCCGGACAAGGGCGGTGACACCGCAACCATGCAACAGGTGAACATCGAGTTTGAGGGACTCTTTGAAAGATGGAAAGACAAACCGGATGTTCCTACGGCTTCAACCGGATATGAGCATGACTATCCGGGAGCCACGGCAAAGGAATACACCGAGTATGTGCATAACGAATACCGTTGGAAAGGACGTAATTACAAGGGGCAACACGCCCCTGAAATCGTGGAACTGGTGCGGGCATGGCTCAAGGAGACCTACCCGGGATACAAGTTCTCTGTCAGACGGGAGAATTACCATTCCATCCATATCCGGCTGATGAAAGCGGATTTCGAGGCGTTCACCAAAGAATCGGGAAAGATACAGGGGGACATCAACCGCTACCATATCGCCTCCGACCGGTCACTGACGGACAGGGCGAAAGAGGTGATGGGAAATGTCCGGGACTTCGTCATGTCGTACAATTATGACGGCAGCGATCCGATGACCGACTATTTCGATACCAATTTCTACCTGACCCTCGGAATCGGGAGTTACAAGCAGCCTTACAGGATGGAGCTTCCGAAACTCTCCGGAAAGGACAAGCCGGAGGAGTTCAGGCATCCGGAAGGTACGGCGCACAAGGCCATGCGGCAGGCATTGGGCAAAGCCCGTTTCAGGTTTATCGAACACCGCAGACATATGGGCGAGATGATACTCGGGGAAGACCATTACGGTTCTCACGGGGAACACTATTTCTGGCCGAAGGATTACTCAAGCGCGAAACTGGCGCAGAAACGGATTGACAAGTTGGAAAAGGCCGGGATGAGATGCGAGCTTACCGGATATAACGGTGGATACATACGCCTTATCGGTTATACTCCGGAGATGGAGAATTCCCTGAAACAGGAGCGGCAGGAGTATGTCACCGCATATCAGGCATGGCAATCAAAACATAGTTTAAAAACAATCTGATTCGGAATTATGGTTACAAACAGTTTGGACAAGTGGTGGTATGGACTTCCGGAAAACACCAGACAGGCTATAGGAGACGATGATACATGGGAAAAACTGGGCATGCAGTCCCGTTCGGTACTACACCGGTATTCCCTGCTTAGGATTTACGGAGCGGCAAAGGACCGGGACGAGGAACGCACGTTGCTCAATGAAATCGCGTGCGGACTGGGCGACCTTGCCCTTGTCCGTAAAAACGGCATCGCGTTGGAGGACATGTGCAACGGGAACGGGGAGTTTTATGATGAATATCAGGAACAGTTCAATATGTTATATGACAGTTACGGACACTGGATAGAAAATATAAGCTGGACGGACTGGCTCGGACATACAATTCCGACAAACAGGGAACTGATCCGGTTATTGGAGCATCACGGTTACAAGCGTATGGAAGTCGATACAGACAGAAAAATCCCGAAAACCTTCTATGTTTTCCGCCGTGGGTTGCACATCAATGCAAGCGAGGACTTGTCTTTCCACATCGTACCGCAATCGTGCAGTCTTGGATTGGGACGTTTTGCTGTATGCGCCACCAAAGACGGTGAAAGCTCCCAACTTGGTACTGACCATGCCCGATTCTTTTTGGGGCGCTTCCTTTCCTTCCTGAAGGGTGAAAGAAACGAAAAGGATATTATAGATGAAATATGTAATAACTTATAAATAAATTAGAAATATGAAAGCAAAAGTTTTAAAATACAAATCTGACGGCAACACAATAGGTGCCTCATATATGGAACTTGAACCGTATGCGGAAAATGTATATGTCTCCTTGCAGGAAAGAGACGAATATGCAGGTGAAAGCGAGGACTGTCTCCTTATGGTCTGCAAGACAGGCGATGTCTATTTTGCCTGCGGCCGGTATTCACGCAAGACCCTTGAGAAGGAGGGATGCCGGGAAGAAGCGGAAGCCTATTGCAAAAACTGGGTTGACAACGTCATGAAGAAGGTGGAAGAGGGAAAATTCATATCGCTCCTGTCCGTCCAGGTATTCAACGCGCTCGGTCTTGACTCCACCCCTTTAAAGCAGGCACGTGAAGCGTATGCAAAAAGACAGGAACAACAACGTCTGGAGCGGGAAAAGAAAGAGGAGGAAGAAAGGAAACAGAGGGAAAAACAACACCAACTGCTTCTTGACGAGAACAAACGGAATTTCCTGAAGGGCGAGATGATTTCCGGAGAAATGTTCCTTGAAATTACCAGAAGGGACGGTTTTGACATCCATATCAGAACCAAAGGGACATTCAACAGGCATGTGAGGGGCATAAATAAGAATGGAACCATCAGTTACCGGAAAACCAAGGGCTGCCGGATTCCGGACTTTACCGGATGCCATAAGGCTGCCGGCGACTATCTTTCATTCATAATGAAAAAAGAGGCAGGGAAATAAAATCTCTTTATGAGCATTATTGCAGGGGTATTCGATGGAGAGTAGTCATTGGATACCCCTAATCAGAATTATTTCTTGCGGTGATATTTTGATTTGGACCACTTTTCTTCGGGAATGGCACGTCCTAAAATCAGCGCACATGGCAGAATTAAATATGCTCTAAATAATTCCGTCAACGAGCTAATTTAATCCTGACCAACTTTCTTAATCGCCTTATAAATCTCACTATAAGAATCTCTTCCTTTATATTTTTCAGCCAATTCACATGCTTTATCCATTTTGGAGTCTGCAAGCATTTCTTTAACCCATTTATCCTTCTCAAGAAATTTTCGAGTCTTGTCGTATGTCGGCAGATATTGCTTCAATGCTCTTTCTGTCGCTGCTGAATCTTGAAAATGCCGGCACGTATCCTCAAAATGTAGTAAAAACCAATATTCTATTGACTGTAAACTGTCACATAAAATCACATTGGCATTATTTTCATATTTCTTTTTGAGCGATATCATTTTTTTATTCTCTGCTTCAGAACGCCTGCTGACATCAGCATCGAAAACACAAATTACAAAGACGTCTTCATTCAGAAGTTCCTTTATTTTCTTTTCTATTTTCTCAATACTGTTGTTTTCAAATAAACGAGGAGAAATAGAGTATCTATAACCAAGCAACTTTTTCAAATGACTGAAATAGAATAATTCAGTTAAACCCTCACCGACGATGTGAATAACCTGTCTGGTCGCCGTATTTTTTCTAACTTTTCTCATAAAACAGTATATGATTATAGATTAGGGACTGCACCGAATTTTCCGAACTTATATGCCTTTTGAAGAGAACTGATTCTATTTAACCCCTTGAAATCAGTCAGAGGATACAACACGCTTGAGCCATCCGGATTCTTTTCTGTAAACCAGACATTATCTTTTCTGAGCAAATCTTCCTCTCCCAGCAGTCCGTCATAATGTGTAGTGAGCAACAACTGGGCTTGTTCCGATTCTTTTAGAAAACGTTCAATGATATATTCTATCAATTTCGGATGAAGAGAAGACTCAATCTCGTCAACTGCGAGAAAAGCATCTTTTTCAAGAATCTTTTGTACCTGGGCAGCCAAGCCGAATGTACGGACAGTACCGTCCGACTCAAACAGTTCCGGGAACTCATAATAATCATTGTTCCCATCATCAGATGAGACCCTATGCTGGTACATTGTATAATTGACCGGTCCCTTTTGCGTTTCCTGCTCTTTGGAAGTAATATTTGAAATATTGAAATCCGCTTCCTGCAGATACCTCAAAATATAATCCTTTGCAGACTCATCCTTGATTGATTCTTCCGCATAACGACTTAATGATGAGACCGGTACAATAGCCGGCATAACCTGATTGGTCAGATACTGGAGAACCGTCTCTATTTCTGCAATATGTGTATTCACCTGCATGTAAGCGGCAAAAACTGACATGTTATGAAGACACTTCAACGTAATCTCCTCTTTGACTGCTTGTGACATTTTAATTTTCTGTCCAAATTTAATAACGGATACGTTATTCTCAGTATTTCTTTCAAAGATAGTAGCAGGCTGTTGGCTTGGATAATAAATCAAATTTTCCTTTGCCACGTGCCATCTGTCTAAAACTACCGAGTAGACATAACGAATGGCTTTCTCCTCATTCTTCAAATAGAATGAAATCGAATATTCAGACAATTGCTTTGAGCTTATTTTATTCAGAAGAAAAGGGACTACCTGTATCTGTTCAGCTTTATTAAGTGGAGTATAAGTAATGAATGATTTAATAAAATCACAAACTTTAACAATGTTGCTTTTACCCGAAGCATTTGCTCCATAAATAACAGCCACTTTCAATAGTCTTACATCACCGCCAAATTCAACAACATGATATGATTCCATATCCTTGCTTCTATCAGCTTCAAAGCTTAATATAGCCTCGTCTCTAAATGAGAACATGTTCTTAAACCTAATTTCTTCTATCATATAATTTGTTTTCCACAAATATATAACTAAACATCCATATTTGCAAATTAGATTCGAATATTGGTGATGTTTATGCAAATAGAAGAAACTAATATTCATTTTCCTTAGCTTGTG
>CAKUYM010000130.1 GCA_934716785.1 uncultured Bacteroides sp. | reverse complement strand
CGAAAGCTATGGGAAGAGACTATTAAATTTGCGGCAATTGCTGCATAAGTGTTAAGGAAATGTTTAACGAACTATTGGATTATGAACAATTACCGGATTTTAGTTGTCGACGATGAAGAAGACCTCTGCGAGATTCTGAAATTCAATCTTGAGAACGAAGGTTATGAGGTAGATACTGCAAATTCTGCCGAGGAAGCGCTGAAGATGGACATCAGCAGTTACCATCTGATTCTCCTTGATGTGATGATGGGGGAAATCTCCGGGTTCAAGATGGCCAACATCCTGAAAAAAGACAAGAAGACAGCCAATGTGCCTATCATCTTTATCACGGCAAAGGATACTGAGAACGACACCATGACAGGATTCAACTTAGGCGCGGACGATTACATCTCGAAGCCTTTCTCCCTGCGTGAAGTCATAGCCCGCGTGAAAGCCGTATTGAGACGCACGACAACGCAGGACACGGAGAAGGTGCCCGAAAAGCTCACTTACCGGACGCTCGTCATTGATATCACAAAAAAAAAGACAAGCATCGACGGTGAAGAGGTGCCGCTGACAAAGAAGGAATTTGAGATATTGCTTCTGTTGGTGCAGAACAAAGGACGCGTATTCTCACGCGAAGATATCCTGACGCGCATCTGGAGTGACGAGGTATATGTGCTGGATCGCACCATCGACGTCAACATCACCCGCTTGCGCAAGAAGATTGGAGAATACGGCAAGTGCATAGTCACTCGTCTCGGATACGGATACTGCTTCGAAGCCGAATAACTGTTTGTTAAGAAATAGCTGTTTGTTTCAAGAACTGAATAACTGTTTACTTTAAAGCTGAACTACTATCAATCATGGATCTGCCTGTTACTCAAAGACATTTTCTGTCTTTCAGCCGGAAACTTTTCCTTTCGGTCATTTCGCTGTTTTTAGTATTCGTCATCTGTTTCATCGCGTACCAGTATCAGCGCGAACGCGAATATAAGGTAGAACTGCTGAATACCAAACTCCAGGATTACAACAGCCGGCTCTACGAACGACTGGACGAGCAACCGCTCGACACCGGAATTATCAGTGATTATATCCACAATCATAATTTGGACGACTTGCGCGTAACGCTCATCAGTCCGGACGGGAATGTGATTTACGACAGTTACCCGAACCATAGCGAGCGGATAGAGAACCACCTGAACCGCCCGGAAGTGCAGAAAGCACTGAAACAGGGCAGCGGATATGATGTGCGCCGCACCTCCGAAACGACGGGAGTTCCTTATTTCTATTCCGCCACACGCTATAAGGATTATATCCTGCGCTCGGCACTGCCTTATAATGTCAGTCTCGTCAACAACCTGCAGGCAGACTCCCACTACTTATGGTTCACCGTAATCGTGACTCTGCTTTTAATAATTATCTTCTACAAATTCACGAACAAGCTGGGCACTTCCATCAGCCAGCTCCGCGAGTTTGCCATGCGTGCCGACCGCAACGAACCTATCGAGATGGCGATACAATCGGCTTTTCCGCACAATGAATTAGGAGAGATATCACAACATATCATACAGATATACAAACGGCTGCACGAAACGAAAGAGGCGCTCTACATCGAGCGTGAGAAGCTGATTACCCATCTTCAGATTTCACACGAAGGATTGGGCGTATTCACGAAAGACAAAAAGGAGATTCTCGTCAACAATCTCTTTACCCAATATAGCAACCTGATTTCGAACTCCAACCTGGAAACCACAGAAGAGGTATTCGCCATCAGTGAGCTGAAAGATATCATACATTTCATCAACAAAAACCAGCAGCAGCGTTCGAGGGGGAAGGATGAGAAGAGAATGTCCATCACCATCAACAAGAACGGGCGCACGTTTATCGTGGAGTGTATCATCTTTCAGGATGCCAGCTTTGAGATTTCAATCAATGACGTCACTCAGGAAGAAGAGCAGGTGAATCTGAAACGGCAGTTGACACAGAATATCGCGCATGAGCTGAAAACGCCTGTCAGCAGTATCCAAGGGTATTTGGAGACTATCGTCAGCAATGAGAATATACCGCGCGAGAAGGTCAACGTGTTCCTTGAGCGTTGCTATGCGCAGAGCAACCGGTTGAGCCGTCTGCTGCGTGACATTTCCGTCCTCACCCGCATGGACGAGGCTGCCAACATGATCGACATGGAGCGGGTGGACATCAGTTTATTGGTAGGCAATATTATCAATGAGGTCTCCTTGGAGCTGGATGAGAAGCATATCACGGTGATAAATTCCTTAAAAAAGAATATACAGATCAAGGGAAATTATTCTCTGATTTATTCCATCTTCCGCAATCTGATGGATAACGCCATCGCATATGCGGGTACAAATATCCAGATTAACATCAACTGTTTCCGCGAGGACGAGAACTTCTATTATTTCAGTTTTGCCGACACAGGCGTGGGCGTGCCTCCCGAGCATCTGAACCGTCTCTTCGAACGTTTCTACCGGGTGGATAAAGGACGCTCGCGGAAGTTGGGCGGAACAGGATTGGGATTGGCAATCGTGAAGAATGCAGTGATTATTCATGGAGGCAGCATCTCTGCCAAGAACAATCAAGGTGGCGGACTGGAATTTGTGTTTACATTGGCTAAAGAGAAATAAGGGTGTTGTTTCAAGAAGTAATGGCCCTCGCTGCGTATGGTTGCAGTGAGGGCTGTTCTTTCCTCTAAAGAAAAAAATGATTTCTTTATTATGTCGGCATAAAAACTCATGCTTTTTATGTACTTTTGTGTTCCATGAAATGCCTGTGGCTTTCATCAGATGTCTTTGGCTTTCAGGAAAATCATCGAAGTTCAACGTTTTAAACAGCCGATTATGAAAACGAATACACATATTCTCCCCATTGCATGCCTTCTTTGTCTTTGTGCTGCCTGCAAAAGCGGTAATGCTTCCGGTCTCAACAAAGGCGAAGTAGCGCAAGACACTATCAAGACTTTCACGTTGCCCACCATTCCACCCATGCTGACTGCTCCCGACCTGCGGGCGGATTTCCTCGTCAAGCACTACTGGGATAACGTAAACTTTGCCGATACCAACTACATCCATCATCCCGAAGTCACCGAACAGGCTTGGGCGGACTATTGCGACATACTGAACCATGTTCCTTTGGAAACAGCCCAACAAGCTATACGGAAAACGATCGAACGTACATATGCGGATAAGAAAGTATTCAACTATATCACCAACCTGGCAGATAAATACCTGTATGACCCTAACTCGCCGATGCGCAACGAAGAATTCTATATCCCCGTGCTGGATGCCATGTTGGAGGCTCCCGTACTGGAGGAGATAGAGAAAGTGCGTCCCAAGGCACGTCGCGAGTTGGCTCAGAAAAACCGTCTCGGAACCAAGGCTTTGAATTTCAACTACACATTGCTGTCCGGTGCTCAAGGCTCACTCTACCAACATAAATCAGCCTATACCCTATTGTTCATCAACAACCCCGGATGCCATGCCTGCACGGAAACGATAGAGGCACTGAAAGGCGCACCCGTCATCAACCAACTACTGGCACAGAAGAAGCTGACAGTTCTTTCCATCTACCCCGATGAGGAGCTGGACGAATGGCGGAAACACCTGAGCGAGTTTCCCAAAGAATGGATTAACGGATATGATAAGAAATTCGCCATCAAGGAGCAACAACTGTATGACCTGAAGGCCATCCCCACCCTTTATCTCTTAGACAAGGACAAAACGGTACTTCTCAAAGACGCCACCGCGCAAGCAATCGAAGAGTACCTGCTATTGCATCAATAACCCGATTATTGCACCAATAACCAGATTATTGCACCGATAACCCGATTATTGCTGCGTCAACAGAAAGAATACACCTGATTTATTTGTAAAACTCAAATAATTAGAGTATTTTCGCTATTATAATCGCAGTTATAATAACCATGATTATTTTTATAATCAATTAGCTAATAACCATATATGGAATTTATAGGGAGAGACAAAGAGGTTGAAATTCTTCGCAGAGAACAAGAATTATCAAAGATGTCGGCAAGATTCACCATCGTTATGGGGCGTCGCCGCATTGGTAAAACAAGTTTGATCAGACATTGTTTTCAAGATACACCTTGCCTGTATATCCTTGCCAAAAATGAGGCGGAAGCAACCTTCTGCGTCTCCCTGCAACGCCAGATACAAAGAGAATTGGGCATATCATTATATGGCAATATCCGCTCGATGAGAGATATATTCGACATTCTGTTTTCATATGCAACGGAGAACCACCTGAATTTAGTGATAGACGAAATTCAAGAATTCTTTTATGTCCGCAAAAGCATTTTTGCCGATATGCAAGAGTTATGGGACAAGTACAAGCCGAATATGAGAATCAACTTCATCACTTGCGGCTCCATCCATTCATTGATGAAAGAGTTGTTTGAGGATAAGAAATCCGCCATGTACGGACGGATGACCAAGCGTCTGGACCTGCAGCCCTTCACCATAGCCACCCAAAAGCAAATCATGGAGCGCTATTATCCGGAATATACTCCTAAAGATTTACTCTGCTTGTATACGCTCACAGGCGGAGTTGCCAAATACATAGAAATTCTGATTGACGAAAAGGCTTACACCAAAGAGCAAATGCTAACCTGCTTCACAAACGAATATATGCCTTTCCTTACCGAAGGAAGCGATTTAATCAATATGGAATTCAGGAAAGAGGGTTCCGTATATTATTCCATATTAAGTTTAATAGCAGACGGGAGAAACACTTCCGGTGAGATTGATTCTATCCTTGGAATTACAACTTCAGCTTATTTGCGTAACCTCGAAATCAATTACACGCTTCTCAAAAAAATGCGTCCGGTATTTGCATCCGAGAGAAGCAGAGGAGTAAAGTATAAATTGAACGACAATTTTCTACAGTTTTGGTTCAAGTTTATTTATCCCAACCTCGATTTGGTAGAAAACCACCGCTCCGATTTGCTTCTTGACATAGTTGGCAAAGGATATAGCGTATATTCAGGCTGGATACTTGAACGCTACTTCCAACAAAAGTTGCGCGAAGAGGAACGCTATACCATGGTAGGCAACTGGTGGGATTCCAAGGGTGAAAATGAAATAGATATTGTGGCTGTAAACCGCATCGAACGAGTTGCCACGATAGCAGAAGTAAAGATCAACCGTCATAAAATCTCCATTCCTATACTCGAAGAAAAAGCAAAGAAAGTAATCAGTGAATTAAAAAGATACCATATAGAATACAAAGGCTATTCATTGGAAGACATGTAGAATATATGGGAAGATATGTAGAATAGTAAGGTGTATTGCTCTCAATCCTGCGTCCACGTCAGCACAAAGTCCGGATGGATGCGATAGCCCACCGTATAGAGCTTTTGCGATTCCGTGGCAAACTCCCGGACTTGGAATGTCGCCCCTTCCTCATGCGGGATAAAATGTGACAGACGGAGCTTGCGAAGGTCAGCGTCGGCATGCTCCATACGCTTGAATACAGCTTCTTTGGCAGACCAGTGCAACAACAAGCCCCAAGTCATGTCGCCACGGTAAGCCTCCGCTTGTTCGTCGGGACGGATATAGCGGTCGGACACCCGATGAACCCGTTGGCCATATTGCTCAATATCAATGCCTACAGGAGCATGAACGCCAAGTATCACAGCCACATAGCCCTTTGTGTGAGAAATGCTGATGAAGAAAGAATGATCCGTCAGATAAGGCTTGTTTTCTGAAGAGTAGGCAATCTCCTTGTCTTGCCTGAGCATCGAATACAACAGGACACGGACAGAGACCCATTCCAACTTCCTCCGTTCTGAGGTAAAACGGCTCATCGCTTCCTCACAGGAAACCCTCCGCGCCTCAGGAAGGAGGGCATACAATGCCTCCAAAGACTCTTCCATCTTCCATACCGCCCACTGTATGCCATCCGCTTTATGTTGCAGAAATAATGCCATCTCCTTACTCTACTCGTCTTACTCCCTCCTTACCATTCTTACTTCTTGCTCTTCTTACTCCTTACCCTTCTTACTCCTTCTCTTCCTGATTTTCCGTCTCCTTGGGCAGAATCGTAAACTTGACCTTCAAGATACGGCGGCTGTCCATCTCCAAGACTTCGAACTCATAATTGTGGTAAGTCACCTTCTCGTGCAATGTCGGGAATTCACCTTTTATCTCAAGCAACATACCCGCCAGTGTATCGGCATCGCCCACCACCTTCTCAAATTCATCCTCGTCTACTTTCGTAATCTTATAGAAATCAGTCAACTGCGTCTTTGCCTCAAATATCCACGTATGGTCATTCAGCACGACGTATGTACGCTCTTCATCGTCATATTCGTCATGAATCTCGCCCACTATCTCCTCGATGATATCCTCCATCGTCACGAGTCCGGAAGTTCCCCCGAACTCATCTACCACGATGGCGATATGAATCTTATTTGCCTGAAAGTCACGGAGCAAGTCATCAATCATCTTCGTTTCCGGCACAAAGTAGGCAGGGCGAATCAATGATTGCCAGCGGAAAGTGTCGCCTTTGTTCACATGAGGTAAAAGATCCTTGATATACAGCACCCCCTTGATGTTATCCCGCGAACCGGAAAAGACAGGGATACGCGAATAAGCATTATCAATGACACATTGCATCACCTCCTTGAAAGGCGTGCGGATGTCCAAGTCCACCATGTCAAGACGCGATGTCATCACCTCCTTCACGGTTTCTCCGCCAAAACGGATAATACCCTCCAAGATATTGTTCTCCTCACTCAGTTCCCTCTTATCGGTCAGTTCCAGAGCATGAGACAGTTCGTCGACAGAGATATTATGATTCTTTCTGGCGAAATACTTGTTCAGAAAAGCCGTGGAGCGCACCAACAGCGTGGCGACCGGACGAAATACCTTCTCCAGAAAATAAATCCCCGGTGCGGCGAAGCGGCAAAACTTCAACGTCTTCTGTGCCGAGTAAATCTTTGGCATAATCTCACCGAACAAGAGCAACAGAAAAGTAAGTATTACGGTCAGTATCAAGAACTCTGCCACCGGAGAATGAAAAGTAAAGACATTCATAAAGAAGAAGTTGCAGAGCATGATAATGGTTACGTTCACAAAATTATTGGTAATCAATATCGTAGCCAGAAGCCGTTCGCTGTCGCTGAGGAGAGCGTTAATCTTGGCATCGGAAGGATGATTGCCCTCTTCAATGTCATTTCGGTCTGAAGGAGAAAGGGAGAAGAAGGCGATTTCAGAAGCCGAAGCAAAGGCCGAAGCGAGCAGGAGCACACCTGCCAACACTATGGCGATAATAGCAGAGATAGAAGGAGTATTTACGGAAATACCGTTGAAAATGTCAGCCAATTGGCTTAAATAACCATCTGAGTCCAAAGAATATATGTTTTAGTTTGACAAAAGACAATGAGTCAATCCGCTCGCGAAAGCCTGTTGGCGCACTGTCACATTTATTTAAAACGGCAAGTCGTCTGCCAGATTATTCTGTACAGGCTGAGCCTGAGATTGCTGCGTCTGCTGAGATTGCTGCTGGTACTGTGGCTGCTGATACTGTTGCGTTTGCTGCGGCTGCTGGTACTGCTGCGTTTGCTGCGGCTGCTGGTACTGCTGCGTTTGCTGCGGCTGCGTTTGCACCTGCGGCTGCTGGTACTGGGATTGCTGTGCTTGCGGCTGCATCTGCTGCGGTTGGCCGCCACCCGGTTGCTGTGTTGCAGCTCCCGTTCCCGGATTAGTACCTTTCGGAGTCAGCATCTCCATATTATCCACATATATTTCAGTAATATAACGCGTAGCTCCGGACTGGTCTGTATAAGAGCGAGTTCTGATCTTTCCCTCCACATACAACTTGTCACCCTTGTGCACATACTTGTCCACAATTTCAGCCAAGCGGTTGGATGCAACGATATTATGCCACTCCGTCCTATCCGGAATCTGAGTCCCGTTTTGCAACGTATACCCGCGATCCGTCGTAGCCAACGGAAAAGTAGCCACAGCCGACCCCGCATCAAAATATTTCACACGAGGATCTTGCCCCACATTCCCCAACAATATCACTTTATTTACTGACATATATGTATCAAGTTTATCATTCTTAGCAAATTCGCCGTCAAAATTAAACAGAATAACAATAGAATGCAAGATTTTCAGTGAAAAGAATTTGAAGTAGTAAGTTTTAAGTTTTATGCCCCTACAGTCTGGAGCAGACTTTGCACCAACCGCGAAACGGCATATTGCCCGATCTCCTCCGCCTTTATCTTCCGAAAGCCACTGAAAGAAGCCGTATCTTCGGGCAATGTCACCTCGTAGAGATTAGCGTAAATCACCCTGTGAGACAGCACATGCTTCATCTCCCTGCCCACCGCACGCACCACCCGCCGCTCGCCCGGCGCGAAAAGCCGCCGAAACTCAGGCAACGCCAAGAACTCCTCTTCCGATACGGCCGCCGGAGTCTCTATCAGGGGCAACTCAAACAGATTCTTCCATATATCATCCCCCGTCCGCTTGCTAATAAATGTGTACGCGCCCGCACGTACATAAATATAATTGAAATAGCGGTTTGTCGATTTCATCTTATGCCGCTTCACCGGGAGACTTGCCACCATCCCCTTCGCGAGAGCCAGGCAACCGTCCGCCAACGGGCAAGATGAGCAATCGGGCGACTGTGGCGTGCACTGCATCGCCCCGAAGTCCATAATGCCCTGATTGTAGAGAGCCGGCCGTTTCCTGTCCAGCATCTCGTCCGCCAAAGCCGCAAAGAGCTTCTTGCCCTCCGTAGAGTCTATCGGCGTGTCGATGCCAAAGTAGCGCGCAAGCACCCGATACACATTCCCGTCCACCACCGCATAGGGCATGCCGTAGGCCAACGAGCATACCGCTGCAGCCGTGTACTCCCCCACCCCTTTCAGCGCCAGCACCTCCGGATACGTCTTCGGGAACACCCCGTTCATACTCCTGGCGGCAGCATGGAGATGCCGCGCGCGCGAATAATACCCCAGTCCCTGCCAGTACTTCATCACCTCGTCCTCCTCCGCCTCCGCCAACGTGCGCACATCGGGAAAACGCTTCACAAAACGGAGGAAGTACTCATATCCTTGCGCCACGCGCGTCTGCTGCAAGATAACTTCCGAAATCCATATCAGATACGGATCAGACGATTCACGCCAAGGCAACTCGCGTTTGTTCACTCCGTACCATTCCACTATCGCTCCGGTAAAATTAGTTGTAACCGATTCCGAAAACCCGTTCATATATATCCATTCGCTTAAAACATATCTTCCGGCCCGCATCATCCGAACTCAATTTCGCCTCCGCAGCTCCAAAAGTCCACAAAACTCCACAAAAGTAACTTTTTTAACCCTAAGAAAGCCCAACTCCGCTATTTTTTTAGAAAAATGTGCATAATATATTTTTTTAGGAGCTTAAAAAGCTATATATTTGCAGTCCAAAAAATTAGCAATAATATATATAGTAATAAATTTTTTTAAGGAAAAATGACTAAAGCAGATATTGTAAACGAAATTACAAAGAAAACTGGAGTTGATAAGCAAACAGTTCTTACAACAGTTGAAGCATTTATGGACGCTGTAAAAGATTCATTGTCAAACGATGAGAATGTATATTTGCGCGGATTCGGTAGTTTTGTAGTAAAGAAAAGAGCTCAGAAGACAGCTCGTAACATTTCTAAGAACACTACGATTATCATCCCCGAGCATAATATCCCGGCTTTCAAACCGGCTAAGACATTTACAATCTCGGTAAAGAAATAATAAACAAGAGTATTAACCCATAAAATGTGAAGCTATGCCAAGCGGAAAAAAGAAAAAAAGACATAAAATGTCTACGCACAAGCGTAAAAAAAGACTGAGAAAGAACAGACATAAAAGCAAAAAATAATTTTTAAGTCTGGGTTACACAGAAACAAAGAACAAACTTGTGAAGCAAACGTCTTTCAAGTTTGTTCTTTGTTTAAGTAGCCAACCTCAAAACGTAAAATGAGATTCAATCAATAATAGTAAGGAAACAAAACAGTGACAAGTGAATTAGTAGTTGACGTACAGCCCAAAGAGGTCTCCATCGCCCTTCTCGAAGACAAGAGCCTGGTAGAACTCCAAAGCGAAGGAAGAAACATCTCCTTCTCCGTGGGCAATATGTATTTGGGACGCATCAAGAAATTGATGCCCGGACTGAATGCATGCTTTGTAGACGTCGGTTACGAGAAAGACGCTTTCCTTCATTATCTTGACTTGGGTCCTCAATTTAACTCACTCGAAAAGTTTGTAAAGCAGACTTTAAGCGACAAGAAGAAGCTGACCTCCATCAGCAAGGCAACCCTGCTTCCCGATCTTGACAAGGAGGGAACCGTATCCAACACACTCAAGGTGGGACAAGAAGTAGTGGTGCAAATCGTAAAGGAACCGATCTCTACCAAGGGACCGCGACTGACGTCCGAAATATCGTTTGCCGGACGCTACCTCGTGCTCATGCCATTCAATGACAAGGTTTCCGTATCACAAAAAATTAAATCGAGCGAAGAACGCGCCCGCCTGAAACAACTGCTGATGAGCATCAAGCCGAAAAACTTCGGCGTCATCGTCCGCACTGTGGCCGAGGGCAAACGCGTGGCGGAGCTCGACGGAGAGCTTAAAGTCCTGATCAAGCACTGGGAAGATGCGATGGCGAAAGTACAGAAAGCCACCAAGTTTCCGACGTTGATTTATGAAGAGACGAGCCGCGCCGTAGGTTTGTTGCGCGACCTCTTCAACCCCTCTTTTGAGAGTATCCACGTCAACGACGAGGCTGTGTACAACGAAATCAAAGACTATGTATCAC
>CAKUYM010000129.1 GCA_934716785.1 uncultured Bacteroides sp. | reverse complement strand
CGAATAAAGCGACTTGCCAAGTTTCTCCCAAAGTATAAAGTTCTTCTTTTATCAACCATGCATAGAACAAATACATAATGGGATAGTGAACTACATAAACCGGATAGGATATATCGCCCAAGAACTTGCATATTGCGGTTGACTTTTTATCCGTAGTAGTGCCCGACGCACCCAACCAGAGAAGGATAGGGAAAACGATGATTATACAAAATGCTTCATAAATACCATTGGTGCAAAGTTGCTCCGTTCCTTCCAGATAAGGCACTGAAAACAATGCGATCAGTATAAGTGTGCATATCCAAAATGCCCCTCTTATCTTTACAGGCTTGAAGTTACGCGACAAAAGCATACCTAAAGAAAAGGGGAAAAGCATTCTTAATGATCCGCCCAAAAAGTTCACGCTGTCCAATGTCCACCCCACTCCTATGCTTCCATAACCGGAAACGTTGAATATTGCAAACAACGACAAAGCTATTCCCAACAATACGACAAGTACGGTCAATGCCTTATTGGAGAGGCGACGAATAAACAAAGCATAAAGAATATTACCTATATACTCAAAGAACAACGACCAGCAAGGCCCGTTCAAAGGGAACATTTCTCCATTTCCACGGACTTCATAACCGACACCCGGCAGCGCAGGGATAAAGAATATCGTACAGAGAAGGGACAGCATGACCATGGATATAGCAATATGTGTTCCATCCCATTGCACACAACCTTGAAAGCAGAATGTGACAGCACCGAGAACAGCCCCCATGATTACCATAGGATGAAGACGTATCAAACGACGCTTGAAGAAATTCTTCATTGTCATGCTCTTGCCCCAACGGTCATCATAAGCATAACCGATAACGAAACCTGAAAGGATAAAGAAAAAATCGACGGCCAAATATCCGTGGTTGAAGGTCTCAATCATGCCACTACCTGCGGAATTACTGACTTCGGCAAAAGCGTATCCTTCAAATATATGATACCATATAACCATAAGAGCCGCCACGCCACGAAGTCCGTCAAGAAGATCATAATGCGCTTTAGTGTCTGCAAAAGCTGAAGAAGAAATGTTCGACATCTGTTTTTATTGTTTAATTAATATTTTTCAGACGGCAAAGATACGGCATGGCAAACAAAGTTTTTTTGCTCAAAAGCAAAAAAGACCGGCAAACGGCTATTTTTTAGCACGCACCCGGCTAAGTGTATAAATGGAAATGCCCAAGAAAGCAGCCACATACTTCAACTTCACCCTATTTATCAACCCGGGATAGCGCCGGTTAAACTGCTCGTATCGTTCTTTCGGTGAAAGCTGAAGTCTCTCCACAAACATATGACTAAGTTCCTTATTTACATTCTGATGCAGGATTCTACCCCAATTGGCTATATCAATATATGTTTCATAAAGAGCGTTCAGTTTATCGATATGAATAACATAGACTTTACAGTCCGACAGAGTCTCGACACTCTCTATCGACGGCTGGTTATAGTACAACGAATCCATGCCGAATGTCACATCACCTTCCAAGCTGAACCATGTAGTAGTATCCTGTCCGTTATGATGAAAGACGGAACGCGTAACACCTTCTTCAATAAAATATACAAAACGGTCTGTTACTCCTGACTGCACGATATATGTATTCTTGGGATAATGCCGCACCTGCATGTCTTCTTGCAACGCTCGGAGGGCTTCATCGGAAACCGGATAAATTTGCCTGATTTTGTTAATAATATTTTTCATTGAAGGGGGATTTATTATTTGTCTACAAACTTACACAAATTTATCAATCCCTTAAAATTATCCATCTCAAATCAGCGAAATAAAAATATCCGGATACCCTCCTAAAAAGATATCCGAATACAACTTCCTCTCTTTTCTTTACCTCTCCGAGTAGTTTGCCAAATTGTAGCACACCGGCTTCGTACTATTACCAACACGATAAATACCGAATTTGAAATAATAGCCGTCCTTATCGTTACGCCCAATCAGGATTTTCTCATTATCAACGAGATGTTTGCTAACCTTTTTCCCTTTATCCTGATAATCCATCTGCACATCAAGCAGTCCCGGTTTCACGATTGTCTCAGCTTCTTTTCCGTAGACCGTCCAGTCAATATGGATGCGAAATGTAATCCAGCAATCTTTCGGAAAGTCTGCAAAAGGCATTTTGTAGGCAATGGTGGATGTTTTATATTCAGATGTCACAGGTTTCATTATTTGCGCTTTCTCCACATTCGCATTGCAACGGTCGTCTTTGTCCGACAGCCATTTACGGTCGGAGTTGGCTTTGATATAAAACCACCCGCCGGAGAATCCGAAAGCCAACGGCGGATATCCGCCCTGTTCGACCAACCATCCGTTAGCTTTGCCGGCCACGTATACAGGGTTGCCTTGCTTATCCTTTACCGGATTACCTTGCTTATCCAATTTAGCTTTTTTCTCATGTCCAATATTCTTCTTGAAGATCGTGGTTTTATCCAGCTCTATAAATTCATCAACCGTCAATGTCTTTACTTCCCCTTGCGGTGTCTGCACCAAGGTACGATCGGGCATACCATGCCACTGGGCAAAAATTGTCGACACATCACTGCCCAATGTAGAAGGAATATATACCGAAAACTCATAATCGCGAGAAGAGCCTTGCGGACAAGCCCCTTTACCATGATGATATACGGTTTTCATGATTTGTGCCTTTTCATATGTACCGGCAGGCTCTCCTTTGAAATCATCGGAAGTGGCATAGCAATAAGAGAATTCCGCACGTCCTTTTGTCTCCCCTTTCGCATATCCCGACAATGTATTATCATCTTCCTTCAACTCAAAACGATAAGAAGGCTTACCGTTAAACATACGTGTGAAGTCGCGCTGAATGGCATGCGGTTTCTTAGTGCCGACCGCAACCCAGCAACCGTCTATTATCTGATCAACACGCGCCGAATCACCCTGTACGTTTACACGCTCGATTATCGGAACCAATGATTGTGTATTCCCGGTCTGGGCATTTATTGCCATACATCCTGTTGCTACCACACAGGCAGCTAAAATATTTTTCTTCATACTATTCTATATTAAGTTTATTGACTGTACAAAAATACGAATGGCAACCACTTCGGCTGCCATTCTTTTGTCTCAAATGTTTTCACATTTGTGTAATTCTACTGCAAACACCTCCTTACAGGTTCAATCAGACGACTCATCACCATATTCGTCTTCAAGCATATCGACTTTTTGGATACTCATCTTTCCATCAGCTGTGATAGTGATAGACAGAGGCATATACAAATCCGTCTGCGGATAACATACGCTTGCGGCATACACGATTCCCTGCGGAGTAGTCTTATCATATACAATCCCTTCCAAAACGGATTTTGAAAGAAACCCAGCATCTACTACAGATGAAAAATCATTCTTGGTAAATGTCTTGTCAAATACCTTTTCATTGCCGCGCGTCAAGCGCAACACAATTTTATTATCGAGATAGGTGTCTCCCATTTCATTGGTGACATGTGGCAGACTTTCGTCCGGTGTGCGCGAAACCATCGAATGATAATCTTTACCTTTAAACTTAAAGTCCGTTTCACTTTGGGATATCTGCATGCGTTGCAAACCACGGGCATCCATACTGTCCATTGTTGCCAATATCGATTCATTATTTGAGGTTCCTTTCTTACCGCCACATGCAGTCACAGCCACTGCTAATGACAACAAAAGAAAATAAATTAGTTTTCTCATACGCTATTTTCTGTTTATAATAAAAAACAAAGGAACAAAAAGAGTAGGATATTTACAAGTGTAACCGATATTTTTCCTACAATCGCTGCCAAAAAGTTACAAAACACACATCAGCAAATAGAAGTGACACATTTACACTCATCGGCTTTCTCAATGAAAAAGTACTTTGGATTGTTGCATAGTTAACATATTCCATATCACTTTTCTCATTTAAAATACGCTCTTTCAAACAAAACAATAACTAAAACCGATTATTCACTAACAAAATCACTCGAATATTAAAAAAAATATCTATTTTTGGCAGCAGATAACTAAAAACCGCAATATATCATGAGTAACAAAAGAAAACGGTATATCCTACCGGAAGAAGAAATTCCACACTACTGGTACAACATTCAAGCAGATATGGTCAACAAACCGATGCCGCCGTTGCACCCGGGAACCAAACAACCGCTGAAAGCAGAAGACTTATTCCCGATTTTCGCCAAAGAGCTATGTCGTCAGGAACTGAATCAAACCGATGCATGGATCGAAATACCGGAAGAGGTACGCGAAATGTACAAATACTACCGAAGTACTCCGTTGGTGCGTGCCTACGGACTGGAAAAAGCGCTTGGCACTCCGGCACACATTTATTTCAAGAACGAGAGCGTTAGCCCCATCGGTTCCCACAAACTGAATTCCGCTTTGGCGCAGGCTTATTATTGCAAACAAGAGGGAGTCACCAACGTCACCACAGAAACCGGTGCCGGACAGTGGGGTGCAGCCCTTTCTTATGCCGCAAAAGTATTCGGTTTGGAAGCTGCCGTTTACCAAGTAAAAATCAGTTATGAACAAAAGCCCTACCGTCGCAGCATTATGCAGACTTTCGGAGCACAAGTCACCCCCTCTCCATCCATGTCTACACGCGCAGGTAAGGATATACTGACAGCACATCCCACTTATCAAGGTTCACTCGGCACAGCTATCTCAGAAGCTATCGAGCTGGCACAAATGACGCCCAACTGTAAATATACACTCGGCTCCGTGCTGAGCTATGTCACCCTCCACCAGACAATTATCGGTTTGGAAGCCGAAAAGCAAATGGAAATGGCAGGCGAATATCCTGATATGGTAATCGCTTGCTTCGGTGGTGGTTCCAACTTTGGCGGTATCTCTTTCCCTTTTATGCGCCACAACATCTTGGAAGGAAAGCAAACCCGATTCGTTGCTGCCGAACCTGCCTCATGCCCGAAGCTGACACGCGGCAAGTTTCAATATGACTTCGGTGATGAAGCAGGATACACACCACTACTCCCGATGTTTACATTAGGACACAACTTCGCTCCGGCTCATATTCATGCAGGCGGTCTTCGCTATCACGGTGCAGGTGTCATTGTTTCGCAATTGCTCAAAGACAAACTGATGGAAGCTGTGGATATCCAACAACTCGAATCATTCGAGGCCGGTTGTCTGTTTGCGCAAGTCGAAGGCATCATCCCCGCACCGGAATCCAGCCATGCTATCGCTGCAACCATCCGCGAAGCCAACAAGTGCAAGGAAACCGGAGAAGAGAAAGTAATCCTGTTCAACCTCTCTGGTCATGGACTGATTGATATGGCTTCTTATGACAAATATCTGGCTGGCGATCTGGTCAACTACTCATTGACCGATGAAGACATTCAGAAGAATTTGGACGAAATAGGCGATTTGGTCAAGTAGTTCTCCAGGTTTTAAAATCAGATTACATACAAAGTTACTATATAAATTATTGTATAATAAGAAAGAGGGTGTCAAAACGATGGTGTTGAAAGCACCTCGTTCTTAGACACCCTCTTATTTCCTATTCCCTATTATACTGTATAGAAAAATTTCATTATCTTTTATCGAACCGGTATAAAATCTAAAGAATTTTCCGTAAGTTTGTGCCGCTATTAATCTTATTACCTTATAATGAGCTATCTTAAAAATATAGTAATTTGCTTGTTCTTTCTATGCTTAGGAACAAATTCCGCATTTTCCGAAGTTCCGGAACAAATTAATTTCTCCTATATTTCCATCAATGAAGGTCTGTCGCAAAGTACCGTATTCGCCATCGACCAAGACCTAAAGGGGAATATGTGGTTTGCTACATATGATGGAGTAAATAAATATGACGGATACGCTTTTACGGTTTACCAACATAATGAAAATGATCCCAACAGCATAGCCAATGATATCTCACGAATCGTAAAGACCGATAGCCGTGGACGGGTATGGATAGGTACGCGGGACGGATTGTCATGGTATGATGAAGAAAAAGACCTGTTTAAGAACTTCTTCTATGAGAAAAACGGCAAACGGCAACAAATCAACGGTATTGCTGAAATTTCACCGGAGCAGTTGCTCTTAAGTACACCGGATGGCCTGCTGATGTTCAATATAAAAAAATCACAATTTGTGGACGATTCTTTCAATGCCGCCATGCATAAGATCATAGCTACTGCTCTTTACAGACACGGTGATGTGATTTATATCGGTACGATGGAAAACGGACTTTACTGCTATTCCATTCCCCAAAAGAGTCTGGAAAAAGTAACTCCGATATTGGACACCAAACGGATTCAGGCTATCCTGCAACAGTCTCCCACCCGCATATGGATAGCCACCGAAGGAGCCGGATTGTTGCTGCTCAACCCAAAGACCAAAGAGGTGAAAAGCTATCTCCATTCATCGTCCAATCCCAAGAGCATCAGTTCCAACTATATCCGTTCTTTGGCATTGGACTCGCAAAACCGCCTATGGATAGGCACATTCAATGATTTGAACATTTATCACGAAGCAAGTGATTCATTTATTTCATACAGCAGCAACCCGATAGAAAAAGGCAGCCTGTCGCAACGTTCGGTGCGCAGTATCTTTATGGATTCTCAAGGAGGCATGTGGCTGGGGACTTATTTCGGCGGACTGAACTATTACCATCCCATCCGGAACCGATTCAAGAACATGCAACACATTCCTTACAAGAATTCTCTGAGCGACAACGTAGTAAGTTGTATTGTAGAGGATAAGGACAAGAACCTGTGGATAGGGACAAATGATGGCGGATTAAATCTGTATAATACAAAAACGCAACAGTTCACTCACTATGCGCTGCAGGAAAATGAACGGGAAATAGGAATCGGCTCTAATAATATCAAGGCGGTATACGTAGACGAGCAGAAATCACTTATATTTATAGGTACGCATGCCGGCGGGCTGACTGTTCTCCACCGCAACAGTGGGCGCATGGAAAGTTTCAATCAGACCAACAGCCAACTGGTGAACGAAAATGTATATGCCATTCTTCCCGATGAGGGAGGCAATCTTCTGTTGGGCACATTGAGTGCTTTGGTGAGCTTCAATCCCGAGAAACGGAGTTTCACTACCATAAACAAAGAAAAAGACGGCACTCCATTCACCATTCAACAGATAACGACCCTATTCAGAGATTCACACAAGCGGCTTTGGATTGGTGGTGAAGAAGGAGTATCAGTCTTTCTGCAACAAGGGTTGGATATACAAAAGACCTCCATCCTCCCCGCCTCCCCTATCACCAAGATGTTTACCAATTGTATTTATGAAGCCCGCAATGGCATCGTCTGGGTAGGTACCCGCGAAGGCATTTATTATTTTAATGAAAAAGAGAAGAAAATCAAACGATATACCACAGCCGACGGTTTGCCCAATAATGTAATCTATGGCATCCTTGAAGATACTTTCGGACGGCTCTGGCTGAGTACGAACCGCGGAATCTCCTGCTTTACTCCGGAAACCGAAAAGTTCCGTAACTTTACAGAGTCCGACGGTTTGCAAAGTAACCAATTCAATTTATCCTCCTACTGCCGTATCGCCAGCGGACAGATGTATTTCGGTGGCATCAATGGTATCACGACCTTCCGTCCGGAACTACTGTTGGACAATCCTCACACGCCACCGGTAGTAATAACCAAACTACAACTATTCAACAAAATTGTCCGTCCGGACGATGAAACCGGCATTCTGACTAAAAATATCAATGAGACGGGAAGCATTACATTGAAGTCATGGCAAACCGCTTTCACCCTTGAGTTTGTTGTATCCAACTATATTTCAGGACAGCACAACACTTTTGCATACAAACTGGAAGGGTATGACAAAGAGTGGTATTATCTGACCGACAAACGTTCCGTTTCCTATTCCAACCTACCGCAAGGGACCTATCAATTCATGGTAAAGGCAGCCAACAATGACGGGAAATGGAATACGACCCCTACCGTCCTCGAAATCATCGTTCTCCCCGTATGGTACAAAACTTGGTGGGCGATACTGCTTTTCCTCGCCACCTTCATCGGCTTTATCACGTTCGTATTCCGTTTCTTCTGGATGCGTAAGAGCATGGAAGCTGAATTGGAAATAGAACGCAGGGACAAGGAACATCAAGAAGAGATCAATCAGATGAAGATGCGTTTCTTCATTAATATTTCCCATGAACTGCGCACTCCGCTGACTCTTATTTTAGCTCCTCTGCAGGAAATCATCAATAAGATAAGCGACCGCTGGACACGAAACCAATTGGAATATATCCAACGAAACGCCAACCGCCTGCTGCATCTTGTCAACCAGTTGATGGATTATCGTAGGGCGGAACTCGGAGTATTCGAATTAAAGACAAAGAAAGCAAATGCCCATCAATTGATACAAGATAACTTCTTGTTCTACGACAAATTGGCACGCCATAAAAAGATAACCTATACTCTCCAATCCGAATTGGAGGATAAAGAAATGCTTTTCGACCCCAATTATCTGGAACTGATTGTCAACAACCTGCTTTCGAATGCCTTCAAGTATACGGAAAGCGGACAAAGCATCACTGTGACCTTGAAAGAGGAGAACGACTGGCTGGTACTGCAAGTCAGTGATACCGGTGTCGGCATTCCTATCAACAAGCAAGGAAAGATATTCGAGCGGTTCTATCAGATTGAAAGTGAACACGTAGGAAGCGGCATCGGGCTTTCGTTGGTGCAACGCTTGGTTGAATTGCATCACGGACGCATCGAGTTGGACAGTGAAGAAGGCAAAGGAAGTACATTCTCTGTGTATCTCCCTCAAGATATAAATGCTTATAAACCGTCTGAGATAGTCTCCCAAGATACCCCGAACGAAGAAAAGCAAGCATATTCCACCAACTCCAAGGAGATGTATTTCATTGACACGGAAAAGGTAGAGAATGAGGTCATTGAATCGGGAGACAAGAAACGAGGAACGATTCTTATCGTAGAAGACAACAATGAAATCCGCCATTATCTTAGCAGCGGACTCTCCGCAATATTCAACACATTGGAGGCCGGAAACGGAGAAGAGGCTTTGGAGAGACTGAAAGACAACGAGGTAGATATCATCGTCACGGATGTGATGATGCCTGTAATGGATGGCATCAAGCTCTGCAAAAATGTGAAGCAGAATATCCGTACCTGCCATATTCCGGTTATCATTCTGTCTGCCAAGAGCGAAACCAAAGCTCAGTTGGAAGGGCTGCAAGTGGGTGCGGACGATTATATTCCCAAGCCTTTCTCGCTCACCATCCTGACCACCAAAATACAGAACATGCTACGTACCCGCAGGCGTATGCTCGAACGTTACTCCAAGTCGCTGGAAGTAGAACCGGAAAAGATTACGTTCAATGCCATGGACGAAGCCCTGCTGAAACGTGCCGTAGCCATCGTAGAAAAGAATATGGATAACATCGAGTTTTCTACCGATGAGTTTGCCAGAGAGATGAACATGAGCCGTTCCAACCTGCATTTGAAGTTGAAAGCCATCACTGGCGAATCGACTATCGACTTTATACGTAAGATTCGCTTTAACGAAGCTGCCAAATTGTTGAAAGACGGTCGCTATACGGTTGCGGAAGTCAGTACGATGGTAGGATTCAACACTCCTTCTTACTTTGCAACAAGTTTCAAGAAGTATTTCGGATGCTTGCCCACGGAGTATATAAAGAAGTCAAAAGGATAAGTTGAATTAAAGACGCAATTTTTCTCCTCCATTTTTTTTATGTGAGTTTTACCTTATATCCTCATGATATGCTTGAACGCCCATATACATCGTAGTTTCAGCTATGAGGGAGGAGTGTATTTACACCCTGAGGATGCCGTTACTTAAGCCATTTAGCCATACCAAACACAGTTATTATACAAAATTGATATACTATTCGATAAAACTATTAGCCACAAGACTATTTTACCTCATATCTTTGCAAAAATCAATAAAAAACAACACCATGAGCATTCGACACAGGTACTTTAACTGTATCCTTTTATTTTTAATCTACTCTATCACTGTAGATGCCAACTCCGTAGTCCTTAAACAAAATATCAACTGGCCCGAATTCATGAGCCGCCAAGATATGGTATGGGAGAAACTGCCCGAATATTGGTATGAATCGGCCTATTTGGGCAATGGCAGATTAGGATTGATGATTTATAAAGAACCCGGACAGAACTACTTGCGTTTGGAAACCGGCAATTGTGACGTACACGACCATCGCGCCCAAAGAGATGTATTTGGAATTCCCCGACTACTGACCGGATACTTTGCCCTGCATCCCAAAGGAGAAATTATCAGCGGCAATATGCGCCTTGACCTTTGGAATGCTGAAGCATCAACAGATATCGCCACCACGAAAGGGGCTATTCACCTGCACACTTTTGTCCATGCCGATGAGATGGTAATAGCAGTAAAAGTGACAACCGAAGGAGAAGAACACGACTTCAAGTGGGAGTGGATGGCAGCAGAAGCCGACAGTCCTCGCTATCTCCTTTTCAAAAGACGGGGACAAACCAATAAAATCCCCAAAGATTATGAGCTCAATCCCTCACCGATAGTCAGCCGAAAAGGAGACATCCACCTGTCTCTTCAAAAGTTATCGGCAGGCGGTGAGACAACGGTCGGCTGGCAAGAGACTCAACCGACTAAAAAAGAGCGCACTTTGTGGATAAACCTCACACATACGTATCCTCAAAACAATTCGACCGAAATATGTACGACTGAAATCCGGAAAGCCATACGCAAAGGCTATCCATCCTTGCAGAAGACACATCGGAAATGGTGGAACTCTTTTTATCCTAACAGTTTCATCACACTGCCGGAAGCACAAAAAGAAAACTTTTATTGGATTCAAATGTACAAATTAGCCTCAGCCACTCGCGGAGAC
>CAKUYM010000128.1 GCA_934716785.1 uncultured Bacteroides sp. | reverse complement strand
GCTGGATGCGCTGCAAGCGAAGGGAATAGAACTTGAAGAGTTGACCCTGCACGTAGGAGCAGGAACTTTCAAACCTGTGAAAAGCGAAGAAATTGAAGGGCACGAAATGCATACGGAATATATATCCGTCAATCGAAGTACTATCAAGAAACTTATCGACCATGATGGCTGCGCCATTGCCGTAGGGACTACTTCCGTACGCACTCTCGAAAGCCTGTATCACATCGGGATCATGCTTACCGAGAATCCGGATGCGACAGAACAGGAACTGCACGTCAGACAGTGGCAACCTTATGAAAGACATGAGCAACTTCCACCGGTAGTCGCATTGCAGAAGATATTGGGCTATCTCGACAGAAACGGGCTTGAAGCACTGCACACCAGTACGCAAATCATTATCGCTCCCGGCTATCAATATAAAATAGTAAAAGCAATGGTCACTAATTTCCATCAGCCGCAAAGCACCTTATTGCTCTTGGTTTCGGCATTCGTAAAAGGAGACTGGCGCACTATTTACGATTATGCCCTGAGCCATGACTTCCGTTTTCTGAGTTATGGAGATTCTTCCTTATTAATTCCGTAAAAGAAATAATTATGCCAAGCGATAATAACCAAGAAATGTTCCCCATTGTCGATGAACAAGGGAATATCACCGGAGCAGCCACTCGTGGAGAATGTCACAGCGGAAAGAAGTTACTTCATCCGGTCGTTCATCTGCACGTGTTCAATAGTAAAGGAGATTTGTATCTGCAAAAACGCCCCGAATGGAAAGACATACAGCCAGGAAAGTGGGACACAGCCGTGGGCGGTCATGTCGATTTGGGTGAAAGTGTGGAGATAGCCCTCAAGCGGGAGGTACGTGAAGAATTAGGCATCACGGACTTTACTCCTGAGCTTTTGGCAAACTATGTTTTTGAATCCGACCGCGAGAAAGAACTTGTATTTGTCCATAAGACCATTTATGACGGTGAGATCCACCCCAGCGATGAACTGGACGGCGGACGATTCTGGACTATCGAAGAAATAAAAGAGAACTTGGGAAAAGGCATATTCACGCCCAATTTTGAAGGAGAACTGAAGAAGGTATCCCTAATACCTTCCATTTCTTAAATAAAGCGAGCAAAGAAGTTTAAAAGAAAGGAGAGCCTGACACAATCAGACTCTCCTTTCTTTTAGACTATTATTAATGAATTTGTTATTTCTTCGCCAACTCATTAACTACATCCATTATCTTCTGACCGATCTCTTCGGCAGCTTCCAATGTAGATGCTTCGCTATATACACGGATGATAGGCTCGGTGTTGCTCTTGCGCAGGTGTACCCACTTGTCGGCAAAGTCAATCTTCACACCGTCGATATCATTAATCTCTTCATTCTTGTAGATTTCCTTCACTTTGGCAAGGATGGCGTCCACATCCGTATCAGGAGTCAGATCAATGCGGTTCTTTGCCATAAAATAAGAAGGATAAGTAGCGCGGAGTTCGCTGACTTTCTTTCCTTCATGAGCCAGATGGCTGAGGAATAAAGCGATACCTACCAATGCGTCACGTCCGTAGTGGCTGGCAGGATAGATAACTCCACCGTTTCCTTCACCACCGATAACAGCGTTGGTGGCCTTCATCTTTGCCACTACATTTACTTCACCTACGGCAGAAGCATTGTATTCCATACCGTATTTGCGAGTTACATCACGCAAAGCACGAGTAGAGCTCAAATTGGAAACCGTATTGCCCGGAGTATGTTTCAACACATAGTCGGCAACAGTCACCAATGTATATTCTTCACCGTACATCACACCGTTTTCGCAAATCATTGCCAAGCGGTCAACGTCAGGGTCTACGACAAAAGCGACATCAGCCTTTCCACCTTTCATCAAGTTCATGATATCACCCAAGTTCTTTTCAAGCGGTTCCGGATTATGTTGGAAATTTCCGGTAGGCTCGCAGTAGAGTTTCTCTACATGTTTCACACCCAGACGCTCCAAAAGTTCGGGAAGAATAATGCCACCTACCGAATTTACACAGTCGATAGCTACACGGAAATCAGCTTTCTTGATAGCTTCAACGTCTACCAAGTCGAGAGCCAACACACTGTCGATATGTTTCTTATTGTAAGTCAAGTCCTTGCGGTAAGATCCCAAGTGGTCAACATCAGCATAGCTGAATTCTTCCGCTTCAGCAATCCGCAGCACTTCATTGCCTTCGGCAGCATTCAAGAATTCACCGTGCTCATTCAATAACTTCAGTGCATTCCACTGTTTCGGGTTATGAGAAGCAGTCAGTATAATACCGCCGCAAGCACCTTCCATCGTTACAGCCAGTTCGGTAGTCGGAGTAGAAGCCAAATCGATGTCTACCACATCCCAGCCCATTCCCATCAGGGTACCGACTACTACGTTTTTCACCATTTCACCGGAGATGCGGGCATCACGTCCCACAACAATCTTATTGCTTTGCACTTTACAAGTCTTGCGAATCAAAGTGGAATAAGCAGAAGTGAATTTCACAATGTCGAGTGGATTCAGTCCTTCACCCGCGCTTCCGCCGATAGTTCCGCGGATACCAGAGATAGATTTGATTAGAGTCATAGGTCTTTTACTAAAAGATTTATTTTAATATTAGTAGTATCTTAACGTGCTTTTAGGAACTCGGTAATATCATAGAAGTAAGGAGTCACATTTTGTTGTGCGGTACTATGCCCCATTTTAGAAGGAACAATCAGACGCACATGAGCGTTGTTGCGCAAATAAGGCAATGCCAACAGCCATCCTTGCGGTACGGCAGTGGTTCCGTAGACGCTTCCCCACGCATAATCCATTTCAATGAATGTACCGGCAGAATAAGTTTCTTTCTTAACATAACGGAATACGGCAGGATAAGCATAATATTGTCCTGCATCCATGTAGTCCTCCAAAGGAGTATTGAAAGCGGTAAGCGTGCGGGTATCGACATCCGTTTCCACGTAGCGGGTGCAGATGTTGTCACCATCTACAAACTTATACGCATTTTTATCATTCGCATCATAGTCGCCACGGTCTATAATCTGCATATATACTCCCTCACTGGAGAATAGTACAAACTCATCATAAGTCGCCCCATCTTTCCCTTTCACTTTCGTCACGGTATCATTCCGTTCGAACTCACTGATTGAAATCACATGAATCGCACTATCTTTGATGAACTTCTCTACAGCCTTTTTCTCATCTTCCAGCATTTCAGCATAGGTCTTCGAATTGTCGCATGCCTGAAACAAACCTCCGGCGGTTAACAAAGAGAGAAATAAAAATACAAGTTTCTTCATTATCTGTTATTTAGCTATATTCTGTACAAATGTATCTCAAAATCATTAAAAGAGGAAAGAGGAAAGTTGAAAGTTCGTATCTTTTAACCTTTTCATATCCACTTTTAACCTTCTATCCTTAGCTTTTGGCTGTCAGCAAAGGTTTATACTTCTCAAGCGCTTTCTCAAAGACTGCTTTCGCCTCTTCTATAGTTCCGAAAAACTCACCGCCGGATGCATTAAGATGTCCGCCGCCGTGAAAGAATTCGGCAGCCAACTGATTGCACGGAAATGTCCCTACCGAACGGAGGGAAATCTTTATCATCGGCTTCTCGGTATCTTCACGCAGGAAACAAGAGAAACAAACATTCTTGATGGTAAGAGGAATATTGACAAAGCCTTCGCTATCACCTTTTATATAGTTAAATTTACTCTGTTCGGCCTTTGTCAACGTTATCAGCGCAGCGTTACAATCCGAGTAGACAGTCATGTTTGACAGTACATACCCCATCAGGCGCAAACGGCTCTCTGAATAGGTGTTGTACACTTTACGATAAATATCATCCTTATCAATTCCTTTGGAGAGAAGCTCGCTGATGATAAAATAAATCTCCCGATTATTCGAGTTGTAAGTAAATCCACCGGTATCTGTCATCATACCCGTATAAATACACTCTGCCCCTTCTTTCGATATATCGCTAAAATAGCCCATCCGACAAATCAGACGGAATATAAGTTCGGAAGTAGATGATATTTTAGGATAAGACATCGTTATGCCACAGAACTCTTCGGGATATAGATGATGGTCTATCATTATCTTGCGGGCAGGAGAAGCCGCTACGGCATCCGCCATATCGTCAATACGCTTCAATGCATTGAAGTCCAAGCAACAAATAACATCCGCTTCGGCAATCAGCTTGTCGGCAAAGTCCTTGTAACGGTCATACAAAAGGATGTCTTTACTACCCGGCATCCATTTCAGGAAATCGGGAAAGGCGTTAGGTACGATCACATTTACGGTCTTTTCCTGCGAGTCCAAGAAATGGTATAACCCCAATGAAGAACCTATGGCATCACCATCCGGAGAGACATGGGATACAATCACTATTTTGTCGGCACGCTCAAACCATTTGATGGCATGGTCTATCTTAGCTTGTTCTATTACTTTCGTCAACATGTTCTTTTACTTTATCAGGGTGCAAATGTACGATAAATCTTTGTACTTAAAGCAAAAAGTAAACAGAACCTTCTTCAGACAAAGAGATAAAATGCAAACCGGATTGCCTGCACTCGTCTTCAAGAAGTTTCTTACGATAATCTGGAAGAGAAGTATCCAACACGATGCAGCCGGGGACAAAAAGTCTCGTCAGCTCTTCCATATTACCGTCATAGCCTTTGCATAAGTAGAGATAATCAATGGTATATAACGAAGAAACCGTCGTTTTGTTTCGCCAGCGGTTGTCGGTCACCATACAGACACGATATCCGTGATAGGACAACACTTGTTGTCGACGGATAAACGCACCGGTCTGATAATCTGCAGTTATCTCTTCCGGCGGTAAAAGACGACGACGATTCCAGTAGTTGGCAGCCACCCGTTTTAAAAGTTTCTTGTCTGAAAGCGTATCGGCGTAGTTTATCCACGACCGCCCGTCACTCCCGATACAGTGGACTGCCGGACAGCCGCGTACATTATAAAAGGCCAAACCGGTCTGCGGACGGTCTATCCAAAACATCGTAACATGGCAGATGCCCAATAACAAGGCGAAGCAAAGGCAGATTATCAGATTCCTGTATCGCTGATTCATGAAATAATAAGATAGTAATAATAAAAGAATGTAGATGCCGAAGACTTCCAACTGATAGAGCCATATTCCATCGACAGACGAATAAGGGAGTTGTTCCACCCATCTCACAAAGAGATTCAAAACTTCCAACATTCTTTTTACTCCTTCTGCCACCCACAACTGAATCCACGAGATTGGTGTGAGAAATAGCATCAAAATAGCGGCATACAAAATGACGGTGACCAATGGTATGACAATCAGGTTGGTAAGCAAGAAATGAGTGGAGAATCGGGAAAAATAAAATAGCACCAACGGAGCTGTTCCTAATTGCGCAGCTATGGATACGCTCATCAGCCCCCAAACATATTTTCCTATTCTATTCTTCACGGCAAACAAACGGTAGACAATAGGTTGGATGAGCAGAATCGAAGTTACAGCAGCAAAAGAGAGTTGGAAGCCTACATCAAACAACCACGTCGGGTTGCAAACCAACATTATCCATGCGGTAACCGCCAGTGTATTAAATGACAAAGACCGTCGGCCGAACATATTAGCCAAAGCCAATAAAGAAAACATAGTAACCGAACGGACTACCGACGGTGAAAGTCCTGTAAAGAAAGCAAATGCCCACAACAAAGTGATAAGGAAAACAGTACACACCCATTTACCAGCGCCGCCTCTCCGAATGAAAGGGTTCAAGATAAAGAGAAGCAAAGCATACAGCAGTCCGATATGCAGACCGGACAAAGCAAGGATATGGCTTGCCCCTGCTACAGAGTAACTCTCACGAACAGATTCACTTAATTCCGTCTTATCCCCTACGGTCAGTGCAGAAAGCACGGCCAAATCATCACCGTTGAACCCAAGCTCACGATAAAGAGAAATTACCTTCTCCCGATAAAAAGTTGCCGTATGTCTAAGATAAAGGTCTATATGATAAGCGGTCTTGCTTGAAGACAAAAGACGCCACTTACCGGTCGCCACATATCCCGTTCCGCTGATACCCTTTCTCAATAAGTAACGTGCATAGTCAAATTCATCAAAGTTCTTACTGTTCACCGGTGGAGAGATGCAGGTAGAGACCAACAGTTCGTCTCCGTTTTCTAACTGGAATACAGCCGAATCCTGCGGCAGATAAAGCATCGCTTTACACTCTCCTATCGGATAGATGCCGGTAGAATCACACTGCGCCAACAACAGTACTTGACAGAGAACGGAACGTTTCTTT
Source organism: uncultured Bacteroides sp. (assembly GCA_934716785.1). Lineage (GTDB taxonomy): Bacteria > Bacteroidota > Bacteroidia > Bacteroidales > Bacteroidaceae > Bacteroides. The sequence goes on along the minus strand of CAKUYM010000128.1, from coordinate 4,624 downwards.
GCTTCAGGTATGTCCGTCACCATCACTTTATAAACAGTTTCCTCTTCAGGGAAAGTGTAATCTGCGGTTTGCTGCAATTGCCAAGTTATCCCCATCCAGCCACCCGTAAAGCAAAGGGCAAAGACAGCAACCCCGAAACACCAACGCAACGAATAACGTTCAAAGAAATAAAAAATCAAAGACAGGTCGAAGAATAGAATGAGGGCGACAAGTCCTACAGAAAAGCCCGGTGAATACTCTAAAAAGCAGTCGCCACAAAAAACGCCTGTTATCCAAGGGATAATCAGGCGCACAAATGGATGTTTATGAGGGCTGAACGTACTCAATGCGTCAAAGTTTGAGTACACCGTCCATTAAAACTATTCATAATTACAAGTCATGCAATTGGCGGATCATCGCTTCCGGATCCGATGCCGCAAAAACAGCATTGCCGGCCACCAAGGCATCAGCTCCTGCCTTCACAAGGCGGGCACCGGTCTCCAGATTCACACCTCCATCCACTTCGATCAGAGCTTTCGAACCGGTCTGTTCAATCAAAGCACGCAGCTCACGAACTTTCTCTACCGAGTGCTCTATGAACTTCTGTCCGCCGAACCCCGGGTTTACACTCATGACGAGCACCATGTACACATCCCGGATTATATCCCGAAGAAGCGCTACCGGAGTTGCAGGATTGATTGTCACTGCCGGTTGCATTCCCGCTTCCTTGATTTGCTGAATCACCCGGTGCAAATGCGGGCAAGCCTCATAATGCACATTCATCGTATGAGCCCCCAATGCTTTTACTTCCGGAATAAATTTCTCCGGATTTACAATCATCAGATGTACATCCAAAGGTTTCTTGCTCAATTTTGCCACATACTTCAACACCGGAAAGCCGAATGAAATATTAGGAACAAATACCCCATCCATTATATCAATATGTACCCATCCCGCCTCACTGCGGTTTATCATTTCAATATCTTTCGCCAAATGTCCGAAATCAGCGGAAAGGATGGAGGGAGCGATAATTGGTTTCATAACTTTTCTATTTTAGATTTGAATTCATTTTGCAGCCATCCGCCAGATGGTATCCACGAAGCAACTCATCCGTTTTAAGACGTTTCTTGCCGGGAAGTTGTAATGAAAGAATGGATATGAAGCCATCCGGCACTGCCACTTTTATATACTTCTTTCCATCCGTCACAATCGTCCCTGCCGATAGCTGATGAGGTTCGAAGACTTTCGCTGTCTCAAAAATCTTCACGACTACGGTTTCGCCTTCGGGAGTAGTCAGTTCGCTCCAGGCTGCCGGATAAGGAGAAAGTCCGCGAATAAAATCATATACCTTCTTCACCGGCCGGTTCCAGTCAATCCGACAAGTATCCTTAAATATCTTCGGTGCCGGGCGGAGCTCGCCCACAACAGCCATTTCCTCCTGAGGTATCGACTTAACCGTGCCGTTCAAAATTGCATCCACCGTTTCTACAACCAGCTTTCCACCCAGCAGCATCAGTTTATCGTGCACCACCCCCACGTTGTCCGTATCCGCAATAGGCACACGGACTTGCTGGATAACCTCCCCTGTATCTATCTCATGCTTCAAGAAGAAAGTCGTGATACCGGTTTCCGTATCGCCATTTATCACCGCCCAATTGATAGGAGCTGCTCCGCGATACTGAGGGAGCAAAGAGGCATGAAGATTAAATGTTCCTAATCGCGGCATATTCCATACCACTTCCGGCAACATACGGAAGGCAACCACAATCTGCAAGTCTGCCTTCCATTCGCGCAACGCTTCTACGAAAGCCTCATCCTTCAACTTCTCCGGTTGAAGCAACGGCAAATTCTGTTCGAGCGCATACTGCTTGACAGGAGAATACTGTATCTTATGTCCGCGTCCGGCAGGCTTATCGGGCATCGTTATCACACCCACCACATTATAACCGCCTTCAACCAACTGACGCAGGGCCTCTACCGCAAAATCGGGAGTACCCATATATACAATTCTTAAATCTTCTTTCTTCATAATCAATCTTCTGAAAAATGTACCAGTACTTGCCGATACGAGTTAAATATCTTCGATTTGGAAACAAAGCCCTCATAACGCCCTTCTTCGTCAACGACCGGAAGATTCCAAGCTTTGGTATCGTCAAACGTCTGCATCACCTGTTCCATTCCATCCGTAGTGAATATCTTGCCGGGGGCTGATGTCATCAATTTATTAACGGTAAAGCGATGATAAAGTTCTTGGCGGAACATGATGTTGCGGATATCATCAAGCAACACAATGCCCAACAGTTCGCCCGTTTTCTTGTCTGTCACCGGGAACACATTCCGATGGGAAGCGGCAATTGCCTTTACCAACTCGCCCAAGTCCATCTCCGGATGCACGACGACAAAATCTTTCTCCACCACATTTTCCATTTTCATCAGCGTCAACACAGCTTTGTCTTTATGGTGGGTAAGCAGTTGCCCTTTTTTCGCCAGACGCATGGAGTAGATACTGTGAGGTTCGAATGCGATAATCGTCAGATACGAACTCACAGATACTATCATCAATGGTAGGAACAAGTCATACCCACCGGTCAATTCGGCTATCAAGAATACACCAGTCAGAGGTGCATGCATGACTCCGCTCATGACTCCCGCCATTCCCATCAAAGCGAAATTCTTCTCGGGCAGATAGGCAGAGAAATCAAAGTTATTGCTGAAATGGGAAAAGACGAATCCCCCGATACATCCTAAATAAAGTGAAGGAGCGAAGATACCGCCACAACCGCCACCGCCGTTCGTGGCACTGGATGCAAACACTTTAAACAGAATTATCAGCATCAAATAAACCAATAGCAGATTGCCATAACCATAGAACATGGAGTTGTTCATAACCGTATCCCACTCTGCAGCGGACGTACCATTCAGCAACAGCTCAATCGTATCATACCCTTCACCATAGAGAGGAGGAAACAGGAATATCAGCACACTCAGCATCACACCACCGAAAGCCAATTTCTTATAAGGATTATTCAGTTTGCCGAATACCCCTTCCACCGAGTTCATGGCACGGGTGAAATAAAGAGAAATCAATCCGCAGAATATACCTAACAGGATGACGTAAGGAATGCGCTCCAACTCAAACGCCTGATCGAGATGAAACTTGAACATGGCTTCCGTGCCGGTAGTGATGTAGGAAACGGTAGCCGCCGTCACCGCTGAAATCAGCAAAGGAAGTAGAGAAGACATGGTCAAGTCTATCATCAAGACTTCCAAGGTAAACACCAGTCCGGCAATGGGAGCCTTAAAGATACCGGCAATGGCACCCGCCGCCCCACAGCCAACAAGCAGCATCAATGTGCGGTGTTCCATTTTGAATACGCTTCCCAGATTGGAACCGATAGCCGAACCGGTCAACACGATAGGCGCCTCCGCTCCGACCGAACCACCGAATCCGATGGTTATCGCACTGGCAATGGTAGACGACCAGATATTGTGCCGTTTGATACGTCCCTGCCTGCGGGAGATGGCATACAAAATCTTAGTGACCCCATGGCTGATGTCATCTTTGACAATATTGCGCACAAACCAGCCGGAAAGGAAAATGCCGACCACCGGATATACCAAATACAGGTAGTTGGCTTCCGTTACATTGAAATTATTGGTTAGGAAATTTTGTATCTGATGGATAAGGAATTTCAATATCAAGGCGGCAATAGCTGTGAAAATTCCGACCAGGAAACTTAATATCAGGATAAACTGTTTCTCCTTTATATTATTCTCCCGCCATTTGATGCAACGCTGTAATAAACTCTGTTTTTCCTCTTTCATTTATTCGCGAATTATCTTAATCACTCCACCTTTGCCCAATTTGATAATACTTGACGGCTTCGGCCTGCTCATATCATCCTGACGGAAACCTACAATATAGTCTACCGCCGATTTTATCTCCTCACTGATTTCGCTGAAATTGGCGGCTCCCGGCTGTCCGCTCACATTTGCCGATGTAGAAACGATTGCCTTGCGGAATTGTTGGCAAAGGCGTCGTGAGAACTCTTCGTTAGTGACACGAATCCCCACGCTTCCGTCTTCCGCCAGAAGATTAGGAGCCAAGTTCCGTGCTCCGGAATATATAATCGTCAATGGTTTATCGGCAACCTCAATCAAGTCCCACGCCACATCGGGAACGTCCTGCACATAAAAATCCACCTTCACAGGGGTATCTACCAACACAAGCATAGCCTTACTGTCGGCACGCTTCTTTATCTCGTACACACGGCGTACAGCCTCTTCGTTAGTCGCGTCACAGCCTATGCCCCAAACGGTATCGGTGGGATAAAGGATGACTCCCCCTTCATTCATCACCTGGCAGGCTTTTTTAATATCTTCTATCATTTCTTGATTAATTTCTGTTGAGAATAACATGCAAATGTAGTATTTTTGCATCGAATTCAAAAAGATTAAGTGAAAACAATGGAAGAAATCGTATTTCACCACACACTGCCTATCCAATTACGTTTCAATGATGTTGATAAATTCGGCCATGTCAACAATACCGTTTACTTCTCCTTTTATGATTTAGGAAAAACCGAATACTTCGCATCCGTATGCCCCGGAGTGGATTGGGAGAAGATTGGTATCGTTGTTGTTC
>CAKUYM010000127.1 GCA_934716785.1 uncultured Bacteroides sp. | reverse complement strand
CGTTGATATAGTTCCCGTCTTTATCCTTTGCCCAAATATACTTCCTAAACTCACTTTGCAAGTTATATGAGCGTTTGGTTATATATATTTCATATTCCTTCATCTTGTCTATACCCGCTACAACAGAGCCGGGGTATTTACTTACAGCATATATCCTCACACCTCCGTTGTGAATCTCTTGAATGGTTCTTGGATCTGCACTATCTGCTATAGTTTTTAAGCCCCAAGGACGGATAGATTTAACAATGTCGGATGATAATAATCCTGTTCGATAGTCTACTTCATCAAGATATAGGCGGTTATCAATGACTCCACACCGGATTGCTGCCGTTGGATCATTGGTGAAACCAAAGTCAAGACCTAAGCCTACCTTCTTGCATCCCTGCGGGAACTCGTCAACGATTCCCCACTTCTTGAATACCGCACCTTCCGCAACATCTGCCCATCGTCCGATAACCACGTGAGCGTATTTATCCGGGTTGTTCGCTTTCATATCCTCCACTTCTTTCAAGAACTCCGGTGAAAGATTCTCTAAGTTATCCAAGTAAGTAGTATGAATGTGAAGCACATTTGGGTGAGTGGAAATCTGTACCTGTACTCCGTCAATCTCTACCAGCTTGTAAGTTTTCTCAATGTACTTCTTATAGATGAAATGGTTGGAATCACACGGGTTCATTATGATGATAATTCGGTTCTGAATCCCTTTCTTACGAATGGAGAGCATTATCTTATCGAACTCTTCCTCATTCGTCCATTCCTCCGCTTCATCACAGACGAAGGTCGTGATACCTTGAATTGATTTCAACTTTGCCGTCTGATTCCCGGAAGAGGTCTTGATACCTCGGAACATGATACGGCTCTTGGTCATTTTATTGACTATATCCGTCTTGGTAGTCTTAAAATATTTGGTTGTTCCGTCAAGGTCTATCTTCTCCATCATTTCCGGTATAATAGACATACCGGCAGAAACCATCGTGTAGCGGGTATAGAGAATTTGATGCACTATCTTCTCAGCAGGAGTAAGCTCAAAGGTCAGGCGTTCGATGAAGGTGGAAGCATTGAACGATTTTCCGGAGCCACGACCACCGGTAATAAGAATAATGAATTTCTCCGTATCAGTGTATAATGGATGATATATTTCTTGAGGTACAATCATTTCAGTTTGTCTTTTATCCACGAATCAATGCTGATACCATGATCAATATCTGTCGGAATATCAGCGTCCTCATCTTGTCTGCGTTCAATCTTTCTCCAATCTTCATCATGATGATACAACCAAACGGACATGGCTTGAAGATTGGGAGCCAATTCACTTTCGCTTACTTGCAATTCCTCTTCACCGGTCAAATTCCCTTCAGTATCACGCAATTTTCTAACTACGGTACTTTTGGTTTTGATACCACCAAGAGCCATAGCAAGGAATTTAGCCCGCACAGTGGATGTTACGAGCGCACGCCCACGCGCTAACACTTGTGATAATTGAGCGTATTCATTCTTTTTGATACAAAAAGTTTCCGGTCTGATGCCAACAGCGAAAGCGATCTCCTTATCAGTGAATCCCTTTTTAGCATACGATTCTACGAGAGAAAGAAAGTCTTCGCTTGTATAGTCAAACTTGGGCTTTCTTCCTCTATTACTATTTCTATTTCGAGATTCACTGTTACTCATAATCTTATCCGTTAGCTAAACCTCCAATTGATGTTTTAGCATAAGAGTTCGTTTGATATCTTTCTCCTGGAGCGAAAGGATTTAATCTTTGTCCCGTCCTTACCGCGCTACTTACCCGTCCTGCTGCTCTGAAAAAACGTTGTGGGCTAACTCCTGTATTGTGATTGTACGCTTGTATTCTTTTGATTTGCGCACGCACTTCACTTTCGCTTTTCATTCTTTTTCTTCTGACTCAACCTTCCTCCTGTTTTTTATCCGTTATTATTACCCATGTATATATGGCGAGAGATAGTCTTATTCCCATAAATATTAATTCCTCTTTTTGAGAAATAGCTATCTATTCTTGCACCATATCTTTCCATTATGGATTTCGTCCGATCTCTTATACTTCTTTGCCTTTCTGTCCCCAATCCGTATTGCCTTCCTGCATTATACATTATTCGTCTTGACTGTTGATATAGCTGACTATATGTTTTCCTTCTAACTCGGCATTCCTCCCTAAAAATTAATCAATTCTTTCCACTTGTTCATCGAAAACTTCCCCCTTTATAAATTTCATATCGGGTTCATACCCAAACCGTTCACAAAAAGCGGCTTTAGCTTCGTAAGTATCAAAGGACAACATGACATAGGCATCCATGTTCTCGGCTGTCTTCTGTGCGTTCTCCTTAACCTGTTGCTTAACTTCTTTCATGTGAGCAACCTTTTCGGCACGTTCCAACTGTTTGGCGGCTTTCTCGGCTTCCTTCAGTTCTGTGACAGGTGCCATCATATCAGACAGAGCGTCAGCGATGGAACCTTCTTCTTCGGTCTGCAAGAGGTAATCAACGCCAATCATATTCAAGTCGGCATCAGTTAGTCCTGCATCTTTCCAGTCAATATCGGGGACAATACGAGCAAGCGCATCGAAATCCCATGTGCCTTGTGCATTCGGATTATTTAGGAGTATATTCAACTCCTTTTCCTGCTGTTCGTCCACATCAATGACATCGACACGAATACGGTAGTCGTTATCAGGAAACTTCTGCAATTCATCCATGACAGATAAACGCTGGTGTCCGCTGACTACGGTAAGCCCTGTACGCTTGTTTACGATAATTCCACCCACCAATCCGAATTTCTTGATACCACGCTTCAATGTCTTGCGTGATTCCTCGGATAGTTTTCGGGGATTATAATCAGCGAAATGAATGGCAGAACGATTAAGTTCCACCGATTCACTTCTGATGTATTTACTTAATTCCATACTATCCATTGCTTAATCCAAAGCCCCTTTGTTGAAGAGTATTCCTTTCTGCCCTCACAATAAGATTATCGCGTGATTGTTTAGCCCTACGGCTTGCATAACTACTACTTCACGTGTTTTTTCTTCTCCAGTTCGCCACGCTCAATCTTTCGGCTTGGGCATAAATCTGTTCTCTTGTCTTTCGTCCTCTAACTCAGCTATCCTCCTATTAAATTTGTTTGTTACGGTTTTCCCAAAGGATTCTTTCAGCCATTGGAAAAACTTTGTAAATTCTCTGTAAGTCTTGTGGATAATTTTTCTCTATCCAAAGCATGCAGTCAAGATTGAAACCAACTCCCGAACTTGCTTTCAATGAATATCGAACAGGTTCAGGAAGGTTATTCTGTTTCATATATGCGAGAATATCCCGCTGATTCCAATCAGCCAAAGGATAGCATAAACCGTTATTCTCATAACCGTTTATTTCATAACCTTTCAACATTAAACGCCTATTCATACCATCGGCTTTCTTCATGCCTAAAAAGGTGTAATAAATGCCATACTTTAATTGCATGGCTTTCACCACATCAGCGAGTTTCAATATCTTCACTTTAGGATTAGGCACACAATACAATCCACCACGAAGAATATAAGTTAGATTCCAGTGAGGAATTTGCACAAACTCAATCTTCGGGTATTTGGCTTTAGCCCAGTTTATCCAACGATTAATGTGCTCTAAATCCTTAACAAAGTACATGAATACACAGACAATCCGGTCAAATTTCGGATAGAGTAAATCAAGTAGAACAAGCGAATCCTTGCCCAGTGATAAAAACAGCAAAGCCTCATTCGATTTTACCCGAATGAGGTCTATATACCGGTTCGCTTGTTCAACTTTGTTCATAGTTAACCGCCTGATAAACCGTTTGCGATACGAAGGTCTGCATAACGCTGCCTGCGTGATCCTAACTGCGTGGCACTTGCTGTACCTCTACGATTGGCAACCAATCTACCACCGGCACCTGCACCATTCATATTCCGGCGGGGACCGGCAATTCTGTTAATTCTTCTTGCGACTCAGCAAATCAATTTTTAATTAAACAATCATTCTATATGTTTCTCTAATACCTTGCCTAAAGTATAATCTATTTGGGCTGCGAGATATTCTTCACCTTGATATTCATAGGTAATATCTTTACCGTTTTCATCAGTGAGAATAACCGCTTCCGTGCTCTTTACCTCTACGATGATATACGGGCGTTTGCCTTTATATTCGCCAGTAAGAAGTTTAATAGCATCGTACTGGATAGGCTTTAATTCGACTTCACCCTCTTCTGGTAATTCTTCGTCTGCTTTGTACTCTTTACCGCCACAAAGGTAGGTGATGTATTTTTTTGCATTGGTAGGTCTGATCTCACGATATTCGTGAGTTTTCTTACCGGCTAAAATTTCATCGAAATACTTTTGCTTAATACTTAATGTTAGAATCTTCATAATCGTGTCATTTTTAATTAATAATTAGTAGTTGCGGGTAACGGATTCGAACCGCTGACCTTCACCAAGTCAAAGTGACGAGCTGCCCACTGCTCTAACCCGCGATAATACTTCAAAGGTACTATTCAAGTCAAAGATAATGAAATATCTTAAGCTTATAAAACCAACAATCGTTGAAATGTTGGTTATTTCTATACTTTCAGCCAAGCATCCCGTTTTTCTCTGCACGCTTCTAAAGTAGGCGCACAACAAGAGAATAGTTCACCGCTTTCAGTGCGATAGTCGTACTGGTACATTCTCACTTTCTTTCTGCCTAACTTCGTTGCGTAGGTAGTGTAATTCTCTTTACCAGGTTGGCATACGCTGCAACCGTTTTCGTTTATTGAATTCATGTTTTTTTTCGTTTATATATTCAAAAATCACAAGCGTAAGTATATAGCTTTTTCAGACTCTCTAAGGCTTTTTCTGTAACGAGATATGCGTAGCGTTCATTATCACCAATACGTTTAATAGAGCGTGTTTCTTTGAGGGCGACAGGCTTGTTGAAGATGATTTCATATCTATTGCAACAACTCGTTATCAGAAAATCAACGCTACGTTTATATTCATCCAGTTCAGTTTCTTTGTATTCACCTTTTGGGATAAAATTGGGATTGGGGACCAAGTAGCCTTCTGCTACCAATATGCCATTTGAATTATATACTTTCATAACCATATATCATTAAAGATTCATATATAAACAGGTCAGATCGCATTCTTCATCGTAATCATATTCAAGGCGTACAGGTGCGAAGTATTGCCGTATCTTCTTCGCTGCCGTTTCGTTCTTGCCCTCAAAAGAGAAGGTAAACGCTCTTTTACCTCTGACTGTTATTTCAATCGGTACGCCCGCTACCTTAGTCATGTTGTTTTCAAGTTCTCGCTTTGTCATAATTGCATTTCTTTAAGCGTTAATACCAATTGCGTTTCTCATAAAGTTACCTGCCTGTTCTACTGACACGTTCAATTTCTTTTGGATCAGAATGAGCATATAGCTTACTTGCTCTTTTGTATTTAAGTTGCCTTGTACAAATTCAGACATGATGAACTTTTCTATTGCTCTTTGTTTAATTACTGATGTTGTCATAATCGTGTGTATTGTGGTAGCCCGAAGGCTACCGGATTAAAACTTAGAACTTTTCTATTTTAAGATTGTCGTTAATGATGAACATACGTCCACACTCTAAAATCACGTGGGTATCTGTGATTTTCTTTATCACTCTTACTACATCATCGTGTGATATGCGTGGCGTACCATCTACATAGTGACCGTTAGCTAAATCACCTGACACTCTGTATCTCAAACCAACTTCTATCTCTTTTGTATTCATAATCTTCTATATTGTGCAGGGCTTTCGCCCTGCCGGTTAAACTTATGCTAATTCAATTGCTCTTGTAGGTACACCAATCATAGTCCATGTTTTACCCTCTTTTAAATAATCCACTGAATATTCAGTTTCAAAAGTGCAAACATTCATATCAACGCTTGAAATGACACCTTCTATTTTACCTTTTTGAGTGGTTACAACTACTGATTGACCTTTGTTGAATTCTGCTGCTTTCATAATCGTATATCTTTTAATAGTTATTACTTCTTTTTTGATGATGCAAATGTAGGGTATATATATCACATATGAAAATAATAGGTGATACTTATTATCACTATTAACATTGTTTAGTGGTATATATATATCACACATATATAATAAACGTATCTTTGCAAAAAGAAAAAAACGGTTATGAATAGAATCAAAGAAGTAATTAAAGAACAGGGCTTCACTATAACAAGCCTTGCAGATAAATTAGGTATCGCTCGTGAAAGCCTTTCACGAATGATAGTATCGCCATCATATCCAACACTTGAAAAGATTTCCAATGCGCTGAATATTCCGATGTGGCAACTATTTGCATCACCAGAAGAAGTTAAGGAAGATGCGAACACTATCACCTGTCCCCATTGTGGAGGTAAAATACATTTTGATGGAGAACCACGTATGCCCGACCATAAAAACATACGAGGAAAAGAATATTACAAATGATTGGAATGAAATTGATACATATACCTACGGGAAATGTCGGCGTATGTATAAAAGAATACAAACCCACAGGAGGATCATATACGATACAAATTCGTATGGATGATGGGCGCACCTATTTTGCTCCATACGGCGAATTTAGACCATATAAAACAGATAAGCCGGAGCACTAAACTCCGGCTTTCTTCGTGCTATGGCCTATGGCAGCACATCTAATTGATTAGCCCTTTGAATTTTAACCGATTAATAATCTCGGTGTAAAGATACTCTATATCTTTCTTGAAATATTTATCATTTTGAGCCAGAAAAGCAACAGTTTCTATATTGTTGGAAATGAATGTTACGTCACGCAGCCCTATTGCCTTTGCTATCGCATCTCTCAGTCCTTTTGGAGAATGACATCCGGCTAATGTCTTGGGAGAATACAAAAAGAGAATCACGAATACAAACTTCTTTCTCTGGTGAGGGCTTTCCGGCATAGGAGCAAAATCCTGTTCAGCGAGAATCTCCTTGAACATCTCATAAATGACCGGTATAAGTGATTTGTCCGTCAAAGTGGGAATTGACATATTTTGTTCTATCCTTGAAAGTTCTTCCTTCCTTTTTCTTACAGCTTTTATTTGTTCGATAATTGAAAAATCATTCATCATAACACAATTATATTAAAAGTAAATAGTATATTTGCATCATAATCGTGTAAGATTTAGGGAGAATTTAGCTTGGTCGTGCTCGCAGGTTCTCCCTTTCTATTTTAGAAGCCTGTTTCTTTTAAGAATTGCTTTGTTTCTCTTATCAATTTTCCTGCCCCAAATGTAAGCGTTATAGATAGAAGTTGCGTACAGTTTTAACTCTTCGCCACTCGTTAGGAAATCAACGCCCAGTGCCGCTTTCATTGAGTCAGCATATAAATTGGGATCAATATTGTTGTCCATTGTTATTCATCCTTTCATTTAGTCATATCAATCAATTTCTCTTTTAATCCAATAGCACGCATCGCACCGAATCGAGCAATCTGTAGTTGTTCTTCAAGGAACAGCTTCCTGTAGGTATCTCGTGATGGAAAATTGAACGAATACTTCCCGTCATAATTGACATACCTATATCCATGAAAAGCTATATGCAAATCCTCATCGTATGTGATGATTCCCGTGTGTTTGGCTTCCACTTCTTCCAGCTTATCATACGCCTGTTGAAGTAGGTTCTCTGGAATACAGTAATAGAAGTACTTTATTATACCATTTCCTTCATGATCGTGCTTCTTCTTGAAGTCAGCCAAGAAGTCCGACCAGCTACGCTTTATCTCAATCTCAGTAAGATAGCCGGACTTCGAGAGAACGAGCATATCACATTCATGCCATATGCTTAGACTTTCGCTTATGCCATTGACATTAAAGGCTATGATATTGCGGATAAAATTGAATTTATCCGTCTTAGAGAGTGCTACTTCGATTTCGTATAATGATTTGTTGGTATCCACAATCAATCTCCTTTCTCTTTAATCCGGTCCAGTACATCTCTGTTAGCTTTCAATATTTCATCAAAAGAAGGTAATGGCATCCAACATACAACCTTAATATCACCTTTCTTGACATTTTCGCCTAAATATGATATATCACTATCAGTAGTCCACATACCATTTTCATAAGTTAATGTATCTACATACTTACGTGATTCAGCTTCTCTATCAAAATATTTGTAGCGATAAAAGAACCCAACTAAAACACGCTGACCTTCATCGGGTAATCGTTCTTCAACGCTTATCCAAGGAGATTGTGTTTTCTGCCATTTGGCACCTTGTACAAATCCTACTTTGAATGTATCTTTAACACTGTAGCCATGGTTATCTTCCATTCCCCACGCTTCACACATTTTATTTGCTGCTTCTTCAACCGTCTGTTCCATAATCAATATCTTTTCCCATGTTTATACTCGCGGAGTTCGTTATACTTCATTTTCATCTCGATGTGCCAAAGCAGGTCTATATTTAAGTGCTTGGCAAGCCCGAAGATTGATAGTATCATATCATTCACGGCTGTAGGTAAATCAAATATTCCGTCATACCTAACAGGAAGTGTAGAGATGGAATAGATTGATTCGGTGAAAGTTTCGTCTTTACAGGCTTCTGCCATATCTTCAATACAGTCATCAATATCTCCGTTGGCAAGTTCAAGGTTTATTCCTCGAAGTCCTGCAAAATCAAGCAAGCGGATAACAGCATCAGCTAATTCTTCTTCGATTGAACCTTTAATGGTTTCGTTATATGCGACTTCATAGCCACGCTCCTTGGAAATGGTTGGGTCTAATCCTTGGCATATAAGACTGGTTTCCATTTTCTTTTTAAACCAGTCAACTTTCGCACGTCTGTTCCAATTATTACCTCTATCAGCTTCAACCGCTTCTGCCAATTCACATATAACGAGCATCAGATAATGGTCGTCACTGTATTCCTTTTCATGAAATCCGTGTTCACAAGCGTTTTTATACGCTTTGTCTCTTAAAGCATTTAAGTCCATAATTATCTATGTTTTAATCGTTTGATAGCATCCTTTTTCGAGTATGCCATTACTTTTTTACCATTCACTGTAAATTCTCGTAATACCCGGTTTGCAAGTTTTACTCTGTAACCGGAATTATACCAAAGGTAATCACCGGAACATATAAAATGCTCTGGTGAAGTCTTTCCGAATATTCCGGCTAATAATGCTATTTTTCTAATGTTCTTCATTGTTCATTCAAATCTTTAAGAAATCCAACTTCAATACCATAAGTATTGCATTTATTAAAATCAGATGTGCTTTCGATAAGACTTTCGGAATCATCTTCAAATAGACAATACACGTTTATATCAGTATATAAGAATATTTGTTTAGCATCACTGTATTTTAGAAGAAGCCAAACAAATCCATCTTTAGTTATTTTTGTTTTCATACAATCAATTTGATTTCTTTGGTTAATTCACCTTTGAAACCTCGATTACGAAGCTCTGTTGCAAGTTCAGCATCCGGTAAGTCTTTAATGTTAGGAACAAAATATGTTTTACCTAAAGTTGGATTATGCTCTTCAAAATCCGGGGATATTCCAGATTCTTTCGGTAACGTTGCAACTGCTCGAACAATTAATGAACTACTTTTGCAGCAAATATCGAAGCAGCCAGTGTTAAAACGAATAAGCCAACTATGAGACTTACCATTCTCTGAATTGCTCCAGACGGCGGTATTACAAGCAGTTGGTAACAAACAATCACTTTCACAGCCTAAAAGTTTCATTGCTTCATTGATTTCATCTCGGAACGTGTAAATAACACCAAGTTCCATTAACGAGGGCAAATACCATTGAAGACAACCAGCTTTGTACTCCCAGCATCTTTTGGCGGCAGTCATATCATCTTCGTAATCCTGTATTTCTACAATACGTTCTGTATTATCTGAACCGCATAATGATTGAATAGCTTCTGATTCTGATAAACATTTAGTATATTTTTTTTCTTCATTCGCCCATTTCTCTTTCCAGCTATCAAAAGCCAATACTCGTTTACCAATGATAGGAGATTCAAATATGATTCCTACAGCATAATGATAAGTGTTACCCTGTAATTTTAGATATTCTTCTAAAGAATATAGATTACCATTTTTTCCTAATATTTTCAATTCGTTTTTCATATACATAATTTTATAAATTCATTTTCTGTAATTGAATCATATCTTTCAACATGATAGAAGAATGAATCAACCGGACAAACATAAACTCTGTCAGATTCAATATTCAGACATAATCCATCAGATGGATAATATTCACAGTTTACATTGTATGTCCAATCGATATATTTTTGAGCTTCCGCTGCAATCATCTGGCAATAACTTCTATAATTGTCATAATTTCTGATTGCACTTAGAATTTTATCTTCGATTTCTACTTTCATTTTTCCAACTTCTACGAATTTTACAGAAGTACCATCACTTCTGCCAATTTCAGTACAATTTCCAGTATTAATTAAATAACATGGTTCTCGATATCTGTAAAAGAAGCAATCTTTACATTTAAAGAAAGTATTACTTTTTTCAACTTTCAATTGAACATCTTCAAACTGAAATACTTCTCCAATCTTACGTTCTTTCATTTTCTTCTACTTTTACAAAGATTACATTCTTTCCATCTTCTCTGTTTGGAAGACAGTTCCCTACCACATCATTGAATAGAATACATTCACTACAATCCAAAGCATTGAAAAAGCATTTCACGCAACCATCATTATGATTTGTTTCTTCAACCCGGAGTTTGATTCTACCGAATTGGAATTCTTCACCTATTTTATAATCTTCCATAGTTTAATTCTCCTTTCTTCACAAAATTTGCAATTACCTTTATGGGTAATAGAAAATGTAGTGTATTTACTGTCTCTTTTACAAATAATGTATTCACAGGAATCAATAACCATTGTTTCATAGTTAACAATAGTTCGTTAAACATTTCCTTAACACTTATGCAGCAATTGCCGCAAATTTAATAGTCTCTTCCCATAGCTTTC
>CAKUYM010000126.1 GCA_934716785.1 uncultured Bacteroides sp. | reverse complement strand
AAAAGAAATACCCGATTCGCAATGAATCGGGTAAGGGGAAATATATCATTATTTCTACTTTAAATGAAAGAGCCGTGCATTTTGTCTAGATTTTGTTTTCATTTTATCCTCTTTTTTATCCAACTTCATCAATCCTATCTTATACTTTTGCAGTATAGAATTTATTTAATACAAATTTCAAATACAATGAAAAAATACTTGTCTACATTATTATTAATCATACTACTTTCGAGCTTTACAACTGCTCCCCGTATAGTATGGTTAGATGAATTAGATCTCTCTAACGTCGACCAATCTGCAGGTAAAGCAATAGCCAATCAATCAATGTGGAAAACACCACTTTCTATTGCCGGAGAAAAGTTTGACCGAGGGGTAGGTACACATGCTGCAAGCGTATTCCGCATAAAACTTGACGGCAAAACAATTTCTTTCAAGGCATCTGCAGGAATAGATGATTCTGCACCCGAACATGAATTAAAACAAGCCAGTGCCGAATTTATCATTTTAGGAGATGGTAAAATCATCTGGCGAAGTGGAATTATGCATGCAGGAGAAAAAGCAAAACAAATAGATATTTCTACTAAGGGAATAAAATCTCTAATCCTACGTGTCGATCATGTAGGAGATGGAATAGCCGGAGATCGTACCAACTGGGTAAATGCCAGATTTGAAGTGAAAGGTGCCGATCCTATTTCGGTAAAAAAAGAACGTGAACAGGAATACATCTTAACTCCTGCCGTGGCAAAGCAACCTATGATTAATGCTCCTTATATATATGGTGCCCGCCCAGGAAATCCATTTCTGTTTACAGTACCTATCTCAGGAGAAAGACCACTAAAAATAACTGCAACCAATTTACCCGAAGGATTATCCATCGATAGTAATACCGGCATTATTACAGGAAAAGCAATGAATCCAGGAACTTATACTATTCGTATCTCCGCTAAAAATCAATATGGAGAAACTAGTAAAAACTTAACTCTTGAAATTGGTGAAAAAATAAGTCTGACTCCTCCTATGGGCTGGAATAGCTGGAATGTTTTCGGAGCAGACATTAATGACAAGAAAATAAGAAAAATGGCCGACCGGATGGTAGAACTAGGACTCGTCAATTACGGATATGCTTATATAAATATTGATGATGGATGGCAAGGTGCACGCGGAGGAAAATACAATGCAATAATGCCGAACGATAAATTTCCTGATATGAAAGGTCTTGTTGATTATGTACATAGCAAAGGACTCAAAATAGGAATATATTCTTCTCCGTGGGTACAAACTTTTGCAGGGTATATTGGCAGCAGTGCTGATACACGTGATGGTAAAGTTATCAATTCAAGCCGCAGATATGGGGAATTTTCATTTGCCAAACAAGATGTAAAGCAATGGGCAGAATGGGGATTCGATTATATTAAGTATGATTGGGTAACTAATGATATCGCCCATACAGCAGAACTATCATATCTTTTACGTCAATCGGGAAGAGATATTCTGTATAGCATCTCCAATGCTGCCCCATTTGAACTGGCAGAAGACTGGAGTAATCTAACAAATGCCTGGCGGACAACAGGAGATATCTACGATTCCTGGTGTAGTATGACTACCATAGGTTTCCTTCAAAATAAATGGCAACCATTTGCCAAACCAGGCAGTTGGAATGACCCGGATATGCTCATTGTAGGAAAGGTTGGCTGGGGAAAAAATATACATCCTACACATTTATCTCCTGATGAACAATATACGCACATCACTTTATGGAGTATTCTAGCAGCGCCTTTACTGATAGGATGCGATCTGGAACAGATGGATGATTTTACAATGAATCTGTTAAGTAACAGAGAAGTAATAGCCATTAACCAAGATATTGCCGGTATACAAGGTAGCAGAGTATATGCCGATAATAATAAAGAAATTGAAGTATGGAGTAAACCACTAAAAGATGGTTCCATAGCAGTCGGATTATTCAATTTATCCGATAATAAACAGAATATATCCATTTCCTGGAAGCAGCTGAATATTCGAGGTAAACAGAAAGTGCGTAATCTTTGGGAACAAAAGGATAAAGGAATTTATATAAATAAATACCAATCTGACGTATCTTCACATGGTGTACTTTTTCTAAAAATAGAACCCGTAAAATAAAATGACTTGGATATGATCTGCAGGTAAAGACAAACTAACAGATCTGAATTACACATCCGATACTTATTAACCCGACTCTATTAACTTTGATTAATAAAGTCGGGTTATAACTTTGCTTATTCCGGACTTACCAACATCTATCCTGCTTTTACAAGATGTATCTAAGCAATATGCAAGAGCTATATATGCTACTTGCAGGAACTATATATCCAATGTGCAGCGCATATATGTCCAATACGCAGGATATATATCCGCTGTAAACAGCATCTATATATCCTGCAAATAGCATAATTATATAACTTGGAAACTATACTTATAAACAATTATATATGCATTGATTATAAGCAAATTAACTGCATTATTCACCAGTTATCAACTATTTATTAACCAATGCGATTTTAAGTCGCTAACGTAACTTTTTGAACAAATCCCAAATCACAATGCCGGTAGTTACGGAAACATTCAAGGAGTGTTTGGTACCATATTGGGGAATCTCTATGCAGCCGTCCGAATGGTCGATAACCTCTTGCTGCACTCCCTTCACCTCATTTCCCATCACGATAGCATACTTCTTGGTTTTATCCAGCTGGAGTTCGTCCAACATGATACTTCCTTCCGCCTGCTCTACGGAATACACGACATATCCTTCTTTTTTGAGGTTATCAACAGCATCAACAGCGTTATTAACATACTTCCAGTCAACAGTGAACTCTGCACCCAGCGCAGTCTTGTGCATCTCAGGATGAGGCGGGGTGGCTGTAATGCCACACAGATAGATACATTCAATGCGGAATGCATCCGATGTACGAAACACGGAACCTATATTGTGCAGACTGCGAATATCATCCAGCACTACTACCAATGGCAGTTTCTCTGCCTGTTTAAACTCTTCGGCACTGATACGGTTCAGCTCTGCTATTTTCAGTTTACGCATACGTCTTTCCTTTTATTACATTCTTCTGCGGCAAAGGTAATTCTTTTCTGTTAACAGAGATGTTGATAACGGTGTAAAACCTGTCAAAACTATCGGCAAAGATTTTGAAAAATAATTCTTGCATTATTCAAAAGAAGGTATAAAAGGACTTCATTATGAACATTCCAAAAAATAAACCCTAAACTTTCTACACAGACATAAACACATTTTTCAGCACTTATCTGCCTGTTTATATCCATAAAGTTTTTAACTTTGCACTTTATCAACAGGGAGTTAATAGCAAACTCCCTATTGATGGTGCTTTCATTGATAATGAAGCAAATAGGGCAAGATATTTACTTCTTTACTTCCGTTCATAATCTACTCATAAAACGGAAGTATAGACTAATAACTTATCCGGCAAGAAAAATCGTATTTATTTGCTAACATTATTAACAGGCTATCATCATTAACAAGGATTTTTTTATTTAAAGGAAGAAATAAGAATATAATAATGAATGAACTAATAAAAGCTATCAACGAACTGAAGAAGGAAAAGAATGCAATCATTCTTGGACACTACTACCAGAAGGGAGAAATACAGGACATCGCCGATTACGTAGGCGATAGTTTGGCACTGGCTCAGTGGGCGGCAAAAACGAAAGCGGATATTATTGTGATGTGTGGCGTTCATTTTATGGGTGAGACAGCGAAGGTGCTTTGCCCGGAAAAGAAAGTGCTGGTTCCCGATATGGCGGCAGGCTGCTCGTTGGCAGACAGTTGCCCGGCGGATAAGTTTGCACAGTTTGTCAAAGAGCATCCCGGATATACCGTTATTTCGTATGTCAACACGACGGCTGCGGTGAAGGCGGTAACAGACGTGGTGGTGACTTCTACCAATGCGAAGCAGATAGTGGAAAGCTTCCCCAAAGATGAGAAAATAATCTTCGGTCCGGATCGGAATCTGGGGAATTATATCAACTCAGTTACCAACAGGAATATGCTTCTGTGGGACGGAGCCTGCCATGTGCACGAGCAGTTCTCTGTCGAAAAGATTGTGGAATTGAAAGCACAGCATCCAGAGGCGTTGGTGCTGGCACATCCCGAATGCAAAGGTGCGGTGTTGAAGCTGGCGGATGTTGTCGGGTCTACGGCAGCCCTGTTGAAGTATGCGGTGAAACATCCTGAAAATACGTATATCGTAGCTACCGAATCGGGTATCTTGCATGAGATGCAGAAGAAGTGTCCGCAGACAACGTTTATCCCCGCTCCGCCGAATGATAGTACATGCGGATGTAACGAGTGTAGCTTTATGCGGCTCAATACGTTGGAGAAGCTCTATGAATGTCTGAAGAATGAGTCGCCCGAAATTACGGTAGATCCTGAGGTGGCAAAGAAGGCGGTGAAACCTATTCAACGGATGTTGGAAATTTCGGCTAAGTTGGGGTTATAACGAAATAAACTGTAACGGATACAGAAGTCAGACGTTATAATTTAGCGGATATTAAAGAAGAGATAAACAGAGTATATTGCAAGAGTATATATAACAGAGTTGCCTCTAAATCGGAAATTGTTGTCATTTTCCCGATTTAGAGGCAACTGCTGTTTGGATGAAATGATATATATGCAGCAAAAATTCTATTTTTTGATTACTTTGTGCATTTTATAGGCTGTAGTAATACCTATTTTTGCGGGAAAAAGTAACACTAAAAATTATATCATGAAAAAGTACATTTTATTTTTGATAAGTGTTTGGCTTATCCAGTTTGTTGCTTTGGGTCAGTCCAAAGTAATTGAGGTTTTTCCGGAACAGGGAAAAGATAATGAAAACTTAGCATCGGCCTTGGAGCAGGCTGCCGGATACAAGGGAAAACCGGTTACTATAAAACTTTCTCCGGGTACTTATCAGTTAGATCGTGATAAATCGGCACAAGTGCTATATTACATATCAAATACAACTTCTGAAACAGACGATCCCGATCCAACCAAACATATCGGGTTGCACCTGCATTCATTAAAGAATGTTACTGTTGACGGTTGTGGATCGACCTTGCTGATGACCGGAGAAATGACAAGTTTCGTAGTCAACCAATGCGAGGGGATTACCTTGAAGAATCTGAATATTGATTTTAAGTACCCCACTCAAACGGAAGTGGAAGTGATGGAAGAGGGGAGAGACTATCTGATTGTACAGGTGCATCCCACGTCGCAGTATCGGATTGTAGATGAACAACTGGAATGGTATGGCGACGGTTGGTCTTTCAAGGGGGGCATAGCGCAGTCATACGATCGCGTGAGCAATATGACTTGGCGTTCTTGGAGTCCGATGGAGAATTTGATTCGTGCGGTAGAACTTCGTCCTAATGTATTATATCTGCAATATAGAGATAAACCGCAAGTGGGTAAGGGCATCGTTTTCCAGATGCGTGATTCTTTCCGTGATGAAGTAAGCGGATTTGTCAATAGAAGTAAGGACGTGCAGTTGGAGAACATTAATTTTTTCTATTTAGGCAACTTTGGAGTTGTTTGCCAGTATAGTGAGAATATCACTGTCGATCACTGTAACTTCGCTCCTCGTCCGGGTTCTGGACGTACAAATGCGGGATTTGCCGATTTCATTCAAGTTTCCGGTTGCCGTGGTATGGTTGATATTAAGAACTCTCGTTTCTCTGGCGCACATGATGACCCTATCAACATACATGGCACTCATTTGCGGGTTATAGAGTTTCTGTCGGATAGCCGGTTGAAGGTTCGTTTCATGCATGACCAGACCTTCGGATTTGAAGCTTTCTTCAAAGGTGATGACATCGAACTGGTAGATTGCCGTTCTTTATTGGCAGTAGAGAAAGCCAAGGTGAAAGAAGCGAAATTGGTGACGCCGCGCGAAATGGAACTGACGCTCTCAAAACCTCTTTCTCAGGAAGTGATGCAGCAGAAAGATTTGGTTGTAGAAAATGTGTCTTGGACACCTGAGGTGCGTATTACAAACAACTATTTTGAACGGGTGCCCACCAGAGGAATACTTATCACAACGCGCCGCAAGTCACTGATTGAAGGAAATACGTTTTATGGCATGCAGATGAGCGGAATCTTTGTAGCCGATGACGGATTGAGCTGGTATGAATCTGGACCTGTACATAATCTCACTATCCGCCGCAATACATTCTTCAACTGCGGAGAGCCGGTTATCAGCATCGACCCGGAGAACAAGATATATAAAGGAGCCGTTCATAAGAATATCACTATTGAGGAAAACTATTTTTATATGCGCAAAAACGGTTCATCCGCTATTCGGGCAAAGGCTGTCGACGGGCTGTTGATACGCAACAACTTGATTTACTCTCTCGATGCGGAGAAAAACAAAGAGGCGGATTTTATCCAGACACATGATTGCAATGACGTGTCTATAAAAGAAAACCGAATGCAGTTGCATTATACAAGTGAAAGTTTGAACCGATAATCGGTTGGATGTTTAAATAAGAAATTAGTATGAAAAGATTTATATTTGTTTTTAACTGTATACTTTATTTGCTGTTCGCGAATGAAGCAATGGCGCAGAATCCCAATAGGGCGGATGAAATACGCAATACCTTATTGAATCCGAAAAACAAGTCGGTTTTGGTTGTTGCCCATAGGGGAGACTGGCGTTATGCTCCGGAGAATTCATTGGCGGCTATTGAGAATGTTATCAAAATGGGAGTTGATATAGTGGAACTCGATGTCCATAAGACTAAAGACGGGCATCTTATCCTTATGCATGATAACACCTTGGACAGGACAACCACCGGTCATGGCATGATAAGTGACCATGCCTTGGCTGAGATAAAAAAACTGAGATTAAGAAACGGGTTAGGCATACATACGAGGCATACAGTGCCCACCTTGAAGGAAGCATTGTTGCTGGCAAAGGGTAAGATAATGATTAATCTGGACAAGGCCTACGACCTTTTTGATGAGGTATTTGCATTATTGGAAGAGACAGGTACCACCAATCAAGTCATCATGAAAGGCAGACAGCCGGCACAACAGGTGAAGAAAGAATTCGGGAAATATATGGATAAGATTCTTTTCATGCCGATTGTTAATTTGGATAGAGAAGATGCCATGCCGGTGATTGAAGATTATCTGAAGGAACTTTCTCCCGTAGCTTTCGAGTTTTCATATGTATCTGATTCCAATCCGTTGCCCCGAAAGGTAGGAAAACTATTGAAAGGTAAAAGCCTGATTTGGTATAATACACTTTGGGATACAATGTCCGGAGGACATGATGATGACTCGGCATTAAAAGATCCTCAAAAAGAATACGGATACTTGATAGATACGTTGAAAGCGGGCATTATCCAGACAGATGTTCCCGGATTTCTGATTCAATATCTGAAGGATAGGAATCTACGTCCGAAAACAGCCAACACTTCAAATATCTGAATAAATGTGAGTTTGATTGATATAACTTAAACCAATGTAAGTAGCCTGTCCTTGATAACTTGATAAAAAGCATATCAATGGCAGGCTTCTTTTTACATACAATCTCTGTAATTTTAGCCTTTGAACACATAGTTATAATTTATAGGTTTCACCAGTTTCACCTTGCCGCTTAATATTTGAGGATAAGAGAGTTACGGGTGAAGGCACAGGCTGAAATAAGGTGAACCCCTTTGTTTTCGCTTTCACCTATGAAATTTGTTCCTATTGATTGTTGGGAATATAGTCCCCATATACTGAATATATAGATATCCCAACTTAAGCATTAATAAATGAGATTCAAGGTATTAACACTTGAGATTCAAACTGTTAATACTTGAAGTCCAAGCTATTAATAGCTGACAGACCATCTATTAATACCTGACAATGGATTTGCTATAATCATATTTTCATTAGCTATAATGATATCCGGATATGCTATAATGATATTCGTTTTAGCTCAAGGGATATTTTGAAAAGCCGAGGTGAAACCGATGGTGGGCGGTTTCACCTGATTTCACCCCTCCCCCTTCACCCGCTATTGCCTTATCCATCGGCATTTCGAGAGTAGGTGAAACCGGTGAATGGCAATTATCTTAATGTGAGTTCTAACCTGACAGATCATTATCACTTTCTTCCGGAAGTGAATAGACTATTAATTAGTATGGTTTTGGTGACCAGTCGGATGTCACCGGACTCTACACAAAAGGCCATTTTTTGTCGATATTGGATGTTATAGCTCTGCGATCTGCTTTTATCTCGCGTGGTGGCCGGAGACGGGTTCGCCGGGATACCACCAGCCAGAGCCGTTGTCAATGTAGGGTGTAGAGCCGTCGTCAGGGTATTCGTAACGCGCATCGTGCTCGAATTGCGATATTTTGTCCATCCATTCAGGGATTTCGCCACCGATGCGGTTGCCGAAACACCAAAAAATATACAAGCGTCCGTTGTTGTCAAACGTGAGGTTCTTCATGTTGTTATTGAAACAACTGATTATACTAAGGTAAGGGGCACCGCTCAGATCAAGCTCTTCGATGGAGTTCTCGTAGCAGAATACACTGTGCAGTTTCTGTCGGTGAGGGATGACGAGACTTTTCATTTGGTTGACGGCACAATCGATTTCCTGCAGTTCCACACAACGGCTGAGGTCGATTGATTTCAATCGGTTATATTCGAAACTAAGCTCCTCAAGGGTTGTGCACCATCCCACGGAAAGGTTCTCAATTTCGTTGTAACCGACATCGAGTTTGCGGAGCGATAGGCAGCCGTCGACCTTGATTTTGGAAATTTTGTTGTTTATCAGATAGACCTCTTCAAGCATCGGACAGTCGGATAGATCGACTTCGGTAATCTCGTTCTTGGAGGCGTGAAGTTCCACGAGTGCCCTACAGCCCGATAGGTCTACCTTACCCTTCACTCCTAATTCGCCGAGGCGTAAATCGAGACGCCCATTTTCATAAAGGACACCGTTCCAACGGCTGATTGGCAGGTCCGACCCCCAGTTGCCATTGAAACGCCAGTTCGGACCGTCATTGTCGTTGTAAAGACGCATAAGGTAAGTGCGCACCTCTTCCTCCGTCGGCAACTCAATGCCGAGTCCCTCCTGTGAAACCGTGACCTGTGCCGTAGCGCGCCCGGCTGTGAGGTTAAAGACTACATTGCGTCTGTCGGTCGATGTGTTGGGGTGCATGGTAAAGACGATGCGGCAATGGTCGTCGGCATCGCCTTTCTCGACATCCAATGTGCCGAATACGGCTTGCCGGTCATCGGCATAACGTATCGTCCAGTCCTTGTTGGCTCTGAATATGATATGCGCCTCGCCACCATTGGCGTCGACGGTGAAAAGATTCGAATCGAGGATTATAGTGTCAGGTTCGGGAGTGGGTGGTACGTCCTCGCCATCGCTTGAGCAGGCGACGGCGAGAAAAGATAAAAATGCGGTTATCAGCCATCCGAATCTCATTTCGACGGATGCTTGGTTAGGAAGTCATCGACGAACCCTACAAAGATCTGCGGATTGTCCAACACTTCTTTGGTGAGTTCCTTGCGGGCCTTTTTATCTTTGGGGTAGAAACGCTCCATTATCGCCTCGCTCAGCGCAGGATTTATTTCCTTGAAATTCTCAGCGATATCTTTGGCAAAGAACTCTGGCTTGTGGCATCCTGCCTGAATCGGGTTGCTGTAAAACATATAAAGTTCGCCATCGGTTTTCATCCTGAGCCACCACATCTCGATGCGTTGGTCTAAGTTCATTATACCGACTTTACAGTTGCCGATATAAGGCATCTTGCAGAAGTCGATATTGCGACCGTTGTAGACACGGTGTATCATTTTGTATTTACCTTTCTTGAATGAGATTCCAGCGACAGGCAGATAAAAGTCACCCGCTGCAAAATCATCGTGTGTGCTCGAAGTAATCAGAATAGAGTCAACGTCTGCAGCCTCGCATTTGACGGTCTTCGACGGATCGTCAGGCGAAACTATGTGGAAACTATGGCCCGGATTAAGGAAGGTCTGTTTGTATGTGAGCCAGTGTTTTGGCATGAGACCCTCGTAGATGTGTCCGTCTTTAAACCATATTTTAGCCTCGATTTTACCTTTGCCATTGTCTTCGTCATCGTTTTTGCCTTTCTGGGCTGCAACATTCAGTGTCGTGGCGAAAACAAAAATGACTGTGAAAAGTGAGAATAGTTTTTTATTAGTCATATGAACTGCTATTTTTGATTTTATGAAAACAAAGTTACAAATATATATGTGACAAACATTATTTTTTGCTAAGAAATCAAGGCTGACGCATGAGATTTAACTATTCTTAATGTAAAAGATATGTAACATTATTAGATAAAAAAGCCTGCCCTTGATAAAATTCATATCAAGGGCAGGTAACTCTTACACAGCTTTTATAACACAACTACTTTTATTCAGCCACACTCCATAGTCTTACCGACTTAAATTCTATATTTCGGCAGATATCAGAGAAAGATACAACCCAGCCGACAGTTATTGTCGTTTCTTCAGTCAACTCGAATGCGGGCAAACTGGATGTCTTATAGGTATGTTCCGATTCGAATTTGAGATAAGAAAGAACGATGTCCGATTGCTCCAATACTTCATTGTCTGGCAATTCTTCTCCTTTTGCCACGGCAAAGTGGATATTCGTACCACCGGAACTTATATTGGCGGCATTTCTTACCTCTACACGCATTTCATATCTACCTTTAGGTAAGGTGAATGTCTGCCATATTTTTCCGTTGTCATACCAACCTATGCTCCATTGAGTCGTTTCAAACTGAATCGTACCATCGTTGTATTCCGTGAAATCGGCACCTCCGTTGGCATTTTTTGTTTCCATCACTTCGTTCCATTTCCAGTCGTATGGCTTTCCCCATTTATTATTTATTTAAGTTTCGCAAGTTAAATATTCTTGAGATAATGGCATAAAAAAACGACATGGTTTCTTGCCTATTTGGCAG
>CAKUYM010000125.1 GCA_934716785.1 uncultured Bacteroides sp. | reverse complement strand
TTCCCCATTTTTTGACTCCTGAGGGGGTCAAATTAAAGTTCGTTTCGGGGGTACTTTAAGAGTTCGCCCAACAGTCGGAACTCCCTCCGGTGGTTCGGCGTCCGTGGGGGACTTATCAGTCCATCGCTCGCGGCGAGAACTACCAGGCCAAGCGCATCGTGGTGAATCCCGGTGGTGCACTCTCATTGCAATTGCACCATCGTCGTGCCGAGCATTGGACGGTCGTTGAAGGGATTGCGGAAATTACCGTGGGGAACACCACCCAGACCCATACAAAAAACGAATCCGTCTACATCCCGGTTGAAACGATTCACCGTCTTGTCAACAAGACAACTTCTCCCGTTGTGCTGATTGAAGTTCAGTGCGGAGATTATCTTGGTGAGGACGACATAGTGCGGCTCGCTGATGTTTATTCACGAAACTAATTTAATACCTCAGGTGAATTTTATGAAAAAGGCAATTGTTTCCGGCATCACCGGCCAGGACGGCGCTTATTTAGCGCAACATCTTCTTAACGAAGGTTACAAGGTTTTCGGCACCGTTCGCCGTCTGTCATCGTTAAACCTTTGGCGCATTCAGGATCTGGGTATCGAAAACCATCCCAATCTTGAATTGGTTGATTTCGATCTCACAGATGAAGCTGGGGCAATCCGCCTTATGGATCGTTGTGAACCTGATGAAGTTTATAACTTGGCCGCACAATCTTTTGTAGGAGTGTCATTCGAACAACCGGTAACGACAGCCCATATCACGGGTCTCGGCGCCACGAATCTTTTGGAAGCCATTCGAATGGTAAATCCAAAGATTCGATACTACCAAGCTTCCACTTCCGAAATGTTCGGCAAGGTACAGGAAATTCCGCAAACGGAAAAAACACCTTTCTGGCCTCGTTCCCCTTACGGCGTTGCCAAGCTTTACGCACATTGGATGACAATCAATTACCGTGAGAGCTACGACATTTTCGGTTCCTGCGGCATTCTCTTCAATCATGAATCGCCGTTACGCGGCCTTGAGTTTGTAACCCGAAAGATCACTCATGCCGTCGCCATGATTAAATACGGGAAGCAGGACGTTCTTGAATTAGGCAATCTCGATGCCAAACGTGACTGGGGATTTGCGGGCGACTATGTGAAGGGCATGCATCTCATGTTGCAGGCCGATCATCCTGACGTATACGTACTCGCTACCAACGTGACAACGCCTGTGCGCGACTTTGTTCGCATGTCCTTCGCCGCAGCCGATATCACGCTTGAATTCAAAGGCGAAGGCGTCAATGAAGTAGGAATCGACACTTCCACAGGTAAAACCGTCGTTCGTGTCAATCCGAAGTTCTTCCGTCCAGCAGAAGTTGATCTTCTGATCGGTAATCCTGCAAAAGCAAAGGCAGAGCTCGGTTGGAAACCAGAAGTAGGCCTTGACGGCCTCTGCCATATGATGGTGGAAGCCGACCTGAAGCGTGTCGCCTCTGGTAAGGTGGCATTCTGATGTCCGGGCCCCGTGTTCTCGTCACCGGTGCCTCGGGCTTCACGGGGCGCTATGTTTGGCATGCATTACAACATGCAGGCTTTGACCCCTACGCACTCTCCGCCAATCTTTGCGATGGGACAGCGGTCAAGGAGGAGGTTGCCCGGCTGCAACCCGACGCCGTGTTGCATTTGGCGGGTATCGCCTACGTGGGGCACGGCAATCCTGCTGATTTCTACCATGTAAACCTTATTGGTACGTTGCATCTTCTGCAAGCCTTAGAAGGAGCAGGATCCATCACTGGCCCAATCGTGTTAGCAAGTTCTGCCAACATTTATGGCAACGCTTACCAAGGAAGTCCCATCAAGGAATCTTTCGAACCTCATCCTGAGAACGACTACGCGATGAGCAAGCTCGCGATGGAAGCAATGGCTTCACTTTGGCAAAAACGCCTTCCTGTCACCATCGTACGCCCCTTCAATTACACAGGTGCAGGTCAGTCCTCGGCTTTCGTCGTTCCAAAGATTGTCAATGCCTTCCGAGAACATCACACCGAGCTTAATCTGGGAAATCTCTCAGTCTGGCGCGATTTTTCCGATGTTCGAGATGTGTCGCGCTGGTATACGGAAATCCTGAAGCAGAACATCACAGGAGAAATCATCAATTTCTGTTCGGGCAAAACCGTGTTGCTCACAGACATCATCAGTTGGTGCAAAGAGTTCACAGGATTCTTACCCACAGTAAGAAGTACAGCCTCTTTACAACGCACAAACGAACTCGTCCGACTTTGTGGGGATCGAACTCACCTCGAAAAACTCATGGGTAAGGCATCAATACCTGAGTTTTCATTCCTCGAAACTCTTCAATGGATGTTGTTCAATAAACAATAATAGAAAGCACCTGGACAAAAAAACTTATGAAAATATTAATTGACGGACAATCTCTCCAAACTGATTCTCGTGAACGTGGCATCGGTCGTTATACAGAAGGACTGATTGAAGGCCTTTGTTGCAATGGGGCAGAAGTCGTTGTTCTTTTTAACGGTTCTTACGAACCTCGTTGTACAGAAGCCATTCAACGAATAACCCAATCAGTCCCAACAGCAAAGGTAGAAAGGTTCTTTGCTGTTGGAAATTGCAATTCGCTCAACATCAACGGCCTAGATTATTTTCTTTCGAGCCATCTCTATCAGGAGGCTGTTAGCCGAATCGATCCTGATGTATTTCTTTGTCCTTCTGTGCTTGAACCACAGCAAACATTCATCTGTCCGCCTTTAGAACGTATTGCCAAACAATACCCTGTTGTTGCTGTCAATCATGACATGATCCCTTTGGGAAAAGTAAGCGAATATCTTCCAACTGTTGATATTCGAAATTCATACTTCTCTTCCCTTAGATCTTTATTTTCTATTGATCTAGCGCTTTGTAATAGTCAATTTTCTGAACAACAACTTCAAAATGTTTGTCCTGATATCGCAACTAAAGTTATCTGGGGTGCAAGCTTTACAGAAAAAGTAGAACAAATTCAGAAAAAAAATTACCTTTTTTATTGCGGTGGTCTCGATAACCGAAAGAATGTGGATTTTCTTTGTCGGGCTTACGCAGCATTACCCTATAACCTGAGATCAGAACACCCTCTATACATCTGCTGCAGGAAAAATACTCATCCTGCGCAAGAATTGAAAAAACTGATTGATCGCTTGCATATGGGGCGATGCATACAATTGGTTGAAGCTAAAAACAATGGGGAATTAGCTCGACTCTATGCTGAATGCCAACTTTTTGTCTTTCCTTCAAAGTGTGAAGGACTCGGTTTACCACTTATTGAAGCGTTGACGTACCAAGCCCCTGTACTCACCAGTCAAGCAACGTCACTGCCAGAAATTATTGATAATTCTGAAGCTTGGTTTAGTCCATATGATGAAATTCGACTAACGGAAAAATTACGTCAAGCTCTCACCCAACCAGACATGTTGAAGCGACTCCAACTGTACTCTAATAAAAATCAAGACAAGTTCACTTGGAAAAAAACAGGATCAATTACCTTATCCGCTCTCTCACAGCTTGTTGAAAAGAAACGTTCACAACAGCGTTCTATGGTTGATTTGTCTTTCATGACTTTGCCAGAACGTATGCGTCATGATTTTACATTGTCGCGAGCTCGTCAATGCAAACGAACAATTTATTTTGATATTAGTGAATATTATCGTACTACAGCTCACACTGGTATCCAACGAGTTGTTCAAAAATTCATTCAATATCTCCCTCAGGAATTGAATGAATACAATTTTGATATTGTGTATATTTCCGGTAGCATTGAAGGACCTTATCGAGTAATTGAGTTCCGTGATAAAGCATGGCATCATCTGGAAGCAGTGCAGCCTGTAGCCGGCGATTGGTATATGTCTGTAGATTTATGTTGTTGGCAAATTCTTAACCACCAATCAGATTTAATTGAATGGAAACGTCAAGGAGTAAAATTATTTTTTTATGTTTACGATATTATTTTTTATGATTATCCCAAATTTGTTATTGACTCTAATACAGTAGATATTTTAAACCGTTGGTTAAAATTCGTAGCCATCAATGCTGACTGCATTATGACTGACTCCGATACTGTCGCCGAGAACCTTAAGCGTTGGGCTCGTGAAAACGATGTTAATGTATCCAAAACTATTTTTCTCCCCCAACATTTAGGCACAGATTTTCAGTTAGAGTCTTTGAAAAATTCTAGAAAATCACCAATTTTTCAATTTATTTGTGTTTCGACCATCGAACCTCGTAAAGGGTACCTATCTTTGCTAAATGCTTTTATAAAAGCATTAGATGATGGATTGAACGCGCGATTGATTATTGTCGGCCGACCGGGGTGGAAAGCTGACGATGAAATTGAGCTCTTAAAAAACAATTCTTATGTTGATAAGAATATCTTTTGGGAAGACAACTGTTCTGACGATCGTCTGCGTGAACTCTATAGTCAGTCACACTGTTTCATCTTTGGTTCATACGATGAAGGATTCGGTCTTGGTATTGTGGAAGCTGCACAGTCTGGCTTGCCGTTGCTTCTGCGCGATATTCCTGTTTTCCGGGAAATTGCAGGAAACCATGCGCTGTATTTTACAGATGAAAATCTCACAGATTATCTCAAACTGGTTGTTTCTGGTAAAAAGAAATTACCTTCTATTCATGGAATGAAAATCTTTACATGGAAGCAATCAGTTCACGAATCAGCTTCACAATTTGTCAGTTTGGCAAAAAACGAGTTCTTTAGCTATATGAAGGATCCTATTAAAAAAGTTAGCTCGGAAACAATTACGGAACTAATATTCGAAGATACGCAAGAAAATCCCCCCCCCTCAATACACAAGCCATTACGAAAACCAACCCCGTGACCGCTCCGTCAACTGTGCCTCTTCCTCCAGAGAGCTCAGAATTCAATCCAAAACTTGTAATAAAACAGTATTCACCACTCAATCGACTGAAATTTCGAATCTTGTTACACCTCTGTCCATCTGCACGGAAACGTCAACATTATCGCGACAAGCTCAATGGGGTTCCTATGCCAATCGAATCCATTCGCCCACTTTCACTAGCCAAACGCATCACTTATGCCTTTGGTTCTTGTTGTGCACCTACCGAAGCGAAACGCAAACGGTATGCACTCAAATTGAAACGAGCAATTTAGCTTATTGCTTTGACGAACAAAACCTGCAGACAGAATGCTCAAAAGATTTTGAACATTCTGTCTGCAGGTTTTGGTAGCTAAAGAAATAGACTGCAATATGACCTGCATATTATCAATATCCGATGGAGATCATATGAAATGAAACTTATAAAAACTGTCTTTGCCCCTAACAGCATTAAATGGAAAATTGGAAAAATCAGTTTGTCCCGAGTTTTGATTGATGAACGTGCTCGTCTCTCTGTCTATTTCCTTGGTATTCGTATTTTTCGCGAACCTCTTGACTATATCTTAAAGACGCCTAATGCAACCAGCATGCTGACTCGTATGTCTGCACATTCAGCTTCTGCTATGCACCTTCAGGCTACTACACCAGAACAAGCCTTTGATCTTTATCCTGAATATTTCAAAACACTGCTTAGATTACAAGCTTGGAATGTTGTCGCTAAGCAATTAAATAACTCTTACAAAGAAATATAATTTTTAGATATGATCAAAGTACTTTTTGACCTGACAGGTTGGCAAACCAATGGAAGACGTGGCATTGGAAGATATACCATTAATTTTGCCCAATCATTAGTTCAACATAATGATATCGATCTTTCTTTCATTTATACAAAACGTTGGAACCTTACCGATCTCCCCCCGGTAATAACTGAACATCCTATCTATTCCTTTGAAGATGGACTAACGGACAGATTTGACTTTTTAATTTTATCCGATCCTTTATGCCACGGCATTGACACACTGGCAACTTCTATTAAAAATTGCGATTCTATAACTACAATATTTTATGATCTAATTCCTCTAATTTTCGCAAAAGATTATTTAAAAACTGCTCAAACTCGTCTCGACTATATCAAATGTCTCGAATCATTGAAAGTTATTGATCATTTTTTCTGCATTTCGAACAGCACAGAGCAAGATCTGCAATCATATTTATCAATACCTTCGTATAAAACTTCCTGTATCTATGGCGGCGCTGATGTTTCTAAATTTTCAAAATACACAAGTTTTATTAAACGGCATGACTTAGTCATGGTACCAGGAGATGATTTAAGAAAAAATTACATCAGAGGTTGTGAAGCTTTTGCTATTTCTTTAACAAACAAAGCAATACCTTCCGACTCTCGTCTACGCATTATTTGCGGTTGTGGTCAGACGTTTCAAGATAATATAAAAAATTGTTTGAAATCTTACCCGACAGTGCGAATAGGAAAAGAAGTACTTATTGAAGGTTATGTCGAAGATTCTGTATTGATCGAAGCCGTATCTTCAGCTACAGCTACTATTTTTCCTTCTCTGTATGAAGGTCTTGGTTTGCCTATCATCGAAAGTTTTGCCGCTGGAACGCCTTGTATTTCTTCAAACACTTCAAGCTGTGCTGAACTCAATATAAGCGAATGTCAATTCGATCCAAAATCTGTTGAAGATATATCGAATAAAATTAACGAAATCTTTAATTCTCAAACCTTACGTGAGAAATGTGTAAATTACGGTAAAAAACTTGTACTTGAATGTTCTTGGAAGAAAACAACTGAAAAAGTTATACATACTCTTAAGAATTTTAAAAAACACAAGCTAACCAGAATCGCCATGTTTGGATGTTTTCCTCCCAGTGCATCTGGAATTGCAACTTACAACAAGCTAATTGCCGATAACGCTCCTGATACTATAGACTTATTTGGCGATAACAAATCTATTTTCTCTTATTATTCAGATCTAACAAAATCTGCAGGAAATACTAACATTTTCCCAGAATGCAGTTATTATGACCTAACTTTAACCAGAAATTATACCGCTCACATTTTTGTTCTTGGTAACAGTGAACACAATTTATCAGCACTTGAAGCAGCCATTCGTATAAAATCAAACAATTCTTGGTTATATCTTCACGAAGGCGAACTTATTTCACTAATCAAACCGTATTGTCAAAAAGAAGGCCTTGATGTTAAAACCCTGTATTTTTCTATTTATGGCGATAAAAAAAATCATTCAGGTATAAAAGTAATCCAACATCTTACCGGCATAAAAAATTTCTTGGTCAACACTGATAAATGTGCTGACATGATTAAAAAAGAATTAAAAAATATAGATGGAATAGTTTTAAAAAAACTGTTTCATCCGATTAAAAATCGAATGAACACAACTACAATTAAAGCTTCAGAGGCAATAGCCAAGGGCATATATAATGCAAAAAAGTCTGGTCACATTCTTATTGGTACCTTTGGTATACCTAATGATCAGTTCAAAGGTTGCAATATCATCATCAAAGCTGTCGAACAAGCTCGGACAAAATATCCAAAAATACAATTAATCATGGCTGGATATCACGTTAATCGATATTTGAGTGAGCATACGAATTTAAACATATCCCCTTTTAGTCTGACATTCGATGCTCCAACGGATGATGATTTAACCTATATTATGTCTCAAATTGACATTGCCGTTCAGCTCAGACCCCATTCTATTGGTGAAGCTTCTGGAGTCATCAGCGAATTGGCTTGTTACGGGAAAGATGTAATTGTTACTCAAGGATTCACAAATGGATACAACGATGCAATATTTACTCAAATATCACCCGAAGCTGATAAAAATGAAGTATCTGACGCTATTATTTCTGTAATTATGTCAAAATCCGCAAAGAATCATCACATAAATCTTGACCAGTACTCAACTGAACAATTTATCGAACAACTGAAAAATGCTGTCTCTTAATAAAATCATGAATATTTATATCGACATAACCTCCATATCCTATCATGATGACGGAGCAGGAATTCATCGCTTTTTAAAAGCCATAATCTACTATTTTCCAAAAATATGCAATAGTAACTACATTTGCCATTTCATTCGTTATTCAAATGACAACGGAGCCTATGCAGATATAGCATTCGTCAATGGTTCATGGAAAGAAACCAGCGTTACGGATTTTAAGAAAGACAGTCTGTTTTTTAAGGCTGATTTAAATCCTTTCACTTACGAATCATCACTCTATCAAAGATTAAAAACTTTAGATATAAAAATTGTTGTCATCTGCTACGATCTTACTTACATCCTTTTTCCTGAATTTTTTGTACATATTAATCATTCAAAGATTCTGACACAGAATTTAAAAAATGATATAAAGTATGCCGATGCCATTATTTGTATTTCATCTGCCGTAGAAAACGAACTCATAGTTTATGCCCGCAAACCAGAACTTGTAACTGGTCATTTCCATCTAGGTGCCGATCTATTTCAGATAAAAAATTTTGTTGAACATAAAAAATCTTCCGATACCATAAAGTTCTTATCTGTTAGCACAGTTGAACCTAGAAAAGGCTATTTTGAGCTTGTCAAGGCTTTTGACAAAGTGCTTGCACGAGGTTTTGATGCATCGCTAACAATTGTAGGAAAAGACGGATGGAAAAATGATAAAGACAAAAATGCCATTCTTAATTCTCCATACTATAACAAACGACTTTTTTGGAACAATCATTGTGATGACACTCAATTAAAAAAATATTATCAATCATCAGATTGCTTCGTTTTTGCCTCTTATTATGAAGGATTCGG
This sequence comes from uncultured Bacteroides sp., assembly GCA_934716785.1. Lineage (GTDB taxonomy): Bacteria > Bacteroidota > Bacteroidia > Bacteroidales > Bacteroidaceae > Bacteroides. Next base: position 2,377 of record CAKUYM010000125.1, on the reverse strand, counting down.
ATTGGGACTTGTAGAAGCAGCTCACTACGGTATGCCTCTTATCTTGCGTGACCTCCCTGTCTTTCGGGAAATTGCACATGATCAAGCCGTGTACTTTGATTCGTATGGAAAAACACTCGAAGAACAGCTTATCTACTGTATAAAAAATCACAAACAATTGCCGGATTCCAAAAATATCAAATTACTTACTTGGGAAGAGAGTATCCGTCAACTTTACGCGGAGATTCAACGCATATTTTCACTCAATTAATTCTCAAAAATAAATTCTATCCCTACTATAACGTATCGCAGATATTTATTAATTTTTCGAATGTCTTTTGTTTTTCAAAAAACTTACTACCGCTTAGATCCCAATCTGAGACGGCTCTTCTCCTATCTACCGCCATACCGCTGGTGGATCGTATTCGCTGTCTTCTTTATGGTATCGGCAGCGGCGTCCTCTTCGCTTATTGCTGTTCTGATCGGGAAACTCACAGATATCGGTTTTTACAAACAGCAGGCTTGGGTCATTTTAGCGGCCCCCGTAGGTCTCATACTCATCGCTGCCATGAATGGTGGAAGTATGTTCATGAGCAATTACCTTCTTGCTAAGGTAAGTCAGTCTCTCTTAAAAAAACTGCGTCATGAACTCTTCACAAAAATCCTTCACTGGCCGGCATCAACATACCAAAATAATCAAACAGGATTAATTGCTTCAAAATTCGTAAATGAAGCTAACGTCAGTTTGTCACAAACAACAAAGTCAGCCATCATTCTAGTGAGAGACTCGCTACAACTCGTTTTCCTCATTGGTGTTCTGGTGTGGCACAACATAGCGCTCACTGCCGTAACATTTATCATCACTCCGGCGATCGTTTGGCTCTTAAAAACAATTTCGCGAAAGATCAAAAACGTAATGCGAAATTCACAGCAAAGCATTGCCACACTCCTTATTCATGTAAAGGAGTGCTGTGAAGCTCGAAAGGTCATCAAAATCGCCAATAGCTACGAGCACGAGCTTTCGCGTTTCAGCGCCATCAATCAGGAAGTACGGAAGCTCGCCCTGCGCATGACAAAAATCAGCTCCATGGCAACTCCCGCAACGCAACTCATCGGAATGGCCGGCGTCGCCATTGTCCTTACGGTTGCCATGATCCAAACGCAAGCCGGCATGCTTACGTTAGGCGACTTTATTACCTTCATCACAGCCATGCTCCTTTTGATGCCTCCCTTACGTCGCATCACGGGCATCAATACTGCCTTTGTCGCCATGTCTGTTGCCGCTGAGTCCATATTTTCAACATTGGACATTCCCCTTGAACCCGACAACGGTACTCAGAAGCTCAACCAAATCCGAGGTGAAGTAACGTTCCGCAATGTCTCCCTCCGTTACCCCAATACTGACCGCGACGCCGTACACGACTTCCGCCTCTCGGTAAAACCCGGCGAAACGATAGCTTTGGTCGGAACCTCCGGATCCGGCAAAACGAGTCTCGTTAATCTGCTCCCTCGATTTTGGAATCCGACCTCCGGCATCATCGAAATCGACGGCGTAGATATTCAGACGGTCACTTTAGAATCGCTGCGACAGCAGATAGCCATCGTCGGCCAAGACGTGTTCCTTTTCGACGGAACTATCCGCGACAACATTCGTTACGGCAAATTTGACGCCACCGACGAGGAAATTCGCCGTGCGATTGAGGCGGCGGCTCTCACGGACTTCATCGCTTCTCTGTCTCAAGGGCTCGATACCCCTGTAGGTGAAGCCGGCGATCGTCTGTCCGGTGGACAGAAACAGCGTATCTCTATTGCGCGTGCTCTCCTAAAAGATGCTCCGATTCTTATCCTTGACGAAGCCACCAGTGCCTTGGATGCCGAAAGCGAACACCAAATCAAAACCGCTTTGGCTACGCTCATGAAGAACCGTACCACCTTCATCGTGGCTCACCGACTTTCAACCGTTCAGGACGCCGATCAAATCGTCACCATGCAGCACGGTGAAATCCAGGAGATCGGTACCCACGATGAACTTATGCAGAAAGGCGGCTTATACGCTCACCTCTGTGAGTTGCAGGGAATGCAGTCAAAGGAAGCCGCGTGATGCCTAAGTTCAACTTCGATCCCGTTCTGCTGCGGCTCGCCAAGTACGCTCTTCCCTACAAGCTGCAGATCGTCATCGCATGCCTGTGGATGGTCGGAGTCGCCAGTATGTCGTCCCTCACCGCCACACTGCTCGGGAAGATCACCGACGCTGGTTTTTACGAAGGTGGTGAAGCTTGGGCTGTAGTAGCGGCGCCCGTCGCACTACTGGGGGTCACATTGCTTTTTGCGGTCTCAACCGTGATGAGCAACTACATCCTCACCAAAGTGAGCCAATCCATCCTGGTGACGCTTCGCA
>CAKUYM010000124.1 GCA_934716785.1 uncultured Bacteroides sp. | reverse complement strand
TGACTGGATATTTACAGTCCAAGAAGACAATTCCGTCCCTTCCCTGAAATCAATGAATCTGGAAGGTGAACGAGGAAGTTCCAGTATGATATATAGTGTTAAGCTAAGCCAACCGTTCAACATGGAGTTCGCATTGACCAACCGGGCAGAGGTGGGCATCAAAGGTGAAATCAAGGCTGTATGGCATCGCACTTTCACCGGTGAGTTTCGTAATGTATCCGATGATGACGGGAACACCTGGGCTGATGAGATTGGAAGGATCAGTATCGACATTCCATCGACAACAGCCGAATACAAAGGCAAAATCCCATGTGTGATCTCCACCTCTCGGAAATCTTCTAAATATAGCCCACATGTCTCTTTCTACTATAGGGCATCCGGCTCCGACACCTGGCAACTGATGCGTAGTGACTCTGATTCCGAATTGCAGCGTTGGAAAGATGCGGATTTGGATAAGGTTATAATGGGCAGTCATGATGATCTTGAAAAGTCTTGGTTTTGTTACGGTGGTCTCAATTATCAACACATAGAACTTGAGGAGTGATCCGATTGAAAGGAAAAGAAAAATAAATCAGACATAACTAACTATTGTAAAGAATATTCTATGAATTTCCCCCAATCATACATTTGGATATTGCAAGATTGGGGGAAATTATTTAATTGGATTTCACTTCTTTTCTCTCTCCATTCGCCTGTACTGCATATATCTTCATGCTATCATTCCAAGGAATGGATGCCGGAATATCAAATGAGAAGAAATTAGAGAAATACATTATCTCACTACCTTTTTTTACTTCAAATGCGACAGCTTCATCACCCGAACTTATTGTAATATGTTGCCCGGAACTGGTATATGTTACATTCTTTGTAATCTTCTGGTCATTCTTGAACTGTGTATAATAGCCTACATCACCTACCTGATATTGTTCAATACCCGCATCATTATTCTTTCTGTCTTCAAGATAATAAAATGCATGTTTAGGTGCAGGAAACTGGCTCATGTAGCTCACTGCTGCGGCAATCATGGTTGGTGTCACATTGTAGTTCCATTTACCATACTGTTCAATCTCCACGTTATTTACCGGTTCGAGGAAACCCCACATCCTGAAGAATTCAGTCAGATTCTCATTGGCAGCCTTACTTGCCATCTTAGCAAAATGTAACTGACCTGCTCCCGGATTAGATTCATCAATACGATCTTCCCGCAAGAGTTTGAAGAGTTTCTGCCAGAAATCTGTTTTATAGCCACAACGATGATAATAATTCCAAAGTTGCCAATTCATACGCATATGTATTTCCGTATCCTCATTCTGATGAGTGGCGCTACCCATATTCCACCAAGCTTGTTTTTCAACAAAACGGGCTTTTGCCAACGCGCTTAATTCCGCTCCTCTCGAACAATATTTTCCCAGTTTAAACAGTATGTAATTTGAGAAAAGATTATTGGACGACTCTGTTGAACTGGGCCAGTTGATGGCACGCTGGTGAATATGTCCTATTTCGTGAGCCGGTCCCCAGGCATTGTCTTTAGCGGCCATCACGTTATCATAAAGCAAAATATTATTGAGATAAGTATATACGAATCCAATCCTATAATCTGATGCCCACATATAGCTACCTTCCGGAGAGATGGCAAACAAATGATTGTTGACCTGTGACGGACGGACGTCATCAATACCCATCAGTTCCTGTTGCCAACTAATGATATTATCCCAAAGATTAATGGCAGACAGTATATCGTAAGGAACAGCCTGCATCATCTTATCTCGATGGAAGTAGAACATAATTCTTTCACCACGTATGCAGAAATACTTATAAGTAGCTTTATTTATAAGCTCTTTATATTTATCATTAGTCTTATCCGTTTTTACATCAAAGAATCCGCTGACATTTCCGCTACCTAAAGGAATATGTATCTTCACAGGTTTTGCATCGACATCCTGCAAGTTAGTGTTATACATAAGGAACAACATCCCTCGCTGTGTAAATCCAAGTTTATTGACTCCTTCTTCAAGGAAACGGGTTTCTCCGCTTGCTGCTGTTTGCACATAGTCGCCGGACTTTTCTTCACCGATGCATTGAATAGACAAACTATGTCCATGGGTGTCACCTACCAACACAATGATCGAATCTCCAGCTTCCACATAAATACCCGTAGGGTTGTCTAAGTTACTGTATCGTTTGGTCATCAGTGTTTCTGCCCATTCCTCTACATCACTGTAAGGGTGATAATCTTGTATACGGAAAGACTTTTCCCATTCGTCATATGTGTTTCTCTTTAATTGAATGGCTATATTGGCAAAATAGCCGGGAAGTGCATTTATCTGTGCATCGGTAGCTTCATCTCTCACCTCCGTACAAGTTATATCTGTAAAAACGCCCAGCAATTGTGCGTCAAGTTTCTTATCCGGATTCTTTTGATAGAACTCCATTTCGTCACAACTTACAAAGTCTCCCAAACCGGAGTGAACCTCAAATTTTATTTTAGTAGCTTTCTTCAAACTCTGAGCAAATACCACACGGCTTGAAGCATTCTGCATCTTAAAATCGAATGAACCGTACTTCGTATATTCGGGAGCATCTTCTGTTGCCGTGTAAATATCCAATTTGCCAAAATTACCATTTCCACTACGGGTGTGATAAATCAAGTAATCTATGTCTTTTGTGCCATCAAAAAAATATTCGAGAGTAACAGGAAAATTAGCCTTTTGATTCCAAATTGAATGATAGGGGGGGCCACCAAACTTGCCATCAAAAGAGTTCTCGATTCCTTGTCCCGGCTGGTGCTCACTATCTTTTCCTCCATTGGGAGATATTCTCAAATCACCTTCTGTCTCTACATCCGAAACGCCGGAATCTTTAGCATTTTGTGTAACTGAGCATAATGCTCTTATTTTGTCGTCTTTAGTATATATGTAAGTGAATGTGACAGTACGTGTTTCATAATATGGGTTGGCATCTACCGTATATTGGTATTCTTTATCTGTCAGCGCACGGGTGGTAGGAACAGTTTTGATCCAATCACTGTTTTCCGATTGCTCTATTGTGTATTCTATATTCGAAGTGACAATAATGGAAAGAGGACCTCCGACCGCATCGATTATCGGATTAGGATTCTTGACGAGGATAGCAGGACCGTACCCTAATTGACGTACTTGAATAGTATAGTTTTGCACAGAACTCTTTAATGTGATTTCTGCAGAGCGTACGTCCGGTTCTTCATTGGCATGTACCAATACTTTTACCGCGGGCGAAGAGCCCGACATGTCTTTTGCTGCGACACACCAGTCCTGATTTGATGAGACCACCCATGCGTCTGCGGGCAGATTAGTTTCCACAGGTATTACAAGCGAAGATTGCTTTTGATCGAAATCCTGTTGTAAATACTCCTCTTTTATTGTGAATACAGGGGCTTTGTCACCCGGCTCATCATCGCTGCAAGCCAGGAACAAAGAAGAAAAGATGAGAGAAGTAATCCCCCATAGTAAGAACAGATATTGCTTCATAAAGTATTGTTTCATCAAAAGATTATTCAAAGTTAATGAAAGAGAGAGAAAATATTCTCTCTCTCATTGAAATATTACTTAGGAGAAAAATCAGTCTGTGCTCATCCAGAACTCTGCAAATGCAAAACTGTTTCCTACTGCCGTTTTATCTACTTGTATCCGTAAATATTTAAATGGCTTGCCAACGAATACCGGTGAGGTATATTTTGCTCTTGTCGCCGTTGGTAGATTTTCGGTAACCGTAGTTATTTTACTGAAAGTAGTGCCGTCCTGACTACCGAAAAGAGTATACTGCAAAGGAGCGCCATTATTGTTGTTATGGCGTACCTGATACCCTATTGATACTGCTGTAGATTCTTTCGGCAGGGCTATTTGAATCCAGTGAGGCATTGGTGCTACTCCGCTCCAGTTACTATGGTAATACGTATCTTCTTTTCCGTCGAGCATTTCAGCGATAGAACCTTCATTGGTCGGATCCGGGAAAATACTAATCATATTTTCTTTCAGGTCGACTTTGGTTAATTTGCTCGCATCAGGTACATAAGAGATAGCATATAACGATGTGTTTCTTTCTGTGTCAATAACAAATTGTGGCTTGGTACATGAAGACAAACAAATTGGAAGCACATAATTACCATAGCTCAAATTGGTACGGTCTACTTCAATGTTCGCCTCTTTTACGCTTTCCATATCATTGGTAAAGTTGACTGTTGTTCCCAACGTGTAAGCTGTAGTAGGTAACATCGCATAATCACAGTCGTTTGCAGCATTATACTCGTCTAACAATTCCGAATCGACAGTTAATTTACAAGAGAAGTCCCATTTGCTTGGAATAGGGATTTCCACCGGTAAAGTGAAATTCATTTTAATAGGACCGTTGTCCGAGAAAAAGTTCTGAGTATAGCCGCTCTTTGAAAAGAAAACTGTCGGGGTTTGTACAACAGGCTTGATAAAAACCTTTCCTAATTTTGAATTGATAGAGTCCTGTGAACTTTCTAATTGCAATGGCAACACATACTCCTCACCGGCATTCAAGACGGGAAGTTCGTCAATAAGTTCCGTTTTCAGAGTAATATCCATAGTCTTATACAGTTCCTCTGCAGCAAAAGTAAATTTTCTATCGCCATTCAGTTCATAGCAAGTGGGGGGAATGGCTTTGTATTTTACTCCCTGTTCTGCATTATATATGGCCAATGCAGCAGCATCCATCGTCCTTATGCTTACTTCCGTCACTGCATTCAGTTCTGAGCCTCCCTTGTTTATTACAACCTGATAGTTGGTGTCTTCCCCTGTGTTATATACACTAACAGGTATTTCGCCACTATTTCTGAAATATAGTATGGTACTGAAATCATCCAGAAATTCATCCTTGCCATCTTCGCACGCAGTCTGCGTTAAAAGAAAGGCAGATACGAGCGACACTAATAATATATTTTTTCTCATAAATATTTTCTTTTTATTAATAAAGTGGTTTTATTTGTATTTTTCACTACCATCCATAGTTTCTAGTCAGCAACTTATTACGATCCAATTCACGCTGAGAGAACGGATAGAGATAGTGGTTGGATTTAAATACGCGTGTTTCAAATATGGTTCTTTTCCAAAATCCGTCAGGAGTTACTTTCGTATCATTTCCTTCCAGCGGACAAGTTGCATCCATGCCATACATCGGACCATTATCTGTTTGCTCCGCAATCATCCAAGTACGTGTGTCGAAAAAGCGATGTCTTTCAAATGCTAGTTCCACACGACGTTCTTTACGGCAAAGTTCAATCAGTTCGTCCACGGAAGCATTAGGATATACAGTTGTAATCGGAGTCAGTCCCGCACGGTCGCGCAAATCCGCCCACTTTTCCATTGCCAATTCTTCATATCCTGTCGGCAAAGCAACATTCCTCTTCTTGCATTCCAGAACAGATTCGATGAAGTTCAGATACATCTCTCCGAGACGGAATACCGGGAATGTCAGATTACCCCATTGTCCATCACCGGAGTTCAGTGTATGGTCATAAAAACGATTGCACAGGTAACCACTCTTAGGATAGTCGTGGCTCTTGTTTCCATTACCTCCTTTGGCAAAAGAGATCATTGTGCTGGTACCACCATGCAGCCAATAATTACCTCCGAAGAAAACTGTAATATAAAAACGAGGTTCACGATCTTTATACATGTTAGGGGCAGTGATATTGTAGTTGCCAAATTTACTCCATCCTTTTGCCGGATATTCCCAAGTTGATTTTTGTAATTCTTCTTCTTTGCTGTATCCTGAAGCATTGTCTACTATCGGATCGCCTGATGTCTCATAACCTATAATAGGATATCGCCCGTTGTTCATCGCATAAGCATCCACCTGTTGCTGTGTAGGACCTACGCCACCGTATGCAGTGCCGGATACTCCGGTGGGAACTGTACCTACTCCCCAAGCAAAGCCGCTATTGTAACGGTCTGTCCAGATCAATTCACTATTCCAGTTCACATGGGTTATACCATAATAATCTTCATATGGATCACCATTACCTGCACGATAAAGTTTGTAATCAGTATCGTCCAACAAGACTTTAGCAGCCTTTGCTGCTTCCAACCATTTATTGGCATCGTATGTTTGCGGGAAAAGATCCACTCCTGAAAGTTCTGGGAATTTGTCTGTTACCGGGTTCTTTACCGTACGATATAGGGCATTACCGTTAAACAAGTTGCGTGCCGAGTAAAGCTTCAGACGTGAAATGACAGCATAACAGGTCCCTTTTGTCGCTAAACCATATTTACTGGTAGACAACCCTTTCTGAACAGGTACGGCACTACTTTCAGCACATGTGGTAAGTTCGCTGACTACATAATTCACGCACTCTTCCCATGTGTTACGAGGACGATATAATTCTTCCGTAGAAGCTGTAAAATCTAGCAGTTCATCTCCAATCAGGAAAATAGGTCCATAGTCGCACATCATACTAAAATAGTAGTAGGCACGGGCAAAGCGTGCTTGCCAATACCATTCGTCAAGCTGTTCCTGTGTAGCCAGAGGGTCTGAGCATTTATATACATTCTGCATGAAAATATTACATTCACGGATACCTTTATAGTAGTTGTCCATTTTGTAATAAGGTACATTTGAGGCATTCCATGATCCGAAGTTCATAGAACGGTAACCACGGTCATAAGTAATGGTACATTCGTCCGATGCTCCCAAATAGGGTTCATTATCTCCAATGAATCCTCCATTGTAGTTAGGAAGAAATGACATGGCATTGAGCCAATACTGCTTAACCGTATTTCTTGATTCCCAGATTTTCTCGAAAGTCAGTTTTTCATCTTCCTGCCTGTCGAGGAAATCTTCACATGAAGATAAAAATATCGCACCGGTAGCGAAGCATAACAGATAAAGTGATTTTATTTGAAGTTTCATAAATTATACAGTTATAAGATTTAGAAATTAGCATTAAAGCCGATAGTGATCACTCGATTCAAGGGATATCCGGAACCTTCTCCCCCGCCTTTTTCTGGATCCCACATATTGAATGGGGCAAATGTGAGCAGGTTACTTCCCGATAGATAAAAACGGAATGACTTAATGAATGTTTTGCTTGTCAACGATTTGGGAAGTGTGTAGCCAATCTCCATATTCTTCAATCGTATGAAAGAACCATTGCGTTGCCACCATGTGGAAGTTTGAGTGTTGTTAGAGGCTCCGGCACCACCGCTACCGTTGCTGAGACGCGGGTAGAGTACATTTGCATTCTGTTCGGGGGTATTAGTGGACATCCATACATTGTTGTATATATTCTCGTTCACAGCAGAACGTTCCAAGTTTCCTGAAGAGAAAAGGCTCTTAACAGACGATCCGCTTAAGAAGAAACTCGTGCGAGCCGCTCCTTGGAAGAATACATTGAAGTCCCAGTTTTTCCATTGTGCCGTAGCGCCGAAACCATACATGATTTCTGGTAAATTAGTATACCCGATAGCGATTTGGTCTTGAGAGTTGATAACTCCGTCACCATTGATATCTTGATATTTTATATCACCTACACGGTATTCTCCGAAGCTTTGTACAGGACTGTTGTCGATTTCTTCCTGACTCTTGAATAGTCCTAAGGCCACAAGTCCGAAAGGTTGCATAGAGCCACCAGAACCAAAAGGTTTGCCTATTCTATTTTGGTATTTATATTCCCAATCAGGTTCATCGTTGTTCTTCAATTTATTACGATTATATGTAAAGTTACCTCTTGCCGTTACATAAACATTACCGATCTTCTGTGAGTATTCGATATTACTATCGAAACCCTGATTTAGTGTTTCACCGATATTTACATAAGGAATTGTAGAAATACCTACAATAGCAGGTAATCCGGCACGTTGCAGGAAGATTCCGGTACGTTCTTCACGGAAGTAATCGGCCTGTACTTTAACCTTATTAAATAAAGAGAACTCGATACCGACATTCAACTTCAATGCTTCTTCCCAAGATGCGTTCAGGTTTTCAACCTCACCAATGCGAATACCGCTACCTCCTTGATCGGCACTTTGACCGTATTGCCAGCTTCCTCCTGTTGCAATAGAAGATTCATACACCCATCTTCTCTGTCCGCCGATATCATCATTACCGACTTTACCGTATGAAGCTTTTAACTTCAACATATCAACAGTTTTAGTTATAGGTTCGAACCATTTTTCGTTAGACACCATCCAACCGATAGCCGCTGCAGGGAAGAAGCCAAAACGATGTCCGCGCGCAAAGTTTTCGGAACCATTATAACCGACATTTACTTCAGCAAAATATGTATCTCTGAATGCATAAGTAACACGTCCTGCCAAACCTTGGTTTTTATAAGGAAGAGCAGCGTCTCCGCTACCGGCCTGTGTGTTAGTATGTATTTTCTGATTGTATAGTAACAATGCGCCTACACGATGTTTTTCAGCAAACAAACGGTTGTAGTTCAATGAGCCTTCCAAATAACGTGTCATCGTTCCGCTACGTCCGATTGCGAATCCCAAAGACTCACTTCCGGTATGTACGGGATCCCATTCACCGTCACCATTATTATCGTCATAAATCAGATTGCCTTGGTCATCTCTCCCACGGGCATGATAGAAAGTCGGCGTTTTGGAACGGCGTTGCAATGTAGTGTTCCACGCATCCCATGAGAACTTCAAGTTGGCAGTTAATCCCTCCAACGGTTTCCAAAGTTTACCGATATCTTGCGTAACGCCGACAAGTGCTTGTGCCGAGTTCCAGAACTGCTCACGGTATCCGGAGTGAACCAGCATATTCCATGGGTTGAAACCGGAATCGGTAGAAGGTCCTGAAAGTTTTCCATCAGAATATTCTATCGGGAATGCGTTAGGGGAAGCATTGAACGTATATCCCCAAATGTCGTTATCGTTGTCACCAAATCCGGGACCGAACGATTTTTCATAGATATTAGCCAGATTGACATTCAGCACTGTGCTTTTGGTCAGGTTGAGGTCTATATTGGCACGGAAGTTGAATTTATTGTAATTAATAGATGAATCGTATCCATATATGTTTCCTGCATTTTTGTAGATAGAGCTTTCATTATAGAAGGAGCCTGAAACATAATATTTCACGATGTCTCCACCACCGGTGATACTCAGATTTACTCGTTGATTTTCAGCCATATCGTCGAACAAAGCATCAAACCAGTCTACATTTGGGTAGAGATCGGGGTCACTATGTTCTCTATATTTCTGCATGACTTCGTCCGAATAATACTTGGTTGAAGAAGCTTCATTGTAAAGTTCCGCCCATCTTGCTGAGTCGAGCATCTTCGGACGTTTGGTAGGACTGGTAAAACCAAACTCTGTGCGTACATTGATTGCCGGCTTACCTTCTTCGCCCTTTTTAGTAGTAATCAAGATTACTCCGTTGGCACCTCGTACACCATAAACGGCAGAGGCCGAAGCATCTTTCAGAATGGAGAATGAAGCGATATCGTCTGTATCTACCAGATCAAGATCACGTTCGATGCCATCTACCAGTACTAACGGAGTGGAAGTTCCCTTAAAGGAAGATACACCACGAATGTAGAAATCCGCGGCACTATTTTTGCCGGGCTCTCCCGAACGGGTCATAGCCACAACACCGGATAACTGACCTGCCAACACATTTGAAATTGATGCTCCGGGAACTTTCAGTTTCTTGATGTCTAACGTTGAGATAGCCCCAACAACACTTTCTTTCTTCTGGCTGCCATATCCGACAACAACAACTTCGTCCAATACTTCAGTATCGGGTTGAAGAGTGACATTGATACTCTTTTGGTCTATGATTGCAATTTCCTGTTTCTTCATACCGATATAAGAGAATTCAAGTACTCCACCTACACCTTCTATCGTGATAGAATATTTACCGTCTATATCGGTCACAGCACCTACCGAACTGTTTTTTAGCCAAACAGAAGCTCCAATAATAGGTTCATTGGTATCGCCCTCCCTTACTACACCGGTAATAACACGCTTTTGCTTTTTCTGTTGAGTCGATTTAACAATATTAGTAGTAGATTCTCCTTTTACATCCTTCCATTCCTCTGCTGCAGAGGAAGAAAGCGGCCAAAGAAGCAATGACAGAACAGTATACATCAAATACCGTTGCTTACAAAAAAAATGAAATTGTCTCATGCTTTTTTCTGTTAGATTTAACATTTAGTTTATTGTAGATTAAGTAAAGGTTGAATAAGTTCTTGCAGAACTTATTACATGTTCTGAATTAGTTGTTTTTCATATCGTATTACATTGGTTAATTAGGTTATATTTATAATAAGCAACAAATTTTGTGTGCAAAGATAAAGATTTGTTTGAATATATATATATATATATATTGTTTTTTTCATCAATAGTTCGTTAAACATTTCCTTAACACTTATGCCGCTATTGTTGCAAATTTAATTCCCTCTTCCCATAGCTTTCGATTTATTTCCGGATTCGGTTCAATGCCAGACACGGAAATAAATCGTTGCATGAGGAAAATATTGTGGCATAGCACTTTCACCGAAGCCATTGATAAGACTGTCCCTTTCTCCAGGGCTTTGACTTTTGCCAGATTAACGCTGGTCAGTGAAGCGTTGAAATGAAAATGGAGCTTATCAATATCCCGGCTTTGGCAATTTGTCAGTCCGGTGAATTGCTTACTATCTCTAAAGCAAAATTCGACTTGAAAGCGTGTCCTGTAAAAATCCAATACATCCATCGCCTTCATTTGGGTATCAGTTGAGAAATACAGTTTACGTACTTTCTTATCCTCACTTTTCCAAATACACAGCAGTATATTTCTGTCCAACGAACGTGAATGAACTACTGCCGAAAGAACACGCCTTTCCCTTTCTCCAAGTTGGTTATTTCAAACCTGTCCTCTTCCAAGTGTTTCATCTCGATTTTACCGTCATACAACTTAGGCCTCCCTCTTTTACCCGTAGGCTGTCCTGAGGCGAGATACAGCAAACAGGCGTCATCCCTAAACCGGCTGATTACATGGAACCCCATTTCAAGTGCACCGTCCACAAATGTGGATTTGGAGAAATAGACATCCGCAACCATATAGTTTGTCAGTCGCTGAAGCGTTTCCTTGCGTGTACGTAGCACATGCAAATACCAGTCTATTAATGTGTATTTAA
>CAKUYM010000123.1 GCA_934716785.1 uncultured Bacteroides sp. | reverse complement strand
ACTCGACTTGAGCCGTCCTGCCTATACCGCTCAGGAAGCCGTTCAGTGGGTATACATGGCTTATCTTGCCGCTGTAAAAGAACAAGACGGCGCTGCCATGTCATTGGGTAACGTTTCTTCCTTCCTCGATATCTACATCGAATACGAGTTGAGTCAAGGAACTATCACCGAGTCTTTCGCTCAGGAACTGATCGACCAATTTGTCATCAAACTGCGCATGGTACGCCACCTGCGTATGCAATCATACAATGATATCTTTGCCGGCGACCCGACATGGGTAACCGAATCTTTAGGTGGACGTCTCAACGACGGACGCACTAAGGTTACAAAAACATCTTTCCGCTTCCTGCAGACACTCTACAACCTCGGTCCTTCACCGGAACCGAACCTGACTGTGCTGTGGAGTCCGGAACTGCCGGAAGGCTTCAAGGAATTCTGCGCAAAGGTATCTATCGACACTTCTTCCATCCAGTACGAGAACGACGACCTGATGCGTGAAGTGCGTCAGTCGGACGACTATGGAATTGCCTGCTGCGTATCTTATCAGGAGATCGGAAAGCAAATCCAGTTCTTCGGCGCACGCTGCAACTTGGCTAAAGCCCTGCTGCTTGCCATCAACGGCGGACGTTGTGAAAACACCGGTACGGTAATGGTGAAAAATATCCCCGTACTGACCAGTGACACGCTGAACTTCGAAGAGGTTATGAGCAACTACAAGAAGGTACTGACTGAAATCGCCCGCGTTTACAACGAAGCGATGAACATCATCCACTATATGCACGATAAGTATTACTACGAGAAAGCACAGATGGCTCTCGTTGATACCAACCCGCGCATCAACCTCGCTTACGGTGTGGCAGGACTCTCCATCGCGCTCGATTCACTGTCAGCCATCAAATATGCGAAAGTAACTGCTCGTCGCAATGATATCGGGCTGACGGAAGGGTTCGATATCGAAGGAGAATTCCCTTGCTTCGGCAATGATAACGATAAGGTAGACCATTTGGGTGTTGACTTGGTATATTTCTTCAGTGAAGAATTGAAGAAGCTGCCGGTATACAAGAACGCCCGTCCCACCCTTTCACTGCTGACCATCACTTCCAACGTGATGTACGGCAAGAAGACCGGTGCCACTCCCGACGGACGCGCCAAAGGGGTTCCTTTCGCTCCGGGTGCCAACCCGATGCACGGACGCGACAAGAACGGTGCTATCGCCTCCCTGAGCTCTGTAGCAAAACTTCGTTACCGCGACTCACAGGATGGTATCAGCAACACCTTCTCCATCGTTCCGAAATCATTGGGAGCCACCGAAGAAGACCGCATCGAGAACCTCATCACCATGATGGACGGTTACTTCACCAAAGGCGCTCATCACCTGAATGTCAACGTTCTGAACCGCGACATGCTTTATGACGCCATGGAGCATCCCGAGAAATATCCGCAACTCACCATCCGCGTTTCCGGTTATGCCGTAAACTTCGTGAAGTTGAGCCGCGAGCACCAATTGGAAGTTATCAGCCGTAGCTTCCACGAACGTATGTAATCAAACTCTATATGATGATAAACGTACATTCATACGAAAGTATGGGAACATTCGACGGGCCGGGCTTACGGCTCGTCGTTTTTCTTCAAGGTTGTAATTTCCGCTGTCTGTATTGCGCCAATCCCGACACGATAACCGGCAAGGGCGGCACGCCTACCCCACCGGAAGAGATTGTGCGCATGGCGATGAGCCAGCGTCCGTTCTTCGGCAAGCGTGGCGGAATCACGTTCTCTGGCGGAGAGCCTACGTTTCAGGCAAAAGCGCTTGTACCACTGGTTCGCGAACTGAAAGAGAAAGGGATTCATGTCTGCATAGACAGCAACGGTGGCATCTGGAACGAATATGTAGAAGAACTTCTCTCACTGACGGATCTCGTATTGCTTGATATCAAAGAGTTCAACCCCACCCGCCACCAGGCACTGACCGGGAAAAGCAACGAGCAGACCATCCGCACGGCAGCATGGCTCGAAGAGCATGGTAAGCCGTTTTGGCTGCGCTATGTACTTGTGCCCGGATACAGCGACTTTGAAGAAGATATCCGCCGATTGGGAGAGGCTTTAGGAAAATACAAGATGGTCCAACGGGTAGAGATACTGCCTTACCATACACTGGGCGTACATAAATATGAAGCCTTGGAGCAGGAATACAAGCTGAAAGACGTAAAGGAAAACACTCCCGAGCAACTTGAAAGAGCTGCGGAGATCTTCAAAGAGTATTTTGATACTGTGGTAGTCAATTGAAATGAAAACGCTGCAATGATATATTCACACAAGTGAGACAAATCCTCATCACATATAAATCTTTTCATAAAAAATAGCATTCCGAAAGAATCTGATAACTATGATTCCTCCGGAATGCTGCTAAAATACCTATAAAAAACTATATTCCAATCAGATACCTCTAACTGATTTCTTTCGGTTTTGCATTCCAGACCAAGAGAGCAAACAGCACGGAAAGCAAGGCTGCCCCAATCCAGAACCAATTGATGTACGTGAAGTCATAGACATCCACGCCATTGCAGACGGTCTTTTGTCCTTCTATCAGAATGCCGCTCATTACATCTTGCAGTCCGGCTCCTATATAGCTGGCCACTCCTACTACCCCCAAAGCTGCGCCCGACGCATTGCGGGGAGCAATGTCCACTGCCATCAATCCGCCTAAGAAACAAATCAGCACTCCGATGCCCAAGCCGAAAAGCACCATTGCCAACACGTCTACCCAAAAGTGAGTGCCCGGCACCAAGAGAAACAGGCAGAGAGCCACTACATCCATCAATCCGAAAATCAACGCAGGAACATTGCGGCTACCTGAGAACAACTTATCGGAAATGATTCCGGAGAATACCGTACCGATAATTCCACAAATGGAACTGATAGATATTATAAAACTGGCATCCAATGTAGAATATCCTTTCTGTGTTTCCAAATAGAAGACACCCCAACTATTCACTGCATAACGGCTGATATACATAAATGCACTGGAAAGAGCCAAAATCCAAATGGCCGGATTCTTCAATACCGCCTTCTGGGCTTTGTTGAATTCTTCTTTCTGGGTCTTATTGAAATCTTCGGTTTGCTTGGTCGAAGCGGATTTCTTATCCAACAAGAATCCCTGACTCTGTGGCGTGTCGCGCATAAAGGCGAGCATCATACCAAAGCCTGCTATCCCAATGACACCGGCTCCAATCATGCCGTACCTCCACCCCATCCAACTGACCAGCAGCGCTATGGTGATAAACGTCAACGCTTCGCCCAAATTATGGCTCGCCGACCAGAATCCATAAAAAGTGCCCCGTTCCTTACTGCTATACCAACGGGTCAGCGAAACGACACCGGACGCCGCCCCCATTGACTGAAACCATCCATTCAGCCCCCAAAGTATGGCAAATGCATAAAAGGAGCTGGTAAAGCCCAAACACAGATTTATCAAAGCGGAGCACAACAATCCGGTGGACATGAAGCGTCGTACATTGCTACGGTCGGCAAGAAAACCATTGGTCAACTTTCCCACCGCATACACGAAAAACAAGCAGGAACCAATGATGCCCAACTGTGTCTCGGAGAACACACCTTCATCTACAATCGGCTTGCGCACCACGTTCATACTGAGGCGGCAAACATAGTAAATGCCATATCCGGTAGTGGCCGAAAGGAAGGTAGCCCAACGAATACGCTTGAAACGGGAAGAGCGTTCGGAATCAGTCTCCCCTCCGGCAGCCGGAGGAGAGATTCTATAAAAATCCAATATATTAAATGCCATAAATGAAGTTATATGTTAATGAAAAGCATCGGCTTTCTGCCCATTACGTTTCTTACGGGCTTGCAGATATTCCAACAGATAAGCGGTGCGGTCGGTCTGAATGATGGTTGCGCCAAGTGTATCTATCAGATACCCGTAGCCCTCATCCGGATTTTCCAATGATTTATCATCATCGTGCCCGCCGGCCATCGTATTCCAAAGAGTGTTATACCAAATCTTACTCTTTCCTTCAAGCTTGGTCTTCAGAAGTTTGGGAAGCCGGCACGTATCCGACTCGAACAGCAGTTCGAAAGCCACCGGATGAAGTTCTTTCATGAAATCATCTATTTGCTGCATGGCTCCCGGTTTGTCCAGATTAATGATAGGCATATATATTATCCGGTCCAGATATTTCCCCAAGTCTTTCTTCACTTCCGCAACCGGCTTTGAGCCCTTCATGATGATCTGTCCCACTGTTCCGGTTTTCTCCAAGATGGGGAAAATCTCATCGAATATCGGATATGCCTTATCCAGATTTACCATCACCCGTCCTTTTGCCGTCAGCAATGCTTCTTCCAATGTAGGCACACGATGTTTGGTCTTCAATGCCGCACCATTCTTCAAGTAGAGAGTACGGATGGAATCCAATGTCCATTCGGCAATCTTTCCCTTGCCGGTTGTGGTGCGATCCAATGTCTTATCATGCATCAGAATCAACTGCCCGTCCTTTGTCTTTTGGACATCCAATTCCACTACATCGGCTCCCTGACGGATAGAGTTTTCAATCGCTGCCAGTGAGTTCTCCGGAGCAAAACGCCAGTCGGCCCGATGGGCTACCACTGTTATTTCCTTATTCGCCGGATTCGTTATTTTTGCAGAAATCGCCTTCACCGGCTCATCCGCCCACAGACGGCAGGCGGAGAGCAGCAGTGCAAATACTACATATATATACTTCTTCATATTTTTATCTATAACCTTTAGATTTCAAATATCCGGCTGCCAGTTCGGCATAGTCGGTCTGTACGATATTGATACGTTTGTTTATCATGCCTACAAGTCCCGAGTAATTATCAGACTTCATATTCGTATCATTAGCTCCCACAATATTGGAGAATATAAGCCAACCTTTAGCCTTGATATCTTCCACCATCGTGCCGGCAAGCGCATCCGAAGTAGAAAGCTGCATCATCTGCACATTGTCCGTATAAGATGAAGCAAAATAGGTGATATCATCAGCCGCTTTTGCCATCGGATGCAGCAACAGACTGCTATTTGCCGCTTTGAGATCATACGCATAATTACGGTTGTTCGACACATAGAGCAACACTTCTTTTTCCATGTCGAGTTTTTTGAGCAATGACACGATTGTAGCCACAGCTACATTCTTGCTTACTACATCCAAGTTAAAATAAAGCTTTCCTTTGCCCTTCTTCAATGCCTCCTCCAAAGTCGGGATGCGTTCGTTCGTCAACTTGCCCGATTCATCTTTGAGGTAGAACTGTTGCAGCTGCTGATAGGTATAGTTTCCGATTGCACCGCTGCCGTCAGTAGTTCTGTCGATGGTATTATCGTGCATCAGCATCAATACCCCGTCCGAAGTGGGGCGCACATCCAGTTCGACCATCTCCACTCCGGCATTGACGGCATACTCAATGGCAGCCAACGAGTTCTCCGGTATGCCGGCTTCTATCCCCTTCTGCGTATTGGCACGATGGGCACAGAGCCATACTTTGTACGAGCTGTCCTCAAACAAGTTCTTCAAATCAGTCTTCATATTCCCCGTAATGGGCAGTTGTCCGCCAGGGTTATCATCCGGATTTTCGCTTGAGCCACCGCTCTGTGCACTGGAGTGACGACAGTCTTTCCCCTTCATCGGCCATGCCGAAGCCGCACATCCGGTTATGCCTTCGTCCTCCAAAGCAACCAGAGCACTCTTCGAAGGATCTACCGTATTGGTGACACCGATGTAGATAGTTCCGTCCGGACCGATTGTAGGCGAACTCCAAATCTTTCCGATTCCGGCTTCCCAATTATCCTTCAGAGGAGAATCACTTTCACTGATCAGTGCGGCGAGATCCTTCTTCAATACCAATTGCTCTTCCGATGCTTCGGATTTAATGATATAATAATTGCCGGACTGTGTTCCGAAATGAATATTACCTGCTTGGTCTATTGCCGCACATCCGCTCACATCTTCGGGCACACCGTAGTGCCATTGAACAACTCCGTTGGGAGATAATGAGACGATTCCTCCCGTGGCCTCGCCCGGAGCACGTTTCACAGTCACAATGATACTTCCGTCCAAGCCTATCACAACACCTCCCTGATCCAGCGCGCCTACATTTCCCAATGCAGTGCGCCATTTCTCTACTCCGTCACTTCCCACAGCATACGCGCTACTTCCCATACCCGGGAAAGTGGCGATTCCATATATCGTACCGTTTCCGTCCACTGCCACGGAAGCATTCATATTCTCCGAGGGCTTATCATTGCCCGAACTGTATATCTGCCATGACCACATCACATTGCCGCCTGCATTCAGTGCAGAAGCCGATGCGCCAAACAATCCGTTCTTTCCGCCTGACCAGATCAGCGTGTTGTTCACCAATGCTATTCCGGCAGACACACCTCCCGAAGGACCTCCGGAATTGTCGGCATTTGCCACATAGCCTACTCTGTATCCGGTTGTCTTGTCAACGGCAAGCAGCGAACCCGTAGAGCCGCCATTACCCATATAGATATGATTTTCTCCAATCGCGCAAGTCAGATAGTTGATACGGGGTGTAGAAGCCTTTCCTTTATTCCAGAATCCTTTCTCCGCATCTCCGGCAACAACCCATTTCTTTGTTCCGTCTGGATTAATGGCATACACGCGCCCCACTTTGCCGCTTGTGTCGCCTGTTCCCACATATACAGTGCCATCCGCATCAATGCTCGGAGTAGTGTGTGTATTGCCGGACGGAGCATTACCGTCTGCCGATGTCCATAAGTCGAACTCCCATATCTGCTCACCGGTAGCGGCTGAGAACTTACGCAAGTAATGGTCATTGGAAGTCATATACACATAGTTGTCGTCACTGACCGCCGGAGCCGTAGAGCGTACTTCTCCCAATACATGAGCACCTACCCACTTCAGCTTCACATTTCCTACTTCGGGCAACGGCTCCGCCTCAATCGTCAGCAATTTATGAGCCATTGCATAGTTTCCTTTGCCATCTTTCACATGCAAAGTCACAGTATACGCACCATTCGTTTCATAAACGACTTTGGGGGAGATTTCGGTAGAAGTCTCACCGTTTCCCAAATCCCATTGGTAGGTATAATTACCTTCTCCACCCATCGTTTCATTTGTAATGCATACCTCTTCTCCAGCATAATAGGTCGCCTTGTCAAAAGCAAACTTCGCTGTCAATGCATTTTCTTTCCAATCATCCGAGCATGCCGAAAGTAACAGCAAGCAGACGAAAAACATTGTAACTGTTTTTATATTTTTCATACTCTATTCGTTCTAAGATAATTATTAATAACCCGGGTTCTGAGGATAGTTTGCTTCGCCCGCCAAGTCGCGTTCCGACTGAGGAACGGGGTAGTACATCAGATAGTCTCTGCCGTTCAGGGAAGAAAACAGGTCGAGCCGGTTGGTCCGTTTCAAATCATACCAGCGCTGCCCCTCTGCATACAATTCGCGATGACGTTCGTCAAGTATCAGATTCTGAAATTCCGTATCAGTCATGCTCGAAGGCAATGAAACGGTTGCATAGCGCTTGTTCATAAATTCTTTCAAGACAGACAGTCCGGCGGTTGCTCCCAACGCTTCAGCTTTTATCAGATACATTTCTGCCACACGGGTAACTACAATCGGAGTCTGCGAAGGCTGTTCGTTGGAGACAAACTGTCCGGCACTTCCATTAGGGAATTTGATGACGCGGCTGTTGTCCGCCCCAAACACGGCCTTCGCACGGATATCACTCTTCTTGACGGACGTGTCATCATAAAGATGTTCGTAGCAGTTGGTAGAAGGAGAATATTCCCACGTGGGGTCGATATCATTTACCGTCTGATAAAACAGCAACAGGCTTGTGCTGCGTTTGTTGGCCAATGCAAAGACCAGTTCCTTACTGTTGCTGTTGGACACAAAGGCACTGGCATACTCGGCAGACGTGCTGCTCAGCGAGAAGTTGGATTTGGAGATCACTTTGTCAGCATAGGCAGCCGCATTCACATTGTCTTTCAAAGACAGGCACACTTTGGCATTAAGTGCATCGCAAGCACTAAGAGATACATAAAAACGGTCTGTAAATTCGGGCAGCAGTTCCTCCGCTTTTCCCAAGTCTTCTTTTATAAAGCTCCATACTTCTGCTTCGGGAGAGATGGGCACAACGTCATAGGTACGCTTGCGCAGGATGGGAGCACCGCCCCAACGGGTAGCCAAATGGTAGTAAATCAATGCTCTGAAATAGTAGCCCGTGCCTCCGGTCTGCTTCACCATCGCATTTTCTTTGTCAGAGGATGCTTCGTATGTTTCTATCAGGAAATTGACCTGCTTTAAGGTGGTGAAGCATTTCTGCCACTGGGTCAGCACTTCCTTGGAGCTGGGCGCCATCAGCATGGGGTCATTCATGGAGAAGCCGGGACCTGCCTTGAAATTCTCACCTTTCACGTCGCCGTCCATATAAAACTTGAATACAAGTTCTTCCATTTCGGCATACACACCGTTCAGCAGTTTCTCCAAATCGGAGTCACTCAACATATCCTGCGGTATCTGATCCTTAGGGCGCATATCGTCCAGCATACCCGAACAGGCTGTCATCCACAAAAGACAAATGCCACATAGCAAACAGTTGATTATCGTATAGTATCGTTTCATACATCTATGTTTTTAAAAGTTTAGATTCAGACCAAAAATAAATGTTCTCAATATCGGTTGCAGACCAAAGTCTACGCCATAATTCGAATTGCCCGGACTGCCGGAGAACGACGTTTCGGGGTCATAACCGGAATACTTGGTAAGTGTCAGCAGATTATCTGCCGATACGTAGACTCTCAGTGAATTCATACGGAGCTTCTTCACAATCTGTTCCGGCAGGGTATATCCCAAAGTCACCGTCTTCAGTTTGAAATAGGAGGCATCTTCCAGATAGCGTGTTGAGGTCTGCACGTTGTAGTCGTAATCATATCCGGTATGTACACCGATACGCACAGGACGAGGAATCGTATTGCTTGTGCCTTCTCCGCGCCAGTATCCGTTGGCTACCTCTTTGCTTACGTTGAAGTATTGTTCTACAGATTCGCTCCGGTCACTCACTTTCACGTTCGACAGTGCAAGTCCCAAATGGTCGGTACCCTCGGCACCGTTCACTCCGCGCCATGCCGACAACACTTTTCCACCCACGGAGAATTGTCCGAACAGAGACAGGTCAAAACCTTTGTAAGAGAAGTTGGAAGTGATACCTCCGTAAAAATCGGGGATGGCTTTTCCCACATTTACCCGGTCTGCATCGGAGATGTCACCGTCTTCATTGTAGTCGAAGTATTTCACGTCACCGGCACGTACTCCCTTGGCGTAAAGTTTTGCCGGCACTTCATCGTCACGCTGATAAATGCCATCCATTCTCAACATATAGAATGTACTGATGGGCTGCCCGTTTATCAAAGCGTGCATCGAACCGCCCAAGAGGTTACTTCCGCTGCTGGGCACTATATACATATCGTTTCCTTCGATCAGTGAAAGCAATTTATTCTTCACGAAAGAGATGTTTCCTCCCAAATCCCACTTAAACTTTCCGGTAAGAATTTTGCCATTCAGCGCCAGTTCGAGTCCTCTGTTCTCCAACGAACCGATGTTGGACTGCAATGTGGTATATCCGGTAGTGGCATTGACAGGCTTCTTGAACAGCAGGTCGGTGGTCTTTTGATAGAACATATCCACATTCAGAGTAAGGCGCGACCGGAACATTTCTATATCAAACCCTATATTGAACTGGCTGGCCTTCTCCCAAGTCAAGGCACGGGCGTCTTGTGAAATCTGGAATCCGGCAGAACCGTTATAAGAAGCGCCGCCCGCACTGATAAGCGACAGCGGAGCATAATTGCTCACACCCGCCATACTTCCTGTCATACCCCAGCTCAGCCTCAACTTCGCATCATTGACATAGTTGTTTTCCGGAAAGAAATCTTCACCGGATAGCCGCCAGGCAAAAGAAGCGGAAGGGAAATAACCGTATCTCTTGCTCTTTGCAAAACGGGAAGAGCCGTCACTACGCAAAGAAGCATTCAGGATGTATTTGTTGTCCCAGTTCAAAGCGATTCGTCCGAAGTAGGATTCCAAGGCATATGAGGTGTAACCGATGTTTCCGGCATAAATATTGGGACCGGCATTGATCAAATCGAAGTTGGAAGAGGGAAAGGCACCGTTGGCGTAGTTATCACTCTTCGCCCCAAACTGCTCGTAGGTATATTTCTCGAACGAATGTCCCAACATGACAGAGTAAATCAGTTTGTCCCATTCATTGTTGTAGGAAAACACGTTGTCTATCACATAGCGGAAACTCTGGTCTTTTTGCTCAGCCAAAGCTCCCCAACCACTGCTGTTCTTGCGGGCATCATGCTTGTCCGACAGTTTCTTGGAAGTGTTGTCCAATATGCCATACACACTCACCGTCGGTGTATATTTAAATCCCTTGAAAGGAGTAACGTCTACGCTGAACACACCGGACAGTTGATACTTCTTCGCCACCCAGTCTTCTTCATTTATCAACATTATAGGATTGTGGCGCAAAATTTCCGTTCCATTCACCTTATAAGAGATTCCGTCTTCTTTATAGGGCGAGTACCAAGGCTGTTCTTCACGTGCCGTACGCAGCACCTTCAAGCTGGTGCTCGTCTCTTCCAATAAGTCCGAACGGCTGGCCGAACCTGCCAGATTCATATTCAGTTTGAAAATATGGTTGATCTTATGAGTGAATTTGGCACGCATATTATACTGGTCGTAACTACTTTTATTCAAATATCCCTCTTGGGTATTGGCACCCAAAGAAGCGAAAAAAGTAGTCTTCTCATTTCCGCCGGAAATGCTGATTGAGCCGGTATCCGTTTTAGAATTTCTTCTTGATATCTCTTTTACCCAGTTGGTCTCCTGAATCTGAGAAGGGATATACAGTTGGAGGTTGGTACCCATCTGCACATTGTAATTGTCAACGGCAGCCTGCATCGTATTTATATATTCGGTAGAGTTGGCCATCTCAATATCGTTGGCAAGACTGGCAAATCCGTAACGGCCGGATACTTCTATCTTCGTCTTGCCTTGCTGGCCCGATTTGGTTGTTATCAACACAACTCCGGCATTGGCACGCGACCCATAGATGGCGGCCGCAGAGGCAT
>CAKUYM010000122.1 GCA_934716785.1 uncultured Bacteroides sp. | reverse complement strand
ACCTTATATAGATCAAATAAAAAATTATACACACCCACTTCAGTCCGCCTGCTTCTTTTGGGATGAGAATTTCAACCGGGCTCCCTATATGTCAGCCACGGGAAGTGCCGATCTATACGCCATGTGTTATAACAAAATTGCGAAATATAACATCATTATTCAAAATATCAATGATGCAGAAGGTAGTGAGACCGATAAAACCGAAGGTATAGCACAAGCTAAAATCTTACGTGCCTATAACTATTTTTACCTTATCAATACTTATGCCAAACCCTACGACCCAGCAACCGCTTCACAGGAACGAGGAATTATACTCCGTGACGAATTCAGCTTGGAGGAAGTAGGTGTACAAAAAACAATAGCCGATGCTTATGCGATGATTCAACGAGACATAGAAGATGCCATTCCCAACCTACCTCATAAAGCAATGAATACATTTCGCCCCGACAAGGCATTCGGACATGCACTGAAAGCAAAAGTGCACCTGTTCAAAAGGGAGTTTGACCCAGCACTACAGGCTTCGCTCGATTGCCTTAAGGAAGCGGAAGGAGAGGGCAACCATAAATTATGGGATATGAACATTGAGTACCAAAGCGGATTGGCACAGTTTAGGGAATCACAATCAGCAGCAAACCCGGCGATAGCCATCATGCCGGATAATATGTTCGAATGGGGAATGCCATTTTATTCCCTATTCCGCATGTTCGGTAGCATGCTGTATTTTATCCATCCCTATGAATCTTCTGAAAATCTGCTCTACCAACATGGCTTGAACTTTATGTCTCCTCAAGCTTCACTTATACGTAAACCTGTGCTTGACCTATTCTCAAAAAAGGAAGATTTGCGATATACATTTGCAATAGGTACAACGTATGACGGTCCTGCCACCGCAGAGCCCGGAAGTTCGTTTTTAAACGTCATGAATTTCAGATGGAACAGTGGAGGAATCAAACTCTCTGAAGTTTATCTGATGGCAGCCGAGTGTTACGCACGTCAAGGAGACATGGCAAACACAGTAAAGTACTTGAACGATCTTCGTAAGCACCGCATTTTAAAGAATTATTATCAAGACCTCCCCGAACCTACAGATAAGGATGCCGCCATGAAAATAGTGCGCGAAGAGCGTAAACGTGAATTGGTATTCACCAGCAACGGATTCTTCGATATGCGCCGCTTCTGTGCGGAATTTAATGAAACACTGACCCGGGAGTTCGAAGAGGAAACATATACGCTAAAACCAACATCACATCTGCTCACATATCCGTTTCCTGTAGCAGCGATGCAAAACAGTAATCTAATACAAAACAGTAAATAATGAAAACATTTATACTATTCATAGCAACACTTCTTTGCATATTTACTTATGCTCAAGAACGTACTTTACCTTCAGGCAATGAAGCCGCCTACATCACTTTCACAGCAAAAACAAATGGAAGAAAAATTCATTTCCAGAGCGAAAGTGATACAATCTACGGCTATCAAGAAGTGAAACCAGGACAAACAGTTGCCCTTCTATTGAAGCAACCAGCCTATTATTACTATATGGCATCCGACAATTCCATGCATACGATTTTTGTCACTCCCGGTTCCAAGAGTTGCCTCATCGAGAAAAACAACACTGTTTCTTTCGAAGGAGACAATGCTGAAATCAATCGGTTTATCCAACAGCATCCATCTTTTACCCGATCTCCAGACGGGATAACCATGTACTCTAATGAATGGCTTGAATATCAGCATCAACAAGTTGAAGCAGCCATCGAGACTCTAAAGGCATCCGACTTGCCTGAGGATTTCAAACATATCCACGGATATTATTATAAATATGAGTTCCTCAAGCAGTTGCTGACAGGCCCGTCTATGATGCGTATGCTCATGAAAAAAAAGATAGAGTTGCCCACACATTACTATGATGATGTGAGAAGAAATCGATATGAAGATGCCGCACTCCTATATTATCCCAAATGGTTCACCGTCATGCGTGAATCAATGGAAATATTAGAGGGAATAGGTGAATGGGAAGCTGATCCTGTAAATTTCCTCACTCAATATACAGCAAGAATATCTGATAAAAAGGTGAGAGCAGCCTTTCTGGTACGCTATCTGAAACAAATTCTGAGAGCCGGATATTCGGATGATTTTCCGGTTTATCTATCTATCGCAAGGTCATCTGTACCAGAACGTAATGAAGAATTTCTTCAGGAATTGACCCGATTGGAAAAACAATATAATGCGATTAAATCAGAATATAGCACTATTGCCCGTGGGGAAACAGCCCCAGCATTTACCGCCTATGATGTCAATGGCAAAAGTTATTCTTCTGCCGACTATGCAGGTAAAGTAATGGTACTTGATTTCTGGTTCAGCGGTTGCGTACCTTGTAAGGCAGAAATGCCCTATATGGAACAACTGGCAGAAAAGATGAAAGGGGAAAATATCCGGTTTCTCACCTTGTCATTGGATACAGGAGAACAACTGCTCAATATGTGGAAAGCATTTGTAAAGGATAAGAATGGTGAAGTATTACAACTCAATGTGCCGAACGGCTTTAAATCAGAACTGGCCAAACATTACAAAATCCGATCTGTGCCTCGCATCATCATCATCGACCAACAAGGAAAAATTGTAGATGCGTTCGCCAAACGTCCTTCGGATCCCAAACTGTACAAACTATTGCTTAAACTTCTGAATGAGGAGACAACACAAAAGAAAAAGCAATTATTATCAATAATCAACTAAATGAATTATTATGAAAACAGGAAAAATTATACTACAAATGATAACGGTGGGTCTCATTGCCGCTTATACATTGGCGTCTTGCAAAGATAATGATAGCGAAACTTTCTCTATCTTTGATCTCACCGATAATGAATTGGAACAAGTCATTGATAACAGTGCCAACACTCTCAGAATCCCGGTCAACACAACTCTCAGCGGGAGCGAATGGCACATAGAATCTACAGAGAAGTGGTTGAAAGTTGAAAAAGGTACAGCCATAGAAGAACCGTTTATCATTGCTACGGCAGAAGAGAACACTGCCGATAAATCACGTACTGCCCAAATAAGAGTCAGCTCTTTTGTACGTGACTATGAAATAACCATACGACAATTCGGAATATATGATATTGTTGCAGAAGGAGACATACAAATACATCCGACCGATGCCAAAGCTAATCAATTTCAACCAGGATATGACATAGACAAATCTATCGACGGAAAGTTCACTACTGAAGAAGAAAGCTCCCACTACCATAGTCCTCATGCGGGAAGAACGAAGTTTCCCGTCATATTGGAATACTTCTTCACAGGAGAAGAAGTAATCGACTATATTGTCTACTATACCCGCCAAGGAAATGGTAACTTTGGTGAAGTAAATATCCACACGGCCACCGTTCCAAACCCGGAAGCCAAAGATTACACCCTACAAGGTATTTACAACTTCAATATGAAGAATACCCCCACCAAGATCTCTTTTAAGGAAGGAATAAAAGCGACAGCTGTCAAATTTGTAGTCAGCAGTGGATTGCAAGGTCTTGCAAGTTGTTCTGAAATGCATTTCTTTCGGCATAACACAGAAAACACATTGGAAAGCAAATTATTAAAGGTATTCAAAGACCTCACCTGTACCGAACTTAAAGGAGGGGTTACCGAACAAGATATTCGAGCTATGGAAGATAATTACTTCATTGATCTTGCCAAAACGATACAAAACAATGCGTATAGCGAGTGGGAAAAAGATTTCCGTATTCAAGAATACAAGGCATACAGCGATCCTACCGAATGGGCAACTAAATTAATCACCAAACGGTATGGCAATCTTGATAATCTCACCGGTATTACTGTAGAAAAAGATGAAGAAATTGTTGTACTTGTCGGAGATACCTATGGACAAAGCCTTGCTTTACAATGCATAGGAGAAAAACAAGGCGGTACCGGAGAGGAGATACATTTCTCGACAAGTATCTCTGCAAATTTTCATATTCTCAAACCCGGAATAAACAAATTGAAGATGGAGAAAAAAGGACAATTGTTTATCATATACAACTGTGACTTGTCTACCAATCCTAAAACGATTAAAATCCATATTCCAATAGGCAGCGGAAAGGTGTCCGGTTTCTTTGACTTGGAAAGGCACAAAACCGATATGAAATACACCGAACTGATATCAAAAGCAAATGACAAATATTTCGGAGTACGAGGCAACAAAATTATTTTCTACTTTCACCGTGAAAAACTTCAGGAAGTTGCAAAACATAAAATATTGTCAGCCATCGAACTTTGGGATGACTTTGTCGGCTGGGAGCAAGAACTGATGGGAATCGAAGACATACGCCCGAGTCTTTTCAATAACCATATATTTGCTATTTCTCCGGAAACCGGCTTTATGTGGGCTTCGGATGACTGTATAGCTTTCGTTTATAATAAATTAGGAGATATACTATTGAAAGAAAATATTATGGCTGCCAAAGACAATGCTTGGGGACCCGCTCATGAAATAGGGCATATCCATCAAGGGGCTATCGACTGGGCAAGTTGCCATGAATCAAGCAATAACCTGTTCTCCAATTATGTAATATACAAACTTGGCAAATATTGCTCACGTGGAACGGAAATCAGTGATCTGGCAGATTCTTATCTGAATAAAAAATCATGGGTATTATTAGGAAAAGGTACCACCGAGACAGAAGATACAGAAATCCACATGCGTATGCTATGGCAATTATGGAACTATTTTCATCGTTTGGAAAAGATGCCGGACTTCTTTCCGAAACTGTTCAAGGAGCTTCGCGTCAATCCTCTGAATTCCAAACCGGGACCTGCACAAATGGATTTTGCCAAAGCTGTCTGTAAAATAGCGAATATGGATATGACCGAGTTCTTTGACAGATGGGGATTCTTCAGAACAGTGTCCATTCCTCAATACAAGCAATATGGTACATTCGAATACATCGTAAATCAGGAACAGATAAATCTGACTAAAGAATATATGGTAACATTTGCCACCAAAGCACCTCCAATCTGCTATCTGGAAGACCGCAAAAATGGAGAGGAAGGCATCGGAAATTATAAAGTAGGTGATGTAGGACATTATTCGCAATTCAAAGACAACGCACAAATTGCCGGTACTCCAACCTATACACTATCGGGAAATAACATCACCGTCAATAACGGAACGCAGGCTGTAGCATTCGAGATACGGAAAAACAGCGAAAATGGAGAACTGTTATATTTCTTCAACTTCTTCTCTTACTCAATTCCCGCAGGAGTTGCTATCAACGGAACAACCAAATTCTATGCTGTACAGGCGGATGGAAAGAGGGTAGAAATGAGACAGGAATAGGTCACTTAACAAGCTCATATTTCCCTTAATATAAAATTGAAAGTCCTACCTTGGATAGCAAGGTAGGACTTTCAATATCAAGATATGAGATTCTTTTTACATATCTTCCATTGTCAAGCATACGCTCTCAATCTATTATAAAACTTTATTTTCCTAACTATTTATCCTTTTACATCTATTTACTTCGCAGCCGCTCACTTCGCGGTGGCGAAGTGAAAGCACCGCTTCGGTGTTTCTTTTTATCATTAATAGACAAAAGAGAAACATTCAGTTTGCCCTGAGAGAAATATCACGGCGCAGTTAAGAAAAATCATAAATCCAGTACCGTAATACCACAGGACCGGTACGAATTTTGGGCTTAACTATTTCAGATTCTTTTTCACCTTTTCTAAAAGCAAACCGGAACCATAACCAGCCCAAACATCTTTTATCTTACCATCAGGAGCAATAAGCACATAATGCGGAATTCCCTTCACCTGATAACTCGCAGCGAGTCCGGTACGCCCTCGGCGAAATTCATTCCATTGGTTGCCACCCATTCCTTTCGTCTTGATGTACTCTTTCCAACGTGCTTTCGGGTCCTCACTAATACTAATCACAGTCATTTTATCCTTATACAATTCCATCACCTTCTCCATCTCCGGTATCGACTCCACACAAGGACCACACCCGCTACTCCAGAAATCAAGTAAGATGAATTTTCCCTTGAACTCGGAAATATGACGGAGAGAATCATTCGCATCGTATAAATCTCCGTCAACCATCATGTCTCCAATCCCTACCGTAGTGGGAGGATAAACATAGGTTGTAATCTCCTGACCGACATCAGTTTGCTTATCGACTTCGGACATTCGGGCATAAAGGCTTCTCACCTCTTCTTTATAAGGCATGATGGCTTCATATTTCATCATGGAAGCAAATAACAATAGCCTGTCCATCCACACCTGAGAGATGGACGCTTCTTCCATGTATTCCATTTCTTTTTTCCAGATTTCCTGCTGCAACGGCATTGACAGTTTCCGGATAGAATCTATCTTGGCCCAAGCCTGCCTTTCAAACTCCCGATCGCCCGGATGATCTATGAACATCATCCGTTGCCAGTCATATTCTGCTGCCATATGCTGCATCAACTCTTTCTGTTGAGCCATCGCGCAAGCCGTAAAACGGTTTTCTTCCTGTTGTTCCGGCACATCACTTACTACTTCCCATGTTTTCAGCAGTTTGTCTTGCCCCTTAATTTCTATGTATTCTCCCGGTGCGACCCACACTTCCAGCCATGTGCCCGGAAAGCCCCGGTTATCAGACATAATCAGCATTTTCCGTGTGGCAGAAACAGTGTCACGAAAAGAAAACTGTCCATCCATAAGCGTATCCCTCAGCACACAGCTAAGTATGTTGCCGTCTTCCTCGTACAGGCCGATCACGATACTGTCGGGAAGGTTGGCCAGTTCGCCCTGAATCAAATATTCATTCGCGGCAACTGACGCTTTACGGTTGAATATACAATGACACATCACCATACAAACCATTACCAATAAGACCGGAGTAATTATATATTTTCTCATCATATATTCAGTTTTATAATTTATAAGTAAAATACCCTCATCAATGAGCAATGTAAGATATCGGAATCGAAATCCTTTTATAATGCTTCCCGTTATAACGCTTCCCTAAATATTTCTCCCACCGTGGGATGCGGGAAAACAATCTTTTTCCATTGCGCCGCCGTCAGTCCAAGTTCAATGGCAGTTCCCGCAAGGGTTATTATCTCCGAAGCGGGATTTCCCAATACGTGAGCACCAATCACCCGTTGGTGTTCATCCAGCAGTACTTTGCAGACACCGTTCACGCCTTCATTCTCCGCCACAAAACGACCGGAGTAAGCCATCGGGAGCTTTATTATCTTATAATCAATACCTTTTACTGAGGCCAACTCTTCCGTTTCGCCCACTCCCGCAATCTCCGGATTGGTATAGACAACGCCCGGAATGGCACGATAACTCATGGCGTCTTCTTTTCCAAGAATAGAATGCACGGCAACTTCCGCTTCGCGGACGGCTGTATGAGCCAACAGGGAGAAACCTGTCAGGTCACCGCAAACGTAGACATTGGGAATGGAAGTCTGCATCTTTTCATTCACTTTGATAGCGCCACGCTCTGTCTTTTCCAAATTCAGGTTTTCGAGTCCGAAACCTTTCGTTACCGGGCGGCGACCGACGCTCATCAACAGCTTTTCTGCAATGACACTACCGTTTCCCTCTGCATTCTCATAGGAGACTACGGCACCTTCTTCCGTCTGCGACAAGCCGACAACTTTCGTACTCAGCAGGAATTTAATGCCCCGCTTGGCATAATCAGCACGCAGCAAGGCAGAGAGCTCCTTGTCCATTCCGCCCAAAATTTCATCCATCATCTCAATCACCGTCACTTGTACTCCGAGACTGTTAAAGAATGACGCAAATTCCATCCCAATCACTCCTCCGCCGACGATGGCCAGAGAAGCGGGCAGTTCTTTATTGTCCAGCGCTTCCCGATGCGTCCAATAATTCACTGCATCCACTCCCGGAATAGGCGGGATAAAAGTTTCCGAACCCGTGCAGAGTATCAGATTTTCTCCCTCATAGGTTTCTTCACCGCAACGGACTGTGTTTTTGTCAACGATTTGCGCCTCTCCCGACACTATCGTGACATTGCCGGAAGTCAGTTTGGCTTTTACACCCAACACCAACTTGCGCACTACCTTACTTTTACGGGCAATGATTTTAGCCAAGTCGAAAGAGACTTCGGAGACGTTTACCGCATACTTTGAAGCGTGCCGGGCACTATCATAAGTCTTTGCCGAGTAGAGCAATGTCTTGGTAGGGATACAGCCCTCATTCAAACATACACCACCCAAGTTCTTCTTCTCAATAAGCAATACACTCAGTCCGACCTTGCCGGCAGCTTCGGCGGCTGTGTATCCAGCAGGCCCGCCGCCAATAATAATTACTTGATGTTTCATAGTATATAATCAGTTAATCTTTTTAATCAGTTAATCCTTTTCTTATTTCTTTTGTCTTTTATCTTTCTTATCCTTTTCTTTCTTTTATTCTTTTTCTTCTATTCTTTCTTCTTTGTTCCTTTTGTCAGTCTCCTTCTCTTCGAAGGTCAGTTCGCGTATTCTCTTTTCAAGAAGTCCGGCGAATTCCCTCTCCTTGACAGGCATCACTGATACAAATTTACCTTTTCCATACTCTATCAGCACATAATCGGTCACGGAGAAGCGCCCGAATTTCATGGAATGGCATTTTTTTATAGCGGTAATCTCCGAGACAGGAATTACTTTTTTGCGGGTAAAACGCCCGGTGGATATTTCAAGAATACCGTCGGGAGTCACCGTATAAGTGGTGTGGATTATCTGCTCAATGATGATTATCAACATGAGCATCAGCAATACGGCCGGCAATATATATTTACACCACAAAGTGCCTACGGCATTCACGGTAAGCACCACCAGCAGGAAATACTGATACCAAGCAATACGGGCATGGAAAATTCGATTCATTTTGTCAGATTTTTGCCTGCAAGGTAGCAATTTTATGAATTAATGACAACGAAAAGTACAACGAAGTAACTTATTTTGTAGCTTTGCGGTGAGAAATAACATAACTATGGTAAGAAAATTCGATTTCCTCGTCATCGGCTCCGGAATTGCCGGTATGAGTTTTGCGCTGAAAGTGGCGCACAAAGGTAAAGTTGC
The DNA here is from genome assembly GCA_934716785.1 of uncultured Bacteroides sp. GTDB lineage: Bacteria > Bacteroidota > Bacteroidia > Bacteroidales > Bacteroidaceae > Bacteroides. The sequence goes on along the minus strand of CAKUYM010000122.1, from coordinate 2,116 downwards.
TCTTATCTGTAAAAGTGGGCTGGAAGAAGCCAACACATACTTCGCGCAAGGCGGAGTGGCATCTGTCACCAACTTACTGGTAGACAATTTCGAGAAACATATTGAAGACACGATGATTGCCGGAGACTGGATCAGCAATCGCGCCGCAGTAGAGAAAGTAGTACGCGAGGCTCCCGCACAAATCAAGGAATTAATAAAGTGGGGAGTAGATTTCGACAAAAACGAGAAAGGCGAATTTGACTTGCACCGCGAAGGCGGACATTCCGAATTCCGTATTCTTCATCATAAAGACAACACGGGAGCTGAAATACAGGACAGCCTGATCAGAGCCGTGCAACAGCACCCGAACATCACGGTTATCGAAAACCATTTTGCTGTTGAAATCCTGACACAACATCATTTGGGTGTGAAAGTCACCCGCCAAACACCGGACATCAAATGCTACGGTGCTTATATCCTCGATCCGAAAACCGGTAAGGTGGACACCTATCTTGCCAAAGTGACCCTGATGGCAACCGGTGGGGTAGGAGCTGTTTATCAAACGACTACCAACCCGTTGGTGGCTACCGGAGACGGAATTGCCATGGTTTATCGTGCCAAAGGTACGGTGAAAGATATGGAGTTCGTCCAGTTTCACCCGACGGCTCTGTACCATCCGGGCGACCGCCCCTCTTTCCTGATTACGGAAGCCATGCGCGGTTATGGCGGTGTGCTCCGTACCATGGACGGTAAAGAGTTCATGCAAAAATATGACCCGCGTCTTTCGCTTGCTCCGCGCGATATCGTGGCACGCGCCATCGACAATGAGATGAAGAACCGCGGAGACGACCATGTATATCTGGACGTTACGCACAAGGATCCGGAAGAAACGAAGAAACATTTCCCCAATATCTACGAAAAATGTCTCAGCCTGGGCATCGATATCACTAAAGATTACATTCCGGTGGCTCCGGCTGCCCATTATCTCTGTGGCGGTATTCTCGTAGACCTGAACGGACAGTCGTCCATCGAACGCCTTTATGCAGTAGGAGAGTGTTCTTGCACAGGGCTTCACGGTGGCAATCGTTTGGCTTCCAACTCACTGATCGAAGCTGTCGTGTATGCCGATGCTGCCGCCAAGCATAGTCTGCAAGTCATCGACCAATATTCCTACAACGAGGATATTCCCGAATGGAACGATGAAGGTACCCGTTCTCCCGAAGAGATGGTGCTCATCACGCAGAGCATGAAGGAGGTCAACCAAATCATGAGTACTTATGTGGGTATCGTGCGTAGCGACCTTCGCCTGAAACGTGCATGGGACAGACTGGATATCATCTACGAAGAGACCGAAAGCCTGTTCAAGCGCAGCGTAGCTTCTAAAGAAATCTGCGAATTGCGTAATATGGTGAATGTAGGCTATCTGATTATGCGCCAAGCAATGGAACGCAAAGAAAGCCGCGGCTTGCACTATACGATAGATTATCCGCACGCGAAACAATAATCGCGAAACAATTATTGCGAAGAAATAATTGGGAGCAATAATTTGAAATAAAATTTGGAGCAAAATAAGAAAATGCCGCTTGCACAATCAGTTGCAAGCGGCATTTTCTTTATCCGATTAATCCAATGTAGATTTACGTGAGTCCGCAATAACCTATGTCGTTTCAAGTCATTTCAGACTCACTTAAATCTAAGAATTTGCTTGCGATAATTTAATATTTTATCCGCCAACAAGTATTCTTCAACATGCATAAAGTTATTCGTCTGACTGTAGTTGTTTATTCGTCTGACTATAGTCAGACGAAAGAAACACTATAGTCAGACGGAAGGTAGACTATAGTCAGACGAATAACTTTATGCATCCGGAGGAACAGATACCTTGGAAAGGAGGACTAAATATATGCCTGTACGGAGCTAAACAATTAATATGCACCTTCCGCCCCATCAAATAAGTATTTAACGGAGCATTGGCAATAAAGTTATTGAATGAGCTGTGTCTGGCATGTTCAATCTGTGCGATATTCTTCAATCCGCCAACCGATTTGAACAATTGTTACAAATCCTATTTTGACAAAAAATTAAGCAGATTGTAAACAAATTACGTTTTTTTATGTACTTTCGCACAGGTTAGAGA
>CAKUYM010000121.1 GCA_934716785.1 uncultured Bacteroides sp. | reverse complement strand
CGTGAGTTTGATGCAAGGAACATATCGGTGAAGATGAAGGACGGGAGAATTGTCGGTCTGAACGAATTGGTAAAGGTGGTTCGTGCAGAACAGGAGCCGCAGAGTTATTACCGGATTAACGGGCTGAATTCCATTTATCTGTCGATAGTTGCGGAGGAAACAGCCAATCAGTTGGCATTGAGCAAAGAGGTGAAGGCGTATATGGAAGGCATCCGGTCACTACTTCCGGTCGGGTATGAGATTCATGCCAGTTATGATGCGACGGAATTTATCCGGGAAGAGCTAAACAAGATTTATCTGCGTACGGGAGTGACGGTGGCCATTCTGCTTCTGTTTGTATTGCTGATAACTTTCAGCCCCAAATACCTGTTCATGATTGTAGTCAGCCTTTCCGTCAATATAGCGATAGCCGTTATCTTCTATTATGCGCTCGGTCTGGAGATGCAGTTGTACTCTCTGGCGGGCATCACGGTATCCCTCAATCTCGTCATCGACAATACGATAGTGATGAGCGACCATTACCTGAGACGTGGAAACCGGAAGGCATTTATGTCCATACTTGCAGCTACGTTGACAACGATAGGGGCGCTTGCCATTATCTTCTTTCTGGATGAGAAGATACGTCTCAATCTACAAGATTTTGCGGCAGTGGTGATTATCAATTTGGGAGTTTCGTTGCTGGTCTCTCTGTTCTTTGTCCCTTCCCTGATTGATAAAATCGGACTGAAGCGACGGAAGAAGGCGGCTCTTACCAAGCGGGGAGGAAGGATGGAGAATATGCGTTTCCTTGTTTGGCTGCGTTCGAAGATGCGTCGTGTCCCGGTTTATCTCAGCCATTTCTACGGATGGTTGATACGTATCCTCTGCCGTTGGCGGGTGGCTGTGTGTCTCTTGTTATTGTTGGCTTTCGGATTGCCGGTGTTCCTGCTGCCCGATAAGGTGAAAGGAGATGGCAAATGGGCGGAGACTTATAACAAGACGTTGGGCACCGCCACTTATAGGGATAAGGTGAAGCCGATAGTGGACAAGGCGTTGGGCGGAACTTTGAGGCTGTTCGTACAGAAAGTGTACGGAGGGAGTTACTTCACCCGCAATGAAGAGGTGGTGCTCCATGCCAATGCCAATTTGCCGAACGGAAGTACGCTCGAACAGATGAATACATTGATTAAGCGGATGGAGGCATTTCTGAGTGAATTTAAGGAAATCAAGCAGTTTCAGACATCGGTAGAGAGTGCCCGCAGGGCATCCATTCATATCTATTTCACGAAAGAGGACCAAAAGAGTGGCTTCCCATACGCTTTGAAAAACCACATGGTGAGCAAGGCACTCCAATTGGGCGGCGGAGACTGGAGCATATACGGGTTGCAGGATCATGGGTTCAGCAATAGCGTGCGCGAGAATGCAGGCTCTTTCCGGGTGAGAATGTATGGATATAATTATGATGAGTTATATGCCCGTGCAGAACAACTGAAAGAGAAGCTGTTGTCTCATCGCCGTATCCGAGAAGTGACGATAGGGTCTGATTTCTCTTGGTGGAAAGATGACTATATGGAGTTCTATTTCAATATGGACAAACAGCGGATGGCAGAAGAAGGAATTGGGGCCGGCCGGCTGTTCTCCGCTATTCGTCCGGTATATGGGCGAAATATGGAAATCGGCTCAGTGATGACAGGGGAGGGTGTGGAAAAGATAAAGCTCTCTTCGCGGCAGTCGGAAGAGAGGGATGTGTGGGCTATGCAGTATTATCCTTTTGAAACGGGCGGAAAGGAGTATAAACTTTCGGAACTGGCGGTCGTGGCAAAGGGGCAGACACCGCAGGAAGTGGCGAAGGAGAACCAACAGTACCGTTTGTGCCTGCAATATGAGTATATCGGTTCTACGGAGCAGGGACGCAAACTGCTAAAGAAAGATGTGGAGGAGTTCAACGAGTTTCTCCCGATGGGATATTCCGTCAAAGAGGAGGGCAATGACTGGTCGTGGGGAAAAGAGGACAACAAACAGTATCGCTTACTCCTGATAGTGATCGCCATCATTTTCTTTATTACGAGTATTTTGTTCAATTCGCTGAAGCAGCCGTTGGCAATTATCTTTGTGATTCCGGTATCCTATATAGGTGTGTTTCTGACGTTCTATTGGTTCAAACTCAACTTTGACCAGGGCGGTTTCGCTTCTTTCGTTCTGCTCTGCGGCATTACGGTGAATGCAAGTATCTATATCCTGAACGAATATAATTCTGTACGCAAGCGTTTCCCGCGCCTTTCACCGCTCCGTGCTTACGTGAAAGCTTGGAATACTAAGATAATCCCTATCTTCCTGACTGTGACTTCTACCGTTTTGGGCTTCATTCCTTTTATGGTAGGAGCGGAAAAGGAAGGCTTCTGGTTTCCGTTAGCAGCAGGTACTATCGGCGGATTGATAATGTCTGTCATCGGAGTATTTGTATTTCTGCCGGTACTGACGTTGAAGAAACGCTCATTCTATACTTCTGCTCATAAGTCCTAAGTGGCAAGTTATATGAAAAGAAACTATTTCGAATTTGTCCTTTTTATAGTTTTTCTTGGTCTAATAAGTGTTATCGAACGACAAATAATGACAAAGAGGGTACACTTTTTCAGATTTGTTTTTAAATTTGCACCGTTGTTTGCTTAACTATTTCTACCGACGATTATTTATTCGGAAATGGAAAATAGATGAACAAAAACTGAACTTTATTGTTTTTTATAATAGTAAAGCAGGTAAAACGCGAAAACGTTCCTTGTGCATACTGTTATTTGCGCATACTGTTATTATTGTAATAATAAGAGGAGTTGTAATAATAAAGAGGAATAGAGAAAGAATAATATAAATAAAAGATTGCTTATGTCACAGATTATCGGACATATCTCTCAGGTTATCGGCCCTGTGGTCGATGTGTACTTTGAAGGTACGGATGCAGAATTGGTGTTGCCAAGCATTCACGATGCATTGGAGATAAAAAGGCCAAATGGCAAAATACTGGTTGTAGAAGTGCAGCAACATATCGGTGAAAATACGGTACGTACCGTAGCAATGGACAGCACCGACGGACTCCAACGCGGCATGAAGGTGTATCCCACGGGTGGACCTATCACAATGCCCATCGGCGAACAGATTAAAGGTCGTTTGATGAACGTAGTGGGCGATTCTATCGACGGTATGAAAGAACTGAACCGCCAGGGTGCATATTCCATCCACCGCGATCCCCCTAAATTTGAAGATCTGACAACTGTACAGGAGGTTCTTTTCACCGGTATCAAGGTGATTGACCTGCTCGAACCGTATGCCAAAGGAGGTAAAATCGGTTTGTTCGGCGGCGCCGGTGTGGGAAAGACCGTATTGATTCAGGAACTTATCAATAATATTGCCAAGAAACATAACGGATTCTCCGTATTTGCCGGAGTAGGTGAGCGTACCCGTGAAGGTAACGACTTGCTGCGCGAAATGATTGAGTCGGGCGTTATCCGCTATGGCGAAGCATTCAAAGAAAGCATGGAGCAAGGTAACTGGGATCTCTCAAAAGTAGACTACAACGAATTGGAGAAATCGCAGGTATCATTGATATTCGGTCAGATGAACGAGCCGCCGGGAGCACGTGCCTCTGTGGCATTGTCCGGACTAACGGTAGCGGAGTCTTTCCGTGATGCAGGAAGTGAAGGTGAAAAACGTGATATCCTGTTCTTTATCGATAATATCTTCCGTTTTACGCAGGCCGGTTCGGAAGTGTCCGCCCTCTTGGGACGTATGCCTTCCGCCGTTGGCTACCAACCGACATTGGCCACGGAGATGGGTGCCATGCAGGAGCGTATCACCTCTACCCGCAAAGGTTCTATTACCTCAGTGCAGGCGGTATATGTGCCCGCCGACGACTTGACGGACCCGGCTCCTGCCACTACTTTCAGCCATTTGGATGCCACCACCGTGCTCGACCGTAAGATTACGGAGCTCGGTATCTATCCTGCCGTTGACCCCTTGGCCTCCACTTCCCGTATCCTCGACCCGCACATTGTTGGTCAGGAACACTATGACGTGGCGCAGCGGGTAAAACAGATTCTGCAACGCAACAAGGAACTTCAGGATATCATCTCCATCCTCGGTATGGAAGAACTTTCGGAAGAAGATAAGACGGTAGTGAACCGCGCTCGCCGTGTGCAGCGTTTCCTTTCGCAGCCGTTTGCCGTGGCCGAACAGTTTACCGGTGTGCCGGGTGTGATGGTGACTATCGAAGATACGATTAAGGGATTCAAGATGATTCTTGACGGTGAAGTGGATTATCTTCCCGAACAGGCATTCTTGAATGTCGGCACCATCGAGGAAGCGATAGAGAAAGGCAAGAAACTGCTTGAACAAGCCAAGAAATAAGCAGATCAAGAAAATAATAGGCTAAGAAATAAAAACATAGAGAGATGAAAGAACTGCATTTGAGTATAGTATCGCCCGAAAAGAGCATATTCGACGGAGATGTGAAAGTGGTCACATTGCCGGGCACGATCGGGGCATTTTCCATCCTTCGTGGGCATGCGCCTATCATATCGTCCTTGAAAGCGGGTACACTGCGTTATACGACGATGGAAGGAGAGGAGCATACAATGGATATTCAGGGCGGTTTTATAGAAATGAGTAATGGAACGGTTTCCGTTTGCATCTCCTGACAGGAACACAGACGGAAAACGGGGATTTAATTAAAGTACAAGAGAGAAAAACACAGTGACATTATGGCGAACATTAGTAAAACGAAACGGAATTTTATAGCTCTGCACACCGTATACGCAATCTTGAGTGCAGTGTTGGGGGCAGTTATTTTACATTTTGCCCTGCCGGGGCATTATTTCGGAGGATATCCGTTTATTCCGGCATATTTCTATATATTCGGGTTGTTCAGTATCTATATGTTCGATGCGTGCCGGTTGCATGCTCCACAGAAATTGTTACTGCTGTATTTGGCGATAAAGATACTGAAGATGATCCTATCCATTATTTTAGTCTTGATTTATTGCCTTGCCGTGCGCGAAGAAGCCAAAGCGTTTTTGCTGACGTTTATCTCGTTTTATCTGGCATATCTGGTATTCGAAACTTGGTTCTTCTTCTCCTTTGAGGTGAATCAGAAACTGAAGATGAAAAATAAAAAGAAAAATGAAACAGTTGCATAACATAGTCGCTCCATTGGTGCTGTTCTGCCTGATGATAATGGCCGGTCTACCGGTTCGTGCACAACAAGAACAGACGGTGAATGCGGTTTCGCAGACGCAAGATACTGTCACTCCCCAAGAGGAGGAAGAGAATACGGTGGACGTGAAGGAAGTCGTTTTCGGACATATCGGCGACTCATACGAATGGCACATCACGACATGGGGCAAAACGCATGTCACCATACCGTTGCCTGTCATCGTTTATAGCAGCAATACGGGTTGGCACGTGTTTCTCTCTTCCCGTCTCGAAGAGAATGGCGGTGTGTATGAAGGTCTTTCCATCGCTCCCGCAGGAAGTAAATACGAAGGCAAATTGGTGGAGCACAACGAGGCGGGCGAAGAGGTCCGTCCATGGGATATTTCCATTACGAAAGTTACATTTGCCCTGTTGTTCAACAGTGTGTTGCTGCTGGTCATTGTGTTGAGCGTAGCTCATTGGTATAAGAAACGTCCGCAGGGAGCCGAGGCACCGGGAGGATTTGTAGGATGCATGGAGATGCTGATTATGATGGTGAACGACGATATCATCAAGAGTTGTGTCGGACCTAACTACCGGAAGTTTGCTCCTTATCTGCTGACGGCATTCTTTTTTATCTTTATCAATAACCTGATGGGACTGATACCATTCTTCCCCGGTGGCGCCAACGTGACGGGGAATATTGCCATAACGATGGTGCTTGCGATATGCACGCTGCTGGCAGTCAATATCTTCGGAACGAAGCATTATTGGAAAGACATCTTCTGGCCGGATGTGCCTTGGTGGCTGAAAGTGCCGGTGCCGATGATGCCGTTCATTGAGTTTTTCGGAATCTTTACTAAGCCGTTTGCACTGATGATTCGTCTTTTCGCCAATATGTTGGCGGGACATATGGCAATGCTGGTGCTCACCTGCCTGATATTCATCTCAGCAAGCATGGGACCTGTACTGAACGGTACGCTGACAGTCGCCTCCGTATTATTCAATATCTTCATGAATGGGTTGGAATTGTTAGTGGCTTTCATTCAGGCATACGTGTTCACCATGCTTTCGGCTGTGTTTATCGGTTTGGCGCAGGAAGGTGCCGAGGTAAAGACGGAAGATAAATAAACTGAGAATCTACAATAAAAGAGAGCAAATAAGAAAATATAAATCATTTTAAAACTGAAAATTATGTTACTATCAGTATTGTTACAAGCCACTGCAGCAGCAGTAGGAGTAAGTAAATTAGGTGCAGCTATGGGTGCAGGTCTTGCAGTAATCGGAGCCGGCTTGGGTATCGGTAAGATTGGTAGTTCGGCTATGGAAGCTATTGCACGCCAGCCGGAAGCAGCAGGTGATATTCGTATGAATATGATTATCGCAGCCGCTTTGATCGAAGGTGTGGCATTGTTGGCAGTAGTAGTTTGTCTGTTGGTATTCTTCCTCTAAGCCTATGTCATTACTATTACCGGATAGTGGCTTGCTGTTCTGGATGTTCCTCTCATTCGGGATTGTGTTCGTAATATTGGCGAAGTACGGCTTCCCCGTCATCATCAAGATGGTGGAAGACCGTAAAGCCTATATCGACCAGTCTTTGGAAGTGGCGAGGGAAGCCAACGCGCAGCTGTCCAAGCTGAAAGCGGATAGCGATGCATTGGTGGCTGCCGCCAACAAGGAACAGGGGCGTATCTTGCGGGAAGCAATGGAAGAGCATGACAAGATTATCCATGAAGCTCGCAAGCAAGCCGAGATTGCTGCACAGAAAGAGTTGGATGCGGTGAAACAACAGATCCAGTTGGAAAAAGACGAAGCCATCCGCGACATTCGTCGGCAGGTAGCTGTCCTGTCGGTCGACATTGCAGAGAAGGTGCTTCGCAAGAATCTGGAAGATAAAGATGCGCAGATGGGCATGATTGACCGGATGCTGGATGAAGTATTAACCACGAATAAGAACTAAGGAAAATGGAAGTCGGAATACTCTCAATGCGTTATGCAAAAGCGATGATTGAATATGCGCAGGAAAAAGGCATGGAAGACCGGATATATCAGGAATTCCAGACCCTGTTTCATAGTTTCCGCACACAGCCTGGGCTGCGTGAAGCGCTTGAAAATCCTGTCATCGCGACGAAGGATAAATTGTCATTAGTGTGCACCGCTGCCGATGGTGACGGTAAGTCGACGAGGGAGTTTGTCCGTTTCATTACTTTGGTATTGAGAAACAGGCGTGAGGGCTATTTGGAGTTTATCAGCCTGATGTATATGGATCTTTACCGGAAACTGAAGCATATCGGAACCGGCAAGTTGGTTACGGCCGTACCTGTCGATAAGGAGACGGAAGACCGGATTCGTTCGGCTGCCGCACATATCTTGCATGCTCGGATGGAATTGGAGACGGTGGTGGACCCGTCTATCGAAGGCGGATTTATCTTTGATATCAACGACTATCGGCTGGATGCAAGTGTTGCCACGCAGTTGAAGCGAGTGAAACAACAATTTATTGATAAGAATAGGAGAATTGTATAATGTCTGAAAATATAAGAGTAAGCGAAGTATCTGATGTATTGCGCAAGCAGCTCGAAGGAATCAATGCCAATGTGCAGCTTGACGAGATCGGCACGGTGCTCCAAGTGAGTGATGGCGTGGTTCGTATCTATGGCTTGCGGAATGCGGAAGCGAATGAACTGCTGGAGTTTGACAACGGTATCAAAGCTATCGTGATGAATCTTGAAGAAGACAATGTCGGTGCGGTGCTGTTGGGACCGACGGACAAGATCAAAGAGGGATTCATCGTGAGACGTACCAAACGCATCGCTTCCATCCGTGTGGGAGAGGGTATGTTGGGACGTGTCATCGATCCGTTGGGTGAACCTCTGGACGGCAGAGGACTGATTGGCGGTGACCTGTATGACATGCCGTTAGAGCGGAAAGCGCCGGGGGTTATTTACCGTCAGCCGGTCAACCAACCGCTGCAGACCGGATTGAAGGCTGTGGATGCCATGATTCCTATCGGTCGCGGACAACGTGAGTTGATTATCGGCGACCGCCAGACGGGAAAGACGGCCATCGCTATTGATACGATTATCAATCAGCGCAGCAATTATTTGGCAGGCGATCCTGTGTACTGTATTTATGTGGCTATCGGTCAGAAAGGTTCTACCGTTGCTTCTATCGTGAACACGCTTCGTGAGAATGGGGCGTTGGACTACACTATTGTGGTAGCCGCTACGGCGGGTGATCCGGCTGCATTGCAGTATTATGCACCGTTCGCAGGTGCTGCCATCGGCGAGTATTTCCGCGACACCGGTCGCCATGCGTTGGTTGTCTACGACGACCTGTCCAAGCAGGCGGTAGCCTATCGTGAGGTTTCTTTGATTCTCCGCCGTCCGTCCGGGCGTGAGGCCTATCCGGGTGATATCTTCTATCTGCACTCCCGTCTGTTGGAGCGTGCGGCAAAGATTATCCGTGAGGAATCGGTAGCACGTGAGATGAACGACCTGCCTGACAGTCTGAAAGGCATCGTTAAAGGTGGCGGTTCACTCACCGCATTGCCTATCATCGAGACACAAGCGGGCGACGTTTCTGCTTATATCCCTACGAACGTGATTTCCATCACTGACGGACAGATATTCCTTGAGACTGATTTGTTCAACCAAGGTGTGCGTCCGGCCATCAATGTCGGCATCTCCGTATCCCGTGTAGGTGGTAATGCACAGATAAAGGCGATGAAGAAGGTAGCCGGTACGTTGAAGATTGACCAGGCACAGTATCGAGAACTGGAAGCCTTCTCCAAGTTCAGTAGCGATATGGACCCGATCACGGCTTTGACTATCGATAAGGGGCGTAAGAATGCCCAATTGCTGATTCAGCCTCAATACAGTCCGATGCCGGTAGAGCAGCAGATTGCCATTCTTTACTGCGGCACGCACGGTCTGCTTCACGATGTTCCTTTGGACAAGGTACAGGAGTTTGAACACAGTTTCATTGAGTCCTTACAGCTGAACCATCAGAAGGATGTATTGGATGTACTGAAAACAGGTGCTATCGACGACAACGTGACCAAGGCTATCGAAGAGACTGCCGCCATGGTTGCCAAGCAATACTTGTAATAACCGCTAATCACTAAAATCATGGCTTCACTGAAAGAAGTAAAAACCAGAATAAATTCGGTAAAAAGTACCCGAAAGATCACTTCAGCAATGAAGATGGTGGCTTCTGCCAAATTACACAAGGCACAAGGAGCCATTGAGAATATGTTGCCTTATCAGAGGAAGTTGAGCAAGATTCTGACCAACTTCCTAAGCGCGGATCTTCCCATCGAATCTCCATACGTGAAGGAGCGCGAAGTGAAGCGGGTGGCAATTGTTGCTTTCTCGTCGAATACCTCTCTGTGCGGTGCCTTCAACGCCAATGTCATCAAGATGCTGTTGCAGACGGCGGGCGAATATCGCACCCTCGGACAAGATAACATCCTGATGTTTCCGGTTGGGAAGAAAGTAGAGGAAGCAGTGAAGAGAATGGGGTTCCCGCCACAGGGAACTTACGTTTCGCTTTCCGACAAACCGACCTATCAGGAAGCTGCCGATTTGGCGCATCACCTGATGCAGATGTATGTGTCCGGTGAGGTGGATCGTGTGGAAATCATCTATCACCACTTCAAATCGACGGGCGTGCAGATTCTTCTTCGCGAGACGTATCTCCCTATCGACTTGAAGCATATCATAGAGGAAGAGGCGCAGAAGAACAAGGAAGAGGTGGAAGGGCATGAAATAGCCAATGATTACATTATCGAGCCCAATGCCGAAGAACTGATAGCCAATCTGATTCCAATGGTACTGAGCCAGAAGTTGTTTACCGCTGCCGTAGATTCGAATACCTCGGAGCATGCGGCGCGTACACTGGCCATGCAGATAGCTACCGACAATGCGAATGAACTGATTCAGGACTTGACGAAGCAATATAACAAGAGCCGTCAGCAGGCCATTACGAATGAGTTGCTGGACATTGTGGGCGGTTCTATGAAGTAAACTATATAGTATGGAGAACAACCCTGAACTGCAGCTTGCTTGGCAGTTCATCGAAAATACAGGTACTCACCTGTTTCTTACTGGAAAAGCCGGCACCGGAAAAACCACGTTCCTAAGACGATTGAAGGCACAAAGTCCTAAGCGCATGGTTGTTCTGGCGCCTACCGGCATTGCCGCTATCAATGCGGGAGGAGTGACGATTCATTCTTTCTTCCAGTTGTCTTTTGCCCCGTTCATACCCGAAACCACATTAAATTCTTCTCAGAACTATTATCGTTTCAGCAAAGAAAAACGAAACATAATCCGGAGCATGGATTTGCTGGTCATTGACGAGATCAGTATGGTACGTGCCGATATGTTGGATGCGATAGATGCTGTGTTAAGGCGACACCGGAACAGGGAGAAGCCTTTCGGTGGCGTGCAGTTGTTGATGATTGGAGATTTGCAGCAGTTGGCACCCGTGGTGAAGGACAATGAATGGGAGTTGTTGAATAAATATTATGAGACACCTTATTTCTTTGCGAGCCGTGCTTTGAAGGAGACCACTTATATGACGATTGAACTGAAAACGGTCTACCGACAGAGTGATGCTTCCTTTCTTTCCTTGTTGAACAAGATCCGTGAGAATCGTGCGGATGATGAGGTGCTGAATGAACTGAATCGCAGGTGTCGGCCGGGATTTCATCCACGAAAAGAAGAAGGCTATATCCGGTTGACGACACATAATTATCAGGCGCAGCAGGTCAATGATCGTGAGTTGGCATCCTTGTCCGGAAAGGCTTACAGTTTCCGTGCCGAGGTATCAGGAGATTTTCCCGAATATTCCTATCCTGCCGATGAAGTCCTTACTGTCAAGCAAGGTGCACAGATTATGTTTCTTAAGAATGATCCCTCTTCAGAGAGACGTTTTTATAACGGAATGATTGGTGAGGTGGTCACAGTCAATGAGGCGGGCATATTGGTGCGTGGAAAGAATGGCGGGCATGAATTTCAGTTGCTGCAGGAAGAGTGGGGGAATTACAAATATGTGTTGAATGAGGAGACTAAGGAGATTACGGAAGAGGTAGCGGGAGTAT
>CAKUYM010000120.1 GCA_934716785.1 uncultured Bacteroides sp. | reverse complement strand
CTTGAACCACTCGGCAATGGGCTTTCGGTCAATGGCAAGAACCAGTCTCGTCCCGTCCGTGGGGTCTTTCACGACTTGAAACCCCGCCTTTTCGGTCGTGAATTTCCGTCCGTGTTCTTCCGAATAGAGTTCCCCTGCATACTCCAACGGCTTTCCCTTGACGAGCGTTGCGGTCTGCCTTTCATCGAATCCCACAAGGCGGCACAGGTTTTCGATACGGAGCATTTCACGGAAATAGGGAAACCATGCCGCCGCCTTTGCGATTACCGTTTTCAGAAACGATATTTCCTGCTTGTGTCTTGTGTCCTTGTCGGCTATCTCCTTGTCGTGTTTCTGCTGCATTTCCCGTATCTCCCGGCTGTGGTCTGCCTGCATGGTCTGTATTCTGTCTTGCAGGGCTTCGATGGTTTCCTCGTGGTCGGCTACCTCCCTATGCAGGGCGGTGTTCTCCCTTTCCAGTGTCTTGACCTTGTTACTGCCGAAAAGAGAACCGACGCTCTCGGCGATGTTGGCGGCTGCGGTGGTTGCCGCCCCTTTCAGCTTCTCGGTCTGTATCTCTTTTTTCGCTTGCCTTAATTCCTCCCGTGCCGTTTCTTTCTGCTGTTGCAAATCCACCACTTCCGCTTTGAGGTTGTCGGCGAGTTTCTGTATATCCCGATAATACTGCTGCGTGGACTTGTGGCGAGCCTTCGAGCCGTCTATGCCCCTTTGCAGCCCATATTTCGCCATCGCTTCGGCATAGGTATCTTGGTAGGACTTCAATTTCAGCCGTGTCATAATATCGTCTGCGCACAGCCTCATGGTGTCGGTCGGTTTCTTGCGGTATCGCTTCTTCGTCTGTTCCTCCCTTTTCCTGCGCTTTCGCTCTCCCTTGACGATGGGAACGAGCGTAACGTGTATGTGCGGCGTTTCCTCGTCCCTGTGCAGGTGAGCCGCCACGATGTTCTCCTTTCCAAACGTGTCGGCGAAGTATTTCAGATTGTCGGCGCACCACTCGTCCAAACGCCCCTCTTCCTCTATCCGCTTCATGTCCTCGTGCGTTCCCGACACGTTGATGCGGATTGCCCGTACTTGGTTGCTTCCGATTTTGCGTGTCAGCCCCGCTTCTTCTAATCTCTGCTGTATAGCCGCCGAACGGTCTTTCACCCCGTCGGGGTAGTCGATGAGCCTGCGGTTTAAGTACGTGCGTGTGGGGTCGGCGTTCTTCGGTATGATGAAACGCTCGATATGTGCGGTCGTTCCGCTGTCGCTGCCGTGCGCCTTTTCCATGTGTAAAACTACGAAACCCATATATTCTTCCTTTCTTTTTTGGCTTGTGAAACAATGATTTTTTGTATCTTCGGGGGCGGCAAATGCCGTCCCCGATGGGGTGTGCAGAGGGGCTTGCCCCTTGCCTTATTGGGGAATTTTCAGCGATACGTAGTATTGCGGCTCGGAAAATTCCCTAATAAGCTACGGTATTTTCTTCGTAAATACCCTGCGGCGTGCCGTCCGTCTGCCCGTCTGCCTTTCGGCTATGGCTGTCCCTGCCGCCTGCTTGCCCGTAACCCCACCTTATTTTTTTCCTTTCGGTCGGTGGGTGGCGGGGCGGTCGTTTCCGTTTTCAAAGGCTCTTTTGCACGGGGCGGTCGGATACAAGGTTTTCCCGATAAATACGCTCGCAGCGAAGCGAGAGGAAGATTTATCGGGAAACGGTGCAGCCGCTTGACCTTTTAGCCGACATAAAGCCCCGTGCTTGCTTTGCCTTTGTAAACGGAAATGATTGCTCCGCTTTCCTCTGAAAAGAGGAATAGAACCTGCAATATATATCACCATAGTGATAGGTTTGCATGTTGGTATGTTGATATGTTGATATGTTGGTATGTTGATATGTTGGTATGTTGATATATCATCATGCTTGCCAACGGCTGTTGGGCTTGCCGTCCGAAACAACCGACACGAATACCGTCGTTTTCTCTTTTCTCCCGTGTATAATCCTCTCTAATAATGCCTTGCGGACTTTCGCCGCCCCGAACAATTCGATACGGAAAGCGAGGGCGGCTATCGTTTCGAGGTTGTAAACCTCCGCGCTGTATCTGTCCGATATGCGGATAATGCGCTTTATGTCATATATATTCAAAACTCCGCTTTTGCAGAGTGCCTTTATCCCTGCCCGAACCGTCGGGGCGATAACCCCGAACAGTTCGCAGATTTCCCGCTCGGTCATGGCGGTTGCACCTATATCGGTCGGCAGGGAGATATTGCCCTGCCCGTCCATCGTGATAATATTCCTTTCTTCTTTCATCGGTATTCTGTTTTTAATTAGATGGCTCGGCAGATATTCTTCTCCATGTCCTCCAACTTGTGCGACAAGGTTTCCATGTCTTGGCTTATCTTTTGGGCGGTGATTTTGGCGTAAATTTGGGTGGTCTTTATGTTCGTGTGTCCCAAAAGGCGGCTTACGGTTTCGATGGGTACGCCGTGCGACAGAAGCACGGTCGTGGCGTTCGTGTGGCGTGCAACATGATAGGTCAAGCGCACCTTGAAACCGCATTGTATGCCTATCTCTTTGAGTATTTTGTTGCAACTTCCGTTGCTCGGAACGGGGAAAACATGACCGTCCCTTGCCAGCCCCTTGTACTTCTCGATGATACGCTTGGGAACGTCCAAAAGGCGGATGTTCGATTCGGTGTTGGTCTTCTTTCTTCGGGTGATTATCCAAAGGTTGCCGTCGAAGAATGTTTGCAGGCGGTCGGCGGTGAGGTTCTTCACGTCCGAATACGCCAAACCCGTGAACACCGAAAAGACGAACAAGTCCCGTACAAGTTCATGGGTGGCATTCTTCATGGGTGCGTTCATGAGCGTCTGTATTTCCGTTTGGGTGAGGTAGCCCCTATCCACGCTTTCGGGAGAGTTGATATATCCGGCAAAGGGATTGAACGGCAAACGCCCGTCGTTCCTCGCAATGGAAACGATGTGTTTCAACACAATCATGTAGCCCTACACGGTATTGGTGCGGCATTTCTTCTCCGTGCGCAAAAAATACTCGAAATCGTTGATGAACGTGAGGTTGAGTTCCTTTAACGGAATATCCTCACGCTTGTAGGTATGGGGCAAAAACTCCCGAATATGGTTGCAGACCGTCCGATAACGGGTAAACGTACCTTGCGCCCTGCTGTGCCCGACTTTCTTCTCAAACTCGGCGTTGTGCTGCTCGAACAGCTTCAGCAAGGTTTCCTGCTTGATGCCGATACCGAGATAGGCGTCTTTGAGTTTGGCGGCGGTAACATAACCGTCCGTCTGCATCAACTCTTGATAGCGGCGGTTTACCTCCACACGGATTTTATCTACCGCAAGGTTGATTCTCTGCGCTTCGACGCTCTTGCCCGAAGCACGGTTGTTCTTCACGTCCCACAAGCGTGGGGGAACGTCCATCTTGCAACTGAACTGTTTAATCTCGCCGTCCACCGTGATACGGCACATCAGAGGCAGGTTGCCGTTCGGCTTCTCGCTGCCTTTCTTCACGTAAAATAATACCTTGAATGTACTTCGCATAACTCACTCCTTTTTTTGGTTACAAAATTAGTTCTTAGTGAGTTACCGACAGCTATGTAAATCAACGCAAAACGCAGAAAAAGAACCTTTTAGCAAGAAATTTGCACCCGTTATGGGAGTAACGAGGTGGTAACTGAACTTCTGCACCGTTTGGCTTAGAGGTTGCATTTCGTTGGCTCTGCCTCATAGAAAAACAAAGCGTAACGAACGCTCTATCAGCTAATTCGCTACGCTTTGCCCAAATTTACTTTTTCGCTATGTGTTTATATTATGAAGAAAGGACAAGTTGGCTACCGGCAGGATTTTGAAGATCAAATTCTGGGGCAAATAGCAGGAATAAGTATGGCTCCGCGCGGATGAACGTGTTTAGCTCCGCAAAGGCATATATTTAGTTTTTCTTTCCAAGGTATCTGTTCCTCCGCATGCATATTTTTATTCGTCTGACTATAGTCAACCTTGCGTCTAACTATAGTGTTTCTTTCGTCTGACTATAGTCAGACGAAAAAACAACTACAGTCAGACGAATAAATATTAGCATATTGAAGAATACTTGTTTGCGGATAAGACATTAAATTATCGCAAGAAAATTCATAGTTTTACGTGAGTCTGAAATCTATCTGTTTTTGCCTTTCAATCTATTGATTGTCTTAGCAACCTCATTCATCACTTCCTTCTTGGAAGTACGTAACGCTTCAAGCTCCTTGATAATGCTTGCCTTATCATAAAATAAATTATACCAACCGAGTGCCTCGGCAGACGCTATGCGCAACTCCTCCTCCCGATTTTCATCCTTTACGACACTCAGAAACGGCGCAACAGCCATGGCGATAGGTTTATTACGGAATGATGTTATTTCACTCAGTAGCTGTTTGGTAGTGCTCTCCGGAGTATTGAAGATTGCAAGATCTTTTTCAATTCCTGTTTTCTGGCGTGAGAGGTATTCCGACAATTTTTTTATGTATGAAGGATCATAGAATGACCAATTGGCGGATTGCTTTTCCAATTCAGCCAAAGCCGTGCCATGATCAAAGACATCAATACCACTGAAGAATCTGAAACGATACCTGTTTTCATACCCGCGAAGCAGATAACTTTCTATCCATGCCGGAAGCAATTCCGGATTGCTGTTCTTTCCTACATATTCTATCGCATAACGGCGAATCAGTTCATAACTGTCATTCATGGCAGTTTTCAACACTTCAGTAGCTTCTGTGGGATAGTTTAATGTCAATAAGCGTAAGGCTTCCAGTCGTACGACAAAATAATCAGACTCATAGTAGCTCTTCTTCAACAGTTCGACAAGACCGTCACAATCAGCCATGGACAATTGACGAAGTGCCATTGCTTGCATATCAGCTATCGGGGCGTTCAGTTGTTTCTTCCAAAATGCGATATTTCCCTCTTCCAGAACCAAAGCGCGG
Organism: uncultured Bacteroides sp.; assembly: GCA_934716785.1. Taxonomy (GTDB): domain Bacteria; phylum Bacteroidota; class Bacteroidia; order Bacteroidales; family Bacteroidaceae; genus Bacteroides. The sequence continues at coordinate 6,342 of CAKUYM010000120.1, read as the reverse complement.
TTAATGTCCATTCCCAATGCTACATTATCGGTAAAATGGAAAGTCGGGTCACCTATCAGATGGTTTTCCAAAAAGCAAGTAAAACGGATGAACTGTCCGATACGCATGCCGGTAGCCAACAGGCCGATGAATTCATCCGGCCATTTGTCCTGAATGGTATTGACCGTACATCCTATAGCGGCAACTGTCTTACCTTTATTAAATATATAAGAACCTGCTATATTGTCATCCATATGGAAAGAGCCGTTGAAACAAGCATCGAACAATATGAATCGTGCATGAGGACTCAACAAACGAATATCTTCGGTGTAAATATCCATATTGCGATTAGCAATAGAATCCAATTTGATTTTCTCTTCATCGAAAGCCTCTGCACACCAGCTTTCGGGTACATCGTATTGTTCGGCATATTTCTTAATCGCCGCTTCACGTCCATGCTTCTTTGCGTATGAAGGCACTTTGCTTCGCAAGAATACTTTGGTATTTTCTATACTCACATTGATATCTGAACCATTTTCATAACCGTTAATATACTGCATGGTGGGAGCACCGTGATGATGAAACAGCATGATATCCAATCCCTCACGTTGAACCTCATTCAAGTATAGAGGCTTCATCGGATAGCGCATATCAAATTCATAGAATTTCACCGTTCCACCCGGTCTGAACATTTGCGGCAGTTGTTCACGCAATGCAATTTGCTCACCACTCCATGCCAAGGGATCTTCCGAATTATAGCCATGTCCGCGGACCATAGTCAGCTGATCGAGCACATTTCGTTTTTCTTTCTCTGCAACCACTTTTTTCAAGTAGTCACGCAACATCTGATAGCGGTCCTGCCCTTTCAAATGCAACGGGCGGATACGAGCCGAATAAATGTCCGGTGAAATATATTGTTTGGAATCGGCGCGTAATGTCAGATAATGATAGTCCGGCCTCAAGCTATCTTGCTTGATGTAATCGAAAGTCAATCCGAAATCATCGTAATAACGGTCGGAAGGCACACTTGACTTCTTCCAGTCAGCCTTCGGAGACATCTTGAAGGCCGAAGATAAATGGTGCGCGTCACGAATCATCGGGATAGGGATATCACCAATAAATACACATCCTTCCAATGGAGCTTTTTTGTCATTATGCCACCGGATGAGTTGTGTCCGGATCGGTTCGGGCCTTTTCCAATCATCAATCAGCAGATAAGCACCCAAACCATCTTTTTCTATACAGGCACGATAAGCATTAATCTCATCTTTTGCTTCCTCATAGCTCTTCTTGTCTACTACAATTGCAAAGGTGGTCTTCGTCTTCACACCGGGACGCACGATAGTTTGTGCCTGCATACTCTGCAAGCACAAAGCGGTAATAGCCAAAACGATGTATTTTTTCATATTTATAAACTTAGTCATATTTATAAACTTATTTATATTTACAAACTCAACCGTTTGATTGTCTGTTCAATTTCAGCTTTCAGTTCTTTCGGGAGATCGTTTGACTGTTGCATTGCCTTCATCTCTCCGAGGATATGCGGACGTTGCACGGAGTTAGTGAACCAGCCTAATGCTTCGGCCATTACCACCCGCACTTCCAACGGATTGTTGATGTCGCGAATCACATTCAAATAATCATCCACATGAAAATGGAAAGTATAGTTGCGCACAGTGCGGATAGCACTGATACGTTCCGCCTCCGGAGCAGTCGTATCCATCACAGCTTTGTGAGTCTTTGCTTCTTGTACAAACATCCTTTCCAAACTTTTCAGCAACCGCGCCTTTTCTTCGGTTTTATTCAAGCGATCGGCATTTGCATAAAAGGCATCTACCACCTTTTCAACCTTTTCTTTCGGATAGAGCCCCAAGGCTTTATTGGCACTCATTTGCACGCGCAAACGTTCATTATGATCGACCAATGCCGCCACAATAACGGGCAACAAAGAATCGTCGCCAACGAATCCGGCATAGATGGCACTCTGACGGGCCACCATCTCATAAGCGTCGTTCAACCCTTCGCGCAGTGCTTCTATGAAATAGGCATCCTGATAACGGCTCAACAACTTGATGGCTTCCATACGTACAGTGTTGAAATTGCTCTCTTGGTATTTTTTCAGAAACAACGGAGACAATTCCTTTTGGACATCGACATCAGCCAGCATACGCATCGCCAAACTCTGCACATCGGCATAGGGGCTGTCCAACAAATTCATCCAATAGGCTTTGTCATCCTTGCGTATGGTCATATCCGCACTCAGAGTATTGGCCTCGATAGGAGCAAAATGGAAAGTCGGATCACCCAGCAAATGACCTTCGAGTGATGCAATCAGTTTGTTATACTGCCCCACCCGTACACCGTGAGACAGCAGACCGATCATCTCAATAGTCCAACGGTCTTGCAGCACATTGCGCGTATTTCCTTGTGCCACCAATGTCAGCCCGTCATTGAAAATGTAGTGTCCGGCGATATAGTCGTTTTCGTGAAAAGAGCCATTATAACATGCATCGAACATGACCATTTTCGGATAGGTGGAAAGTTTTCTCTTCATAAAGTCCTCTGTCACGATACGTTCGTCGGCATAGTGCATAGAGTCTCTCTCCCAAAATTCCGGATTGTCCAAATCTTTAAAGAACACTTCGTTCACGTGTCTTTTTTCCTGCATCTGAATACGCATGGTGTCTTTGTCATGTTTTTCGGCATGCCCCATGACTGCGTTATACAGTGTACTCTTCAACATCTTATAGCGACTGCTGAAATCTGTACATTCCATTTCATTGTTGATGAGCTGTCCCGTCGGCATTCCGTGTTCATGAAACATGAATACATCGAGGTCTTTTCGTTGCAACTCGCTGAACAGTCTGTATTTCATAGGATGATCCATGCGGAAATTCCAGTGTTTGAATCCCATTTGACGGCCAAAAGCCAACGGGAAGTTTTCCTTGTACGCTTTTTCGTCATCCATCCACACCACCAAACAGTCTGAATTATAGGACCCGCCATTGAATGAGAATACCTGGTCGAGCTGATTGCCCTTATCCGCTTTGGCGGCAGCCGCTTTTCTTAAATAAGCGGCAATGGCTGCATATTTATCTCCCCCTTTTTTCTCCGGATACTTGATACGGGCCGAATAGAAAGTGGGGTTCAACTGCTGTGGACTGTCTTCCGTCAATTTATAATAGAAATGCTGACGGTTTACCGAATCTTGCTTGAGGTACTCGAACTTCAGATGCAAGTCATCATAAAAACGATCAGTCGGTACGGAAGACTGATCCCAAGGAAATGCCTTTTCATTCATCTTGAATGCGGTAGTCATATGTTGCGCGTTGCGCACCAATGCAACGGGCACATCGCCCACCAAGACCAAGCCTTCCAGCGAAGGACATTCCTTATATATCTTGATAATTTCCTGCTTCACCTGATCAGGATTTTGCCAGTCTCCACTAACGAGATAAGTAGCCAGTCCATCACCCTCAACCGCTGTTTTGTACTGAAGCATCGCCTCTTTAGTATTTGCATAAGTTTGATTGTCCGTTATGATGGCAAAAGCAGTAGGCTGCTTTACAGACGGCTTTAAGACTGTTGTTTGTGCATTTCCCGCTAACGGCAAAAGCAATGTTAAGTATATTAGTTTTTTAATCATGATCGGTTAATCTTTAAGTCTATAATACGTACGATTGGCTTCTTCGCGAAGAATTTCAGACAGGTTCTTATCCTTCCTCAACCGGTCGCATGCTTGAAGGATGTCCGGTTTGCGGTAAGAATGAGTGAACCAAGCGAGGGATTCCAATAAGTTGACTTTTAACTTTTCACTTTCGCCGGAATCGGCAAGTAAAGCCAACAGACCATCCACGTAAGTGTGAGCCATATAATTCTTCAATGAATTGCAATAAAGAATGCGCCAACGTTCAGAGGTTCCTTTGTCTAATAATTCTTTTTGCATGCTGCGGCTGTTATTCGCCTTTTCCAGAGCCGCACGCATTTCCTCCTTGCCATACAGTACATAAGTCTCGGCCATTACTTTGTCAATCGCTTCACGCACGGCAGCTTCGTCAAAGACCTGAAGACCTAAAATGATATCGAATGCCACCCGTTCGGATAGGTTATCCTCCACATATGCCTTGATTTGCGGATAAACGTATTCATTCAATCCTACATGCTGCATCATACGCACGGATGTACGGCGGATAAATTCATAAGAATCCGTGATGGCCAACGGCAATACCTCCTGAAAGTTTTTGTCATTGACTTTCTCAAGCAATGCCAGGCTGGTGAAACGCACGGTCATAAACGGAGAGGTTTCAAACGTTTTTCTCAGCAGGTCCGCGATGTGCGGATAGCCATTACGATAAAGAGTATGCAAGGCGAAATTTTGTATATCGGCATAGGGCGATTGCAGCAATTCCAACACCCGGGCTTCATTGTATGGCAGTTTGAACAAGGAATCGGCATCCACTTCATTGATGGATTGGAAACGCAAAGTCGGATCACCAGTTATGTGTGATTCAAGGATGTTGGTCAATTGCGCCCATTGGCCAACCCGCGCTCCCATGCCTAATAAACCCAGCATCTCATTGGCCATTTTATCTTGCAGCACATTGACTGAGTTGGCAAAAGTGGTCACACATTTCCCCTCCGACATTATGTAACGTCCTGCGATATAATCCTTTTCCCGGAAATCGCCGTTGTAGCACGCATCGAAAATAACCATACGGCTATTGGGCTTGAATTCTGTGACTTCCGGCAAGATAATACCGGTATGCAGGTCGGCTAAAGAGTCTTCTGCGGTTACTTTAGGATCATCATATCCGGCAATCCAAGTACTGTCCAAGCCATATGTATTTTTCATCTTATCCAGCATCTCGTCGAAAGTTTTCTTGTTTCCTTGCTTTCTGCGTGCCACATCACGGTAATAGTATTTCATCGCATCTACATGGTCATTCCATCTGGAAGTGGCAGGGCTTCCGGAAAGATATTGGCGTTCGGGAACACCATGTTCATGGAAAATAGACAAATCCAAGTCTTCACGCTTCAGCATATTGATGATATCATCCTTGGGATAGTCGCTGAAATTGTAACGGATAAAGCGCGCACGCCCTTCTTTGTCAAAGACTCCCGGCATCTGCTCGCGGATAGTAAACGCTTCCGGAGTCCATGCTGTCAATGAGTTGGAGTAAGAGCCGCTTCCTGTATATGAGAAGAACTGATCCAACCTGTTGTTTGCCTGATGCTCGGCTATCGCTTTCTTAAAATAGCGGCTGATTTGCGCATGAGGATTTTCTCCGTTATCGATAGCTTTAACGCGCGCAGAGTAAATGTCACACTGTATCCGCTGCGGAGATTCTATAGCCAAGTTATAATAGAAGAAGTTTTTTTCTATACTGTCCTGCTTCAAGAAATCGAATTGCAAATCGAAATCATCATAGAAGCGGTCGCTGGGTACTGAACAGTCCCGCCAGGCATTATTCTTTTCATCCATTTTGAAAGCGGAAGTCATGTGTTGTGCCTTGCGCACCATCGGGATGGGAATCTCACCTACGAATACAACACCTTCCAACTTGCTCTTCTTGTAGAGTTTGTTGATCACTTTCTTTACATCTTCCGGAGTCTTCCATTCATTATATACAATAAATGTAGGCAGTCCTTCCTTTCCCAAAGTCTCTTGATAGGCCTTGAGTTCTGTTTCGCAAGCCTGATACGTATCTCTATCTGTAATTACGGCAAACGAGGAGTTTTTTATCTTCATTGCCGGTTTGACAAGCGTTTGTGCCTGCAGCGATAAAACGCTGCAGAGCATCAAGCTTCCGGTTATTAATTTATGCATGTCGATAATATGGATTTTATTATATATCATTAGAAATTGCACCCTAAACTTATTGATAAATAAGTGCGACCGTCATAATCATAGTCGGAGGTAAGCACACGGTCGAACGCAACTTTGGCAAACAAGTTCATGCGTTTGTTTTCCTTGACTTGTTGAGAATATGTTACGGCCCCACCGATACGGTAATAGTCGCTGGTATAGTAATTGGTCAGTCCTTGTTGCAGTCCGGTCACAGTCAGATAGTCCGAATGGCTGCCACCATATACATATTCACCTCCCAAATTGGTGTTATAGACCGCATGGATATCCACCAACAGTCTACGGTTCATGCTGTTGCCCAATACAAAATTATTTTTCCATCCCAGAGCGAAAGACAAATTTTCTGCATTTTGTACAGAATTGGGCATCAGATATTTGTCATCTTGCTTGGTATAGTTCACATCCAACTCCACTTTCCATGCATATTCCATTCCACGGTTTTTACTGAGTGCATAGTTCAGAGAGGCGGCCTGTGTCTTATAGACAGAGCGAATATT
>CAKUYM010000119.1 GCA_934716785.1 uncultured Bacteroides sp. | reverse complement strand
AATGCAAAAGTTTAAGAATAAATTGAATAGTAGACATTGCCCAGTTTGTGGAAGCTCCTCTATATTACCATATTATAATGTAATAAAACGTGAAGTTACAGGTATAGAAGAAAAATATTGGAGTGATATAGACACATCTAAAGAGCATACACATATAGAGTGCAGTTATTGTGGATATATCATGACCTTTAAGACAGAAACGTTGTTTAGGTGATTTTTTAATCTTGGTAGATAATGCCTCCTGCTCTTAGTGGTGCATCAAGTGGAAAGTCTGCATCTGTTGAGTATCCCCATTTGAGGACTCGTTCAGATGAAGATTTCATTTCTTCTACTATTTCCTCATCCGTTTTATCCCAAGTGAGTAGATTTTCCCTTGCTATTCGCACCGCAGTTAATCTATTGTGCGCTGCTAATTCATTCACCAACTTTTCCAATAATTCTTCTTTCTTTTCCATAATGTAAAAATTTTAGATTAGTAATTAGCTCGAATCCGAGCCGTTGATTATTTGGTGCAATCTTGTATATAACTGCCTTATATTAAATGTATTTCAATTAAGGTTAGAAGAATCGTGTTATTATATTGCACTTTGTGTAATGCATATTTGTTGTTTAATTCTTTACAAATGTATGGATTTTGTGTCCGTTCTTGTGGATACAATTATCCGAGATTGGTGCAAAATAATACAATTTTTCTACTCTTATATCTTTATTTCTCTTTTACGGTTTCCAGTAATGCGGCCAGCTCTTTCACGATTTCCGGATGCTGTGCGGCTACATTCACTTTCTCCGAAGGGTCGGAAGACAAGTCGTAGAGTTGCGGCTGCTTGTCGTTGCCTAATTCCATTTTTGTCCAAAACTCGATGGCGGGCGCATCGCTCGGTTCGATGTATTTCCATTGTCCTTTTACGATGGCGAGCGTATTGTTCAGGTTTTGCTGTACGATATAGTCGCGGTCTGTATTGCTCTTGCCTAAAAGTAAGTTCAAGTGTTCTTGGCTGTCGGGAGCTGCTCCTTCACGTAAAGGCTGGTTCAGTAGAGCTGCAAGCGATGCGTACACGTCTATTTGTGAGAAAAGAGCCTGTTGCTTGGTCGGCTTCACTTTGGCGGGCCAGCGTACAATGAATGGGATGCGTGTTCCTGCTTCGTAAACGCTGTATTTGCCGCCGCGATAAATTCCCATCGGGGTGTGTCCGTTGAGCATTTCGTAGGCTTGGTCTTGGTAACCGTCGTCAATAACCGGGCCATTGTCACTGGTGAAGATGATAATGGTGTTGTCGGCTATGTTGAGGCTGTCCAGTGTGTGCATGATCTCTCCGATAGTCCAGTCCAGTTGCAGGATAACGTCGCCACGAGTTCCGAGACCGCTTTTTCCGGCAAAGCGCGGGTGGGGGACACGGGGAACATGTACGTCTTGCGTACCCATATACAAGAAGAAAGGTTCTTCCTGATGAGAGGTTATGAAATCTTTTGCTTTATTGGTGATGACATCGGCGATATCCTCATCTTTCCACAGAGCGGACTTTCCACCGGTCATCCACCCGATGCGGGGGATACCGTTGATAATGGTATTGTTGTGTCCCTGACTGGGTTTCAGTGTCACGAGCTCGGGGTTTTCTTCTCCCGTAGGCCAGTCGCCTACTTTGTGGTCGTAGCTGACTGTGATGGGATCATCAGGGTCGAACCCTACCACACGGCCGTTCTCTACAAATACGCAAGGTACGCGGTCTACGGTTGCAGGGATGACAAATTCATAATCGAAGCCGATACTTTGCGCGTTCGGGCTGATTTGTCCGTTGAAGTCAGTTCCGCCTTTCGGACCAAGTCCCAAATGCCATTTGCCGACTGCACCGGTGGCATAGCCGGCCTCTTTCAGCATATCCGCCATAGTGACGCAGGCAGTGTCGATGATAAGTTCTGAGTTTCCTGGAGCAATGCCGGTGTTCTCCTGTCTCCAAGGATACATACCGGTGAGGAGTCCGAAGCGAGAAGGAGTGCTCGTAGCCGAGGTGGCGTAAGCATTGGTGAACTGCACTCCTTGGCCGGCAAGGCGGTCGATATTAGGGGTGCTGACTTTGGTCGCTCCGTAACAACTCAGGTCGCCTATACCGAGGTCGTCCGCAAATATGTAAATAATGTTGGGCTTTTGGCCGTTTTGTCCATTGCCCTTTTGGGCAGCATGGTTGCATCCGGTCAGCATAGCGATGCCGGGCAATAACGGAAGTAGACGTGAAACGTTTCTCATAATCTTGCTTTTTAGGATGTAATATTAGATGTACAAAGATAAACCATTGGAAAAACATAAATGGGCAGTAACGTACAAGTGAAGTACAAAATAGTACACAGCTGCGCTAATGGAGAAAATCTTCTTAGCGTAGCTGTGCATTCGTTTAATGCGACCTTTCTTTATTGGGTCTTATGCAATGGCGGTTGTCAATCCGTCTCTTCGTTTTCTTCTTCTTTCTCCTCCCCTTTGCGGTAGGCGAGCGGACTGACATGATAGACCTCCTTAAAGCATTTGCTGAAATAGCGTGAAGACGAGAAGCCTATCCGGTCTGATATCTCCGTGATATTCAGTTCCGGGTTATTCCGTAGCATGACTGCCCCTTTCTTGAGGCGTATGCTCAGAATGAAGTCATTCGGTGTCTGTCCTGTCACAGCTTTTAGCTTGGTGAATAGGTTGGTACGTGCCATCCCCATTTCGCGTGCGAAGGTATTGACATTGAAGTCCGTGTTATCCAGATGCTGTTCGATAATAGTCATTGCACGATCCAGCATCTCTTTATCCATCGGGTTGGTGGCCAGCATCTGCGCGAAAGCCTGTGGCTGTTTGCTGAACTTCTCCTGCAATAGCCGACGAGAGTTCACCAGGTTGTTGCAACGGGAAATCAGCAGATTGATATTGAACGGTTTCGTAATATAATCGTCCGCACCGGTCTTCAATCCTTCAATATTATGCTCCACCGCAGTGCGTGCCGTCAACAGCACAACCGGAATATGGCATGTATTGAAATCTGTCTTGATACGTTTGCAAAGCTCTGTGCCGGACATACGCGGCATCACGACATCGCTAAGGATGATGCTCGGCATATCTTTCTGCACCATTTCCAATGCTTCTTCTCCATCAGAAGCGGTGCTGACCTGATAGAATGTCTCGAAAATACCTGCCAACATCTGTTTGATAGACTCGTTGTCTTCCACAATCAGCATCTTGGCATTTTCAATCCGTTTATTGTCTTCATCCTCTTTCCATTCTACCTCCGGTATCATTTCTGCTGAAGGTGCGGCAATCTCCGGCTTTTGAATTGTTGTATCCGTATCGCTTTGCGCTATCTGTTCCTCTGCAAAATGCTGATTGCCTAATTTCAGGGTGATGATGAAGCTGCTTCCCTTACCCGGTTCGCTCTCCACGCGGATAGTGCCGTGGTGAAGTTCGACAATACCTTTTGTCAGCGCCAGTCCGATACCTGTTCCGGCACCGGTGTTCAGTGAGTTCAGAAGTTCGGTTTGATAAAACCTGTCGAAGATCTTGTCAATTTCGGCGGCAGCGATCCCCGTTCCGGTATCTTTTATCTCGATGATGGCATGGTCTTGTTCCTGCGAAACGTTGATAGAAATAGTGTCTTCGGCTTTAGTGTGTTTCAGGGCATTGGACAGCAGGTTATTGATAACCTTCTGCATCTGTTTCTGGTCATACCATACTTCAATGTCGTCTTTCTGTCTGTTGAACTTGAAATTAATCTGCTTGCTGCTGGCGTATTCAAGGAAGAGCAGATAATTTTCGTATAGGAATTCCACAAGGTTGTGCTTGCTTACCTTTATCTTCATGTGTCCCTGTTCCTGCTTGCGGAAATCGAGCAGTTCCGTAATCAGTTCACGCAGTTGGAGGCTGTTCTTGTAGATACCCAATATCTTATTATATATATGGGGTGTGAATGTCTGCACCTGTAGCAGCGTCTCCACCTGTCCCACAATAAGCGTCAACGGTGTGCGGAATTCGTGTGAGATGTTGGTGAAGAAGCGCAGTTTCGACTGATTCAGAGCTTCCAAATCCTCGATGTGTTTCTTTTCGTATTTCAAGGATTCGCGAAGTTTAATCCTTGAATTGTAATTCTGGATAAGGAACCACAGCAGACTGATAGTGGCAAGGGTATAAATCAGATAGGCCCACCAAGTCTTATACCAAGGCGGCAATATGTTGATCAGTAACTTAGCTTCTCCTATGTCATCTCGTAGTGATTTGATAACCAATACATATTTCCCCGGATTGAGGTTTGTATAGGTGATAAGTGTCTGCTTGCGGTACGTATGATTCCATTCATTGGAGAAACCCTCCAGCCTATAAAGAATTTCATCTTTGTTGGCGGATATGAAGTTGGAAGTGGCATATTCAATGCTGAACATCGATTGATCCGCTTTCAGGCTGATTTCCGGTGTATGGCAGATAGACCGTTTCAGAATGCCGGTCTCGTCACCGGGATTTACCTCCTTTCCGTTAACTATCAGGCGGGAAAGGATGATATTATAAGACTTCGGAGTAAAATGCAATTTCTTTTCCCAGAAAGAAATCATTCCCTGTATACCACCGAGGAATATTTCTCCATCGTGTGTGACGAATAGCGCATTCTCATTGACTGCAGTCAGCGGAAATCCGTTTTCCGTACCGTAATTATAGAACTTCTTATGCGGATAATCGAATTGAGAGAATCCTTGATTGGTAATCAACAGCAAATCTCCTTTCTGAATGGAAGACTCGATTACCTCATAGATACAGTCACTGGACAATCCGTCTTTCTGTACGTCAAAGTTTTCGAAGTCATTGCTCTCCTTGCGATAACGATCCAGTCCGCTGCCGGAAGTGGAGAACCATAAGTTGCCGTTGCTATCCTGCATGATGCTGTTGATGTTGTTGCTGCTGAGGCTATTCGGAATAGACGGGTTGTGCGGATAATTGGTGAGTGTATTGGTATCGAAGCGATATGAGTAAACCCCTTCTCCGGTGGCTGCTATCCACAGTGTGCCATCCCTGTCAAAACAAAGGCTTGCCACCATGCTGATATTTCTTCCCGCTTGGGTATCTTTGAAAAGCTGCCGGCAAGTACCTGTCTCCGGATCGAACAGGCATACACCGTTTTGTGTGGCAATCAATAGCTTATCTTCATACGGGACGATATCGCGCACAATATCCGACGGCAATGATGCAGGATCGCCTGCCTTCATCCGGTAGACGGTGAAACGATTCGTTCGGAGATCGAGCTTATTCAATCCACCTAAGTGTGTACCGATCCACATAACATTGTTCTCCCGGTCGTAATAGATCGCTTTCACGTTATTGTGCGAGAGGCTGTTTGTCCCTTCTTCATGACGATACCATCGGTACGTATTGTCTTTGCGGTTATATACATTCACGCCGCCTCCTTCGGTGCAAATCCAAAGATTGCCTTCTTTGTCTTCCGTCATTCTTCCGATGATGGGACTGCTCAGACCGTCTTTCTCTGTATTACCCACCTTGTAGCGGGTATAGATTTCGTACTCGGGGTTGAAGTAGTTGACTCCACCGAAGTAGGTACCCAACCAAAGTGTTCCTTGCTCATCTTTAACGATACACCAGATGGAAGAGTGGGTGAGACCGTCCGGATTGCTGGCGTTGGCCGTATGGAATTGGAACTCACCCGTACTTTTATCATAGCGGTTCAGCCCGCTGAAGGTACCTATCCATAAATGTCCTAAGTTGTCTTCGCAAAAACATCTGACAAAGTCGGAACTGAGACTGTTGGCGTTTTTCGGGTCATGTCGGAAATTCTCGATGGAACCGTCTGTCTTGATGCGGTAAAAGCCTTCTCTCCACGTGCCGATCCATAGCTCTTTCGAAGAATCTTCATAGATACTTGTTATTTTCCCTTCCGTGATAGGCTGGGAGATTGTTTTATCTTCCGCAAGACGATAGACACCGTTTTCGGCAGTCCCCAACCAGAGATTCCTCTTTTCGTCTTGATGGAGGCAGGATAGAGTGATGTCTTTCCCCGCCAGATGGTAAAAAAGATCGAAGTTCTCCGTATTCTCATTGTACACGAAAATATCCTCTCTTTTGGAAATATATAACTTCTCATTGAAGTAAATAGCGTCCACATTGCCTTGAAGTAAGGTCTTGAACCGCTGTGTCGTTAAGTCAAACTCAGCCACACCGTCGGTGCAAAGCAAATATACTTTACCTTTTTTATTGCCGGTGATGCGCAGCACCGTATTGCTGAACAGACTGTTCGGGTCGTTCTTCTTGAGTTTGAAACTTTTAATGTCGTTGCCGTTATATCGGTTTAGTCCCTCGCGTGTGGCAATCCATATCATTCCCTGTTCATCGATATACAAGCTGTTGACAGAGAATTGTGAAAGTCCGTCATCTGTGGTCAAATGACTGAAAGTAATATTTTGACCTTGTGTGTGGATGGCGGCTACACTTAAAAATAGCAGAAATAAAAGAATTATCTTCCTCACTAATTTGTTCTTTAAGGTATTACTATTGGCAAATATATTGTTTTTATTTCATTTCTGTGAATCTTATTAGAAGAAAGTAACTATATTTGTATCATTCAAACGAAAGAAATATGAAAGTAAAGAAAATTAGTGCGGCTAATGTGGAGGCTTGCTCGCTTCCTAAATTGTTCGATGAAGAAAAAATTGATTTTCAACCAATTCAGTGTGTCAACTGGGCTGAATATCCTTACAAACCCAAAGTGAGCTTTCGCATTGCTCACACGCAAGACTCTATCCTGTTGCATTTCAAGGTAAAAGAGGAGAGTGTACGTGCCAGATACAGTGAAGATAATGGATCGGTGTGGACAGACTCTTGTGTGGAATTCTTTTCTATACCGGCGAATGACGGAATCTATTATAATATAGAATGTAATTGCATCGGAACAATTCTGCTTGGCGCCGGACCTGCCCGCAACGGTCGTGAGCATGCTCCAAAGGATGTGACGGCTCTTATACAACGCTGGTCCAGTTTGGGCAATGCACCTTTTGAAGAACGTGTGGAAGAGACTAATTGGGAAGTCGCTTTGATTATCCCCTATGCCGTTTTCTTTAAACATCAGATCGAATCACTCGATGGAAAGGAGATAAAAGCAAATTTCTATAAATGCGGTGACGAACTGAAAACCCCTCATTTCCTTTCATGGAATCCGATAGAAATAGAAAAACCGGATTTCCACCGTCCCGACTTCTTTGGGATGCTGGAGTTTGAATGATGTAGAGTCAAAGTTACATCCCGTTTTGGGCATAGGCTTATGTGACGGTTATGTGATGATATAAAAAATAAGGGTGATGCAAAAGAAAGCATCACCCTTATTTTTATATCAAATCGCTTTATTTATTTCACGATACCTCTTTCGGAGGCTCTCACGAAGTTTACGATTTCTTCGATTTCCTCACTCATCGGCACTTGGTCGATAATCTTCTGTACCGCATCCTGAACGCTGAAATTTCCTTGATAGATCAATCGGTAAGCGTTGGCGATGTGGCGTAGAATCCTTTCCGACGTGTTGCGGTGTTGAGACAGGACTATCGCATTCACTCCGTGATAGGCAACCGGATTGCCGGACATGATAACATACGGCGGCACATCCTTGGAGATACGGCATCCGCTTTGTACCAGCGTCCAACTGCCGATGTGGCAGTATTGATGCAGCGTGACATTGCCACTCAGGATAGCGCAGTCGTCCAACGTACATTCTCCGGCGATAGTGGTGCCGATACCTACCACACAATTATTGTTGATATGCACGTCATGGCAGAGATGTACTTTATCCATCAGGTAATTTCCGTTTCCTATCCTTGTCGCATTGCCTGCAAAGGTAGCACGGCTGATGACTACATTCTCGCGAATATCGTTGTTGTCTCCGATAATCAGACCGCTTTTTTCTCCTTTATAGTGAAAATCTTGCGGTTCTGCTCCCAAGACTGCATGTTGGTGTATCTTGTTTCCTTTTCCTATCTTAGTACCTTGTAAGATACTGGCATAAGACATGATGACACAGTCATCTCCGATTTCTACATCCTTTTCGATATAGGCAAACGGCAGGACGGTTACATTCTTGCCTAATTTTGCTTCGGGATCTACATAAGCTAACGGACTAATCATAATAGTATATCGTTTAAAGTTATTCTTCTCTTCCACCACCTAATGCTTGGTAAAGACTGACTACAGCTTGCATCTGGTCAAAGCAGTCGGAAATCTGAGAGATTTGTGCGCTCAAATAAGATTGCTGTGCGGACAGTACCTCCAAATAGGTTGAGGTCCCTAAATTAAACAATTCTTTTGTATCTTCCGAAGCTTTTTTGGCAGATTCCACCTGCATTCGGCGTGATTCCACCTTTTCGCTGGTCTTTTGGTATAGACTTAGCGCATTGCTGACTTCACTTCCTGCATTCAACAGTGCCTGCTGGAAGGAGAGTTTCGCCTGCTCTTCCTGAGCCTTGGCCATTTTCAGTTTGGCGATATTGGCTCCGTGATAAAAGAGAGGCTGTGTCAGTGACCCGATGGCTGTGGCCAAGAATTTACCCGGATTAACGATGGCTGCGCCTGCACTGTTGGTCCATCCGGCAGAACCGCTGAGTGTTATCTGCGGATAGAAGGCGGAACGTGCGGAATTTGTGTTGTAATAGGCAGAAGCCAACGACATCTCGGCAGCCTTTACATCCGGACGGTTGGACAACAACTCGATAGGTATGCCGACTGAGAATTCTGACGGAAGAACTTGGTCTTCAATATTGCCACGCTTGATGCTGTGGGGAGCTTCGCCCAAAAGGGTAGAAAGTGAATTCTCCACTTCGCTGATGCTTTGTTCTATGTCGGGGATGGATGCGCTCACTTGTGCATAAGCCGCTTTGCTCTGTTCGACGCCAGCCGAGTTGATGTTATACATGGCAGCCTTTTTCATCGCCTCCATGGTCTCCGCATTGCGCTTCAATATATCAGCCGTTTCTTTGGTGATTTCGAGTTGGCGGTCGAGCATCAGCAGGGTGTAATACAAATTGGCGATGTTGGCGATGATTTGCGTTTGCACCGCCTGTTTGTATGCTTGAGCTTGTTTTACGGCAACATCCGCACCTCGTTTGGCATTCAACAAACCGCCGAACAAGCTGATTTCCCAACTTGCCGTCACAGGAAGCGAATAGGTCTTGCTTGCCTTGCTGTGGTCAAAACTGCTGATAGTACCTTGCGGCGACAAAGCCAAAGCAGGGACATAGGCAAGCTTGGCTGCCAGCAACGGAGCTTGGGCTGCTTTGATAGATAACATTGCTTTCTGCAGGTCAGTGTTTTGCTTCAGTCCCGTTTCGATGAGAGACTGTAGCTGCGGGTCGGTGAAGACCTCTCGCCACGGCAGATTGCCGAAGTTGGCGGCAGTATCCGCTGCCATAGTATCATTCTCCGCTGCCGGATAACGATACAGGTCGGAAGTTGTAATGTCTTCGGGTCTGTCATACGACTTATAGATGTGGCAGCTGCTCAAGAGAGCAGTTGCGCACAACATATATAGAATCTGTTTCTTCATATCGAATTTCATTATTTAGCGTATTGTTCAATCTCTGTTACGGCATCCGTATTGTCGATATCCTCCCATTCCATTGGTTTAACCTTCTCTTGCAGGTACTGGAAGACTACGAACAATGCCGGAACGATGAAAATCTGGCAGATCATACCGACTAACATACCACCGATAGAAGCTGTACCCAAGGTGCGGTTACCGTGAGCACCTACACCGAAGGCGAACATCAGCGGAAGCAGACCGACTACCATTGCCAATGAGGTCATCAAGATAGGGCGGAGACGGGCACCGGCACCCAATACGGCTGCCCATGTGATACTCATACCCATCTTACGACGGTCGAGGGCGAACTCTACAATCAAGATAGCGTTCTTAGCCAACAGACCCATCAGCATGATTAATGCAATCTGCATGTAGATGTTGTTGGACATCGTACCGAGAATCATCTTCAACATTGAAATATTGCCGATAGCACTCATGCCGTTCACGAACAGGAAGCTGCCTAACAGACCGAATGGAACGGACAGCAATACCGCCAACGGAAGTATGTAACTTTCGTACTGCGCACTCAGTAACAAGTAAACGAATACGAAGCAGAGAACGAAAATCAGTCCGGTAGCGCTTCCGCTGCTTTGTGCCTCTTCACGTGCCATACCACCTAACTCGTAGGTGTAACCTGCCGGAAGATTCTGACCTGCCACTTCCGCCAATGCGGCAAGTGCCTGTCCGGAAGTGTAACCGCTTGCCGGGGCCACCATCACTTTCATGGAAGTATAAAGGTTGAAACGGCTGATGATATCCGGACCGTATACCTTATTAATAGAGATAAACTGAGCGATTGGAGCCATTTCGCCGGCATTGTTCCGCACCTTGATATTGTTCAAGGATTCCAGATTCTTACGTGACAGCGGGTCCGACTGAATCATTACACGATACATCTTACCGAAACGGTTGAAGTTGGATGCATACAGACCACCGTAATACCCCTGCATGGTAGTGAGGATGTCGCTCGGACTGATGCCTGCTTTCTTACAAGCTGCTGCATCGATGTCAATCATGTATTGCGGGAAATTCGGGTTGAACGCTGTTTTTGCCGAATTGATTTCAGGACGAGCTTCCAACGCTGCGGTATAGTCATTGACCACATCGAAGAACTTGTTCAGCTCGCCACCTGTCTTGTCCTGCATGTTTACTTCAATATCCGTAGATGCCGAGTAACCCGGAATCATAGGCGGAGCGAAGAACAGAACCTGTGCTTCCTTGATAATCTTCTGTGCACGCATATATAAAGAACCCACGACAACGTCAGAGTTCTGTATCATCGAACGTTCATCCCAATCTTTCAGTTTGATGATGAAAGAACCGTAAGACGGTCCCTGTCCGCCGATGAAACTGAAACCGGAGATCAGTGTACGCGAAGCGATGGCAGGGTCAGCGGCAATCAGGCTGTCCACGCGTGCCAAGATAGCTTCCGAACGGTCTTGTGATGTGCCAGGAGGCAACGTTACGGCTCCCATTAGCGTACCGGTATCTTCATTCGGCACCATACCTGTCGGAGTGGTATTCATGAAGAATACAAGCAATACGATGGAAACAGCGACCAGTCCCATAGACAACCATTTCTTCTGAATGAAGAACAGGGTGCGTTTCTTATACCGTTTCAGGATAGATTCATAAGTATCATTGAATTTGTTCTTAAATTTATCCGTACTCATTCCGATGAGTGCCAGAATGCTGAGAAGTATGAAGACAGCGGTAACTATCGGATTGATACTGAACAATCCGAAAATCATTCCGACAATAGCAATAAGTATGAATGTGAGTGTGATTCCCGGATGCAGCATCTTTCCGATGGCTTCGGTAT
>CAKUYM010000118.1 GCA_934716785.1 uncultured Bacteroides sp. | reverse complement strand
GTCTACCAATGCCGTCACCGGTTCTACTCCCTGACTGATTTGCAGGGTAATCTCATCCATCAGCACAATGCCGTTCTTGATAATCATACCTATCAATCCCAATGTACCTACGATAGCTACGAAGTTGAATGTCTTTCCGGTGAGCAGCATCACGGCGGCAACCCCTACAAATACCAACGGGATGGTACAGAAAATGATAATCGGCTTCCGGTAGTCCTTGAACAGCATTATCAGAATGGCAATCATCAGAATGATGGCAAACGGGAAATTCTTGAACAGATATTGCATAGACTTCGTACTTGCATTTTTCTCTCCCTGCCATTGGAGTTGATATCCTTCGGGCAACGGAATCTGCTCAATCTGCGCGGCTACGCCCTGGCGTGCCTTCTCCGTTTCTACTCCCGGAACAGGAGAGCATTGCACCCGCTGGCTGCGCTGACCGTTGTAGCGGGGCACCACCGGATCTTCCCATTTCACGTCAATCCGCTTGCTGATTTGCTTCAACGGAGTGGTCCCCATCAAAGTTTCCACCAACTCTTCTTTCGACAGTGTGCCCGTCTTCAGTTTCATCATCATTTCCTGCGTCAGCAAGCCGTTCAGAGAAGGAAGTGATGAGAATATCTGTGTATTGTCCAAGTTCTCAATCGGATCTCCGTCCTCGTCCAGACAACGCAGATAGATATTATCCTTATGGATGCCCTCGTAGAAAGATCCGATAGGAATGCCGCTGGTAGCTGTCAGCAAGGAGAGACTTACATCATTACGGCTCAGCCCGATAGCACGTGCCGTAGGTTGGTCATACTCAACGGTCAGCACCGGTACTTGCGGTTCCCAATCGGTGGTAATCAGGTATATGTCCGGACAATTCTCCATGATCTTGCGGGCGCTATCCGCCAACTGGTGCAAGACTGCCGGATCAGGACCGGTAAACTGCGCTTCAATAGGATATTTCTTGAACATCAGATTGTAGCGGTTCATCTTTACGTAAGCATCCGGATAATGCTGCGAAAGATACTGCTGAATCTCCGACATGTTATCAACCAAATCATCGGGAGAAGTGAAGTCGATGATCAATTCTCCGTAGGACAAGGAAGGATTGGCGATGCTGCGCACCAAGTTATAACGAGCAGGAGTGCCGCCGATAGAGGTGGTGACATGAGTGATCTCCGGACGCGTCTTCAGGTAGGTCTCAATTTCTTCCAAGTCATGCGCCACACGGGTGGAATTGGTTCCTTCCGGCAGTTTGTACACCATATAAAGCTGGTCATAAACCATATCCGGGAAGAAGCCCTGCTTCATAAACCGGTAGCTGAAAGCGGAAAGCAGCACCAAGGCAATCATCGTGAGCACAAAACTCCAACGATGCGCCAAGCAGAATCTCAGCACCGAACGGAGCGCGGCATACACCTTTCCCTCATACACACGCTTTCCGGAAGCATCCGCTGCGGCAGAGACCTCCGGATGCAGAATCCGGTCGGCCATCAACGGGACGTGTACCAACGCCAGCACCCAGCTAAGCAATAGGGAGACGGCGAGCACGATAAATAAATCGCGCGTATAGACACCTGCCGTATCCGGTGACATGAAGATGGGGAGAAAAGCGATTATGGCAATCAGGGTTGCCCCCAACAGAGGCATCGCTGTCTGCCGCCCGATGGCGGTCATTGCCTCCATACGGTTCTTGCCGGCTTTCAAATCGACCAAGATTCCGTCGATGATAACAATAGCGTTATCCACGAGCATTCCCATTGCAAGCACAAACGAAGCCAATGAAACGCGCTGCATCGTACCGTCCATGGACTGGAGGAACAGGAAGGTGCCGAACACCGTGACCACCAAGCTGATGCCGATAATCACCCCACTCTTGAATCCCATGGCAATCATCAGGATTACAACCACGATAATGACGGATTCTATCAGGTTAAGAACGAATGTTCCCAATGAGCTGCCTACACGTTCAGGCTGGTAAAAGACTTTATGATACTCGACTCCTGCCGGAAAGCGTTCTGCTTCCAGTTGCGCCAGTTTCTTCTCCACTCTATTTCCCACCTTGATGATGTCGGCATCAGGAGAGGCGGCAACCATTATTCCTATCGCCCGCTGACGGTCGTAGAACAGTTCGTTGCGAGTGGGGTCTTCGTAGTCTTTCTCGATGCGGGCTATATCGCTCAGACGTAGCTGGTCGGCATCATGTCCTTGAATCAACATGCGCCCGATATCTTCTACCGTCTTGAATTTGTCGCTGACAGTCACCCGGATGCGGTTATCGCCATTGGCATAATATCCCGTATAAGTAGTCTGGTTCTGCCCGTTCAATGTAGCAAGCACTTCGGCGGGTTTCACGCCCAAGTTAGCCATTCGGTCTTGCAACAGAGAGATGTTGATACATTCGGGACGCTTGCCGTATAGGTCTACACGCTCTACTCCGTCCAGCTCACTGATTTCACGCTTCACCAGTTCGGAGTAGTCAGCCAGTTCCCTGTCGGAAAGTCCGTCGCCCGTCAAAGCGAAGAACATTCCGTATACATCCCCAAAGTCATCTTTTACAATAGGAGCACTGGCGCCTTTGGGCAGTTCTGCTTGCGCATTCGCTACTTTACGGCGCAGCAAGTCCCAGCATTGCTCCACATCCCCCTCCTTGACGGTTGTTTTCAGTTCTACCTGAATCATGGAGAGGTCATTGTAGGAGTAGCTTTCCACATTATCTATATTCCCCATGGAGCGAATATTCTTCTCCAAGACATCCGTCACCTCCAACTCAACTTGATGTGCGGACGCGCCGGGATAGGTAGTGACTACCATAGCGATCTTCACCGTTATCTCCGGGTCTTCCAGCTTGCTCATTTCATAGCTGGAATAGGCTCCTCCAACAATTAGTACGGCAATCAAGAAGTAGATCAGCTTCTTGTTCTCAAATGCCCATTTACTGACATCTATCATAACAATCCTCCCACATTGGTTTCAGCAGCCGGAAGAAGCGGTTGCACCTGCTCTCCCTCTTTTACATGATGTACACCCGAAGCGACAACCAAATCGCCCGGATTCACCCCGTCTGAAGTAATCAGACAACTGCCGTCGCTAAGCAAACGGGTTACAGTCACATCGCAACGGCGGATAGCGTGGCTGGAAGCATCGTAAAGAAAAATGCTCGTACGTCCGCCTTCACGAAGAATAGCCCCGCCGGGAACCGACAGGTTGCGTACATTACCCTCGCTGCATTCGATGGTGACCATCGTATTCATACCGGGTGAAGGAATTGCCTGCTTGTCTTCTTTCTTCAACTGAAGCCGCATGGTGTACAACTGGTTGGCATTTGCCTTAGGCGTGACACTGATCAGTTCCAGAGGATATTTTTGATGAGGATAAACATCGAATGTGCAATAGTAGCGGGTGAACTGCTGCCGACGGATATATTCGGCTGTCGGAAGATTAATCTCCACCTCCGGACTGCCCTCACTGATCATGGAAATGACAGGCATGCCGGCAGCCACCGTTTCGTGAGAATCAAAAAGACGCTTCTGCACGTATCCGCTGAAAGGAGCATACAGGCGGGTGTATGCCAACTGATCTTTGGCATGATTATATTTGGCGGTAATCTGCTTCAACCCGTACACAGCCTTATCGTTGGCATCCGGTGTCGTCACATTCTCCTTATAAAGCGCCATCACGCGTTCTGCTTCCGCTTTTATGCTTTGGTATTCAGCTTCTGCCGCATCCAGTTGGATCTGATAATCCGCCGGATCCAATTCTGCCAATAATTGTCCTTTACGCACATAAGCGCCATCATTTACATACATACGTTGGATAATACCACTCACCCTGAAAGACAGGCTTATGTCTTGTGCCGCCTTTACCCGACCGGGAAACTGCAAAGCAATCTGCTTGTCGGCAGAAAGTACGGTGTCGATTTTCACTGCCGGCTTACTGTCTACGTTCTGTGCACGTTGTCCGCACGAAGTCAACAGAACTACGATAATTCCTGTTAATAAGAAGTCTAATCGTCTCATATTTTCATTTGTTATTTAGTCGCCACAAAAGTATTCCATGCAGGCATGAGTAGAAAGGTTGATTTAGATGAAAAATTGTTCTATTTGTATGTTATTTAAGACAAAAAGCCGAAAAAGTTTGCTATTTGTATTTATTTGTTTGTTTCTTTGCGAAAAGATTCACTTCAACAAAAAGAGGATATGGAACTACCGATGCCATTCAAATATGTTGCGATATCTCCGGAAGATACCTCCATGAAAGAGGGATGCGTCATCTCCGAGTTTAACCAGTGCGGGCTTTTCCTTTGTCAGGAAGGACAAGCGGAAATACTGCTCGGAGGAAAATCATACTTAATCAACAAAAGGAATCTTTTTATATATACGGCGGCCAATCTTTTGCAGATACGCCAAAGAAGCGCAAATCTGGAAGGAATCATGATTGAGGTTGATTTGGATTATGTCATACCGATAGTAAACAAGGTGGCCAACTCGGAAAACCTGCTTTACCTGCGGGAGAATCCCTGCATGTCGCTTACTGAAGAGCAATACATATATATAATAAACCTGTTCAATTCCATAGAAAAGCGAATTAACAGGGAGAATATCTGCTGCGGTTCCCGTCAGAAACAATACTTAATCTCCGAATTAATCAAGTCGTGGGGGCAAGTGATATGCTACGAATTACTAAATATTTATTTCAGCAACAAACCGCAAACGCCACTACCGCAAGACAAAAAAGACAAGATTTTCCAAAAATTCCTGATTACTCTTTACCGATACTACCATCAGGAACGAGATGTGAGCTTCTATGCAGACAAACAGTGCCTGTCTGCCCGATATTTCTCTTCCGTTATCAAAGAAAAGTCCGGCAGCAGCGCCCTGCAATGGATTATACAGACCGTTATCACGGAAGCCAAGCAACTGCTCGACAATACGGACTTAAGCATCAAGGAAATCGCGACAAAGCTCAATTTCCCCACTCAGTCGTTCTTCGGGAAATACTTCAAGCAATATGTCGGAATATCTCCTAAAGAATATCGGGCAAAGAAATAATAGAGGAATGCCTACCAAAGATGTACGATATTGATATATAATCGTCCTATATTTATATTAAAGATTTTTATTCGACACTACCTTTGTTTTCCATCGGTTATTTCCGACAGGTAGCATTAGTTAAACTGACGGTTTAACTTGGCATACTCCGTGAATAATTAATAATTTTGTCTTGCATTAAAGGTCTTTATTATATGTGTAAGAAGTATATCACATTGCTTTTATTATTCATTTCCGTCCTATCTTTGGGGCAAAATATACACTTCCAAGCAATCGGAGTTGAGAATGGTATTTCACAACCTACAATCACGTCTATCTATCAAGATGAATTCGGCATTATCTGGATAGGGACCAAAGATGGACTGAATAGGTATAACGGCACAGATTTTCAAGTATTCCGTCCGATAGAGAATGATAAGCACAGTTTGTACAATAATAATATAGCTACCATCTGCGGCGACAAAAACGGGCATATCTATATCCGGTGCAAATATGCCGTAGTGAAATATGATATCAGAAAGAATATTTTCCATACTATCCGAAACAATAATATCCAAGCTATCAACTACGGCAACTCCCGGCTGTGGGTATGCACGAAAGACTCATTGTTCACATACAACCGCTCGGAAGATAAACTGGAATACTATTATAGCCTAAACAACGTGCGCATTTCATGCATTACCGAAGATCATGAGGGAAACCTATATGTCGGAACAATGAACAAAGGCATGTACATGATAGACAGTAACAAAAAATGGCTCAATTATCTTCCCGACAAAGACATAACCTGCATTTATGAAGATTCCAAAAATAATATATGGGTAGGGACTAAAGATGACGGACTTTTCCGATTGGACAGAAACGGTGTACAAACCAATTATCAAGACGACTCATACAAAAACGGGCTGTCCAGCAACTATATCCGTTGTATTGTAGAAGACAACTACGGAAATTATTGGATAGGGACTTTCAAAGGATTGGACAAACTGGACGCTGCCTCCAATATCACTCATTACAGCGAAGACAACAAGCCCTATAGCCTCAGCAATTCTTCCATCATTTGTATGATGAAAGACCAACAGGGCACTTTCTGGATAGGTACCTACTATGGCGGGATCAACCTTTTCAACCCTGATTATGAAATCTATACATATTATTATTCCGACGAATCACAAAAAGGCAAATTGTCATCTCCCTATGCAGGAAGAATGAAAGAAGATTCAAAAGGAGGAATCTGGATTGCGACAGAAGGTGGGGGCGTGAATTATCTTAATAGAAAAACCAAGACATTTATCGAATATAAACACAGCAACCAAGGCAATTCACTTGCATCCAATACGATTCAGGCCTTGCACTTGGATGAGGAAAATCAGACTCTATGGATAGGGACATTAAAAGGAGGATTGGACAAGTTGAATTTGAAAACGAAGCAGTTTACCAACTATAGGCACATTCCCGGCAAGAAAAATTCTCTGATCAATGATATAGTACGAAAAGTGATCCCCTATCAAGGACGTTTGTTGCTGGCAACCCATAACGGCATCGGATTGTTCAATCCTGAAACCGGAGAATGTACCAAATTATTAGCAGACAGCAAACTCAACAACCGGCAAATCATTGATATGCATCTCGACAAACATAACAATTTGTGGTTTTCCTACTATTTGGGATTGGTAAAATATAATTTAACGACTCATAAACGAGATGAATATTTTGTGCCCAATACTTCAGGGAGAGTCATAGGAAGCAACCTCATAAATGTGCTTTTTGAAGACAAGAAAGGGAATATATGGGCAGGCTCTTCCGGTGATGGGATATTCTTGTACCAACCCGAAACCAATACATTCAAAGCATTTAACTCGCAAAATTCAGAATTGATCAACGATTATATTCTGGATATAAACGAGTCTCTTTCCGGCTATCTTCTGATAGCGAGCAACCAAGGTTTTTCACGCTTTGATACGGAGACCGAACGATTCTATAACTATAACAAGCAGAACGGATTCCCGATGACGGCATTGAATCCTTACGGATTGTTTGTAGCCCATGATAATGAGATATTCCTGTCCGGTCCTAAGATGATGATCTCTTTCTTTGAAAAGGAGTTGAACTCATATGTCAAACCTTATCAATTGAATTTTACCTCATTGGAAGTCAACAACAAACTTATATTGCCCAATGACGGTTCCGGCATTCTCAGCGAATCTATCTTGTATCAGCCGCAAATCACTCTGAACCACAACCACTCCATCATCACGGTTAATTTCTCGCTATCCAACTATGTATCTGTTCTGAGAAATCGGATTTACTATAAGCTGGACGGGTTTGATAAAGAATGGATGAGTGCCGGGTACCGCAAAGGCATCACTTACACAAATCTGAATCCGGGCAGATACAAGCTGATGATAAAAAGTTCGGAAGAGTATTCCGGTAGGGAAAGCATTTGCAAGGAAATAGATATTGTGGTTAAACCACCTTTCTATAAATCGACAAGTGCATACTGTCTTTACATCATTGTACTGATTATCTCCGTATATGTAATAGTAAGTTTCTATTCGTCCAAGCTGAGATTAAGAGCCTCACTCGAATATGAGAAAAAAGAAAAGAAGCAGATAGAAGAGCTAAATCAATCCAAGCTCCGTTTTTTCACCAATATATCACATGAGTTCCGCACTCCGCTTACTTTGATCGCAAGCCAGTTGGAGATGTTGATGGAACGAAATGATATCCAGCCGTTAGTGTATGGCAAATTAGTAAGCATTCATCGAAATACATTACGCATGAAACGGCTGATTACCGAACTTCTCGATTTCAGAAAACAGGAACAAGGATTTGAGATATTTAAATATAGCAAGCAGAACATCTATTCATTTTTGGATGAAATATATTTGTCATTCAAAGAATATGCGAGAAGCAAGCAGATTACGTTCGAGTATTTTAATAAAGAGCGTTCATTGGATGTATGGTTTGATGTGGTGCAACTGGAAAAGGTTATTTATAATTTGCTGTCCAATGCTTTTAAATATACTCCTTTGGGAGGTACGGTTTCATTGTCGGTACAAGAGTATGAACATAGTGTCATGATACTTATTTCGGATACGGGAACAGGTATCGCCGAAGAGAATCTGAATAAAATATTCGACCGTTTCTATCAAGTAGACAGTTCGGATAACCAGAAAGGTACAGGCATCGGGCTGGCGCTTGCTAAAAGTATTATTGAAGCTCATAAAGGGAAAATCAGCGTCCGAAGCCTAAAAGAGGAAGGCACGACCTTTGTCGTAGAGCTGCCTTTAGGTGACAGCCATATCCCGGCTTCACAGAAAGTAGAAACTCCGAATATTGATTCGGACTGCATTTCATTACTGAAAACGGATGATGAAAAGATAACAGAAGAGATTACCGAAGATGAAAGTTACGACAAGACGGAAAGACCTTCAAATAAGATGCTGATAGTAGAGGATAACGAAGAACTGCGGGAGCTGTTGGTCCGTTTATTCTCTAAAGTGTACACCGTTTATGAAGCCAGAGATGGCGAGGAAGGCTTTGAAAAGACCAAGGAGGTTCAACCCGATATTGTACTCAGTGATATCATGATGCCCAAAATGTCCGGAATAGAAATGTGCAGGATGATCAAGAATAACTTTGAAACTTCACATATACCTGTGATACTACTCACCGCACAGACTGCGGAAGAGTTCACCGTACAAGGTCTGAAAATGGGAGCGGATGACTATGTCACCAAACCTTTTAATGTAAAGCATTTGTTTATGCGCTGTAACAATTTAATAAACGGCAGGAAACTGTTACAGAAAAAATATGCCAAACAAATGGATAACAATGCCGATATCTTGGCAACCAATGGCGCAGACCAGCAATTTATGGAACAGTGTGTGAACTGCATTGAACAAAACATCGATAATCCTGATTTCGATGTGAATATGTTTGCGCAGGCTTTAAATATCGGCCGCACCAAGTTGTTCCTGAAATTGAAAGGAATAACAGGGCAGACTCCGAATGATTTTATTCTCAACGTGAGGTTGAAGAAAGCGCAAATGTTGTTGATTCAGTCGGATACAAAAACTATTTCGGAAATAGCCTATGAAGTGGGATTCAACTCTCCGAGCTATTTCATCAAACGATTCAAGGCACTATTCGGAATAACACCAACGCAATTTCAAAAAGGAGAAAATAAAAAGGAAAACAAGAATACCCAAAAAACATCAGCAATATCATGAAAAAAAAATTATTAGGCATCTTATGTCTGTTACTCCCGACACTACCGGTTACTGCCGATATACAAGGGATTACTCCTATTACCTCTGATAATAGTATTAAAATAGAAGTGGCCTTATCTGCAGAAGCGGGAGAACAATTATTACTTGAAACGACTATTACCGACTCACAGAACAAAGAAAGGCTATGCAGTTTTTCCAAGGAATATCTCTTTACTCATAAAACCGATACGACGATAGTACTGACCATAGATCAGTTAACTCCGAAATTATGGAGCCCGGTCTCACCAGTGCTTTACAATCTTACACTAAAAGCGGGGAAACAGACCTTCCGAAAAAGAATCGGATTCAGAAAGTTTGAAATGCGTAATGGCACTTTCTACTTAAACGGAAAACCAATCTATCTGCGCGGTAATGCCATAAACCCACCGGGACGCGGCATACCTGATCAACTGGAACAGAGCAAAGAGTTTGCCCGTGACTATGTGCGCTATATGAAAAGCCTGCACATAAATATCATTCGCATCCCCGATAGTCAGAACTGGATGGATGTATGCGATGAAGAAGGAATGATGATATTTGCCGGTCGGTACGGTCGCCCCAAACATGCAACAAAGACTGCCCCTCCGCAAGATTTTGAGTTGTCGCTTAAGACCTACAAGGAAATAGACTTAGGTCCGTTCACCTCTCATCCCTCTGTCATGATTTATATCTTATCCAACGAAATGCCCTACGAAGGGAAGGTGGGCGACTTATACAGGGATTTTCTTGCCCGAATGCATCAGGAACTCCAAAAATGGGATAGCACACGTCTGTATATAGGCAATGCCGGCTATGGTTTAGGGAAGTCTGCGGACATTTATGACGTACACAGATATTGGGGATGGTATTACAATACTTTCCTCACTTATCTGAATATGCGTGATAAGAGTATGTGGCAAAATCCGGGGAAGACACAGCCCATCACTTTCACTGAGTGCGTAGGCAACTATACCGGTATAGACGGACGATTTAATCTTTGTTCGAGAACCAAACAACCGGGGGCTCAAAAATGCTGGACAGGGCATTTGCCCGATTCGGAACAAGCAGAGGCCGCTATGGCTTATCAAGCATTCGTTCTGAAAAATGCAACGGAACTGTTTCGCCGTTTGAGGAGCCAGAATGATTGTCTGGCTGGTACAATGCCTTTCACTATCGTATTTCATAATTGGGATGGGGTAAAATCTTTTGCCGACATGAAGCCCAAACCGGCTGCAAGACAGTATCAACTCAGTTATCAACCTATATTATTGAGTTGGGAGAACTGGCAATCGCAAATATACGCAGGAAACAAACTTTCTGTTGTGGCGCACGTAGTGAATGATGATGATTACGGCAATGATTTGGAAGATGTACGCTTATACTGGTGGATTGAGCAAGATGGCAAAAAAGTAATATCCGGAGATAATGAATTCCCGTCTGTTCCCTATTATGAAACCGGCAAATTGTCTCTGACTATCCATATTCCACAAGATCTGCCTACCGGAAACTATCTGTTAAAAGGAGAGATTTACTCCAAAAGTCAGAAAGTGTCATACAATGAGAGTGAATTATTCATTGCCGGAAAGGACTGGAACAGTGCACTGGACACACGAACTACATTTTTTGTATATGACACTGCCCCCAAACAGCAGACATTGCATTATCTGCAAAGTAAAGGGTATCCGGTGAAATCGATACGTTCATTGGCTGAACTTCCCCGGAAATCCACGTTTATCATCGGAAAAGATTCGTGGGATGATAATCTTGACAAACAAACCGAAAATCTGAAGATGTTTGTCAATAAAGGGGGACGGGTCATCTTTCTTGAACAAAACCAAGATACTGCCAACGATACTATTAACCAATCTTGGTTACCCATAAAAATAAAGTTCCTAAAAGACAGCAATAATGATCCTACCTATCTATCATCGTCCCTGACCTATAAGGACGGCATGAATATTAACCTGGAACGTCCTTACCATCCGGTTTTCAAGGGGTTGACTCCGCATATGTTCAGACTATGGTGTGACTATACTTCCTATGATGAATCAAAGAAAGGTTTTCCGGCTATCTATCCCGTCAATACAGGTTATGAACTGCAATCGTCCTCTATAAAGGATGTGGCTATTCTCGCCAACTATAGCCGTGCCTTAGCCG
>CAKUYM010000117.1 GCA_934716785.1 uncultured Bacteroides sp. | reverse complement strand
CTATATTGGCTTATCATAAGGCGAATGAAGGAGATTAACTAATACATTTAAAACATAGATTATGGCAACAATAAAATTACAAAAAAAAATATTTTATACCGGAGTCATCACATTAAAGACCGGTTTACATATTGGTGGAACAAATGCATCTTTGAATATAGGTGGCCCTGATAACTTTGTGGTACGTAATCCAATTGACAATATTCCATATATACCGGGAAGCTCATTGAAAGGGAAAATGCGTGCATTGGTAGAAATCGTGAACGGAGAAACAAATGAGGGTCAGCCAACAAACAATGTAGAAACAAAAGCTGGAGCATTGTTTGGGGTTTCGGCTGACGTTGGTAAACATGGACATCCATCTCGTTTGATTGTACGAGATTCAGTGATGGTTACAGAACTGGATACAGAGGATGAACTGGAAATATATGGATTAAATCGGAAAGATGTTCCAGACTTTAGCCATACAGATCTTCCTTACACGGAGAGTAAGACTGAGTCGGCAATAGACCGGATTACAGCCAAAGCAAACCCACGAACATTTGAGCGTGTTCCGGCTGGGGCTCAGTTCAAATTGAATATGGTCTTGAATATTTTTGAAGGAGAAGATGAGGCTTCTTTGAAAGAAACAATAAAGCAGGCCATTGCTCTTTTGCAAGACGATTATTTGGGAGGACATGGTTCACGGGGATATGGACAGGTCTCAATAAAAATTGTGAATGAAGAACCTAAAACGTATTGATCATGGCTACGTTTACCATAATAAAAATGACTCATTTTTCTCCTTTGCATATCGGTACGGGAAAGGAGAATTATGATTTCTCGGCTTCAGACTTGCAGTCGGATACCCTTTTATCCGCTTTGGCAGCTATAAGGGCACAGATGGGGCAGTCGGAGGATTTGGATTCATTTCTTTCTTCATTTTTATTAAGTTCAGCTTTTCCCTTTTATGAGAATCGTTATTTCCTTCCTAAAATGCAGGGGAGGATAAAGGTGACAGTGCGGGGGAAAGCGGAATCAGAATATCGGAAGAGTTTGAAGAAGATTCATTATATAGAATCAGAACTTTGGCAGAAACTGGCGAGAGGAGAAACTGTGGAGTTAGAGAGCGTCCGACAGATCCAAGGGGATTTATTGCTGAAAAAACAAGACCGTATTTCTGTTTGCGAATCACAAGTAAGTGAAAGAGTCTGTGTTTCAAGAGCAGCAGAAGACGCAGAGCCTTTCTTCTTTGATTGGAAGTTTTTTGATCGAAAAGCTGGATTATATTGTTTGACAGATGCCAAAGATGATTTGTTAGAAGAAATAATTCGGTTGTTTACCTTCTTGGGGGAGACAGGATTGGGTACGGATAAAAATGTGGGAGGCGGAAAGTTTTCAGTTGAAACTGATACTCTTTCGGTGGACGATATCAGAGATGCAAATGCAACGCAATTGTTGTCTCTATATATTCCGGGCAAAGATGAAATTGGGTCTTTGAATTTGTCACAGTCAAAGTACACATTATTGTTACGTGGTGGATATATGGCGGGAAGTCGGGAGGACGATTTGCGACATTTGCGTAAGAAATCTATATATGCATTTGGAGTAGGTTCGGTATTTCCTACTATGCAGCCATTAAAAGGCAAGGTCGTGGATTTGCGACCCGATTGGAATGATGACCGGATGCATGCAGTTCTACGCAGCGGACGTCCATTTTGCTTACCTGTTAAATTGAATTAGCTATGAGTAAAGTAAAAATAACGACCTTGACATCAGTCCATATTGGCTCAGGAGAAACATATCAATATGGAAGTGATTTTATTCGGGGAAAAGATGCAGATGGTGATTCTATCATAAGTATAATTGATCCGAAGCGGGTATTGGCATTGATTGGAGAAAAGAATCTGGACGCATGGGTGACAGCGATTGACGGAGGACGTCCTACAGATCAGATTGTGAACCAATTTGCTCCTTCAGCGAAGCTTGAACAATATTCTCGTCGTACCATTTTGTTATGGACAAATACGATAAAGCCGACAGATACGTTGAAAGAATACATTCACGATGGATTGGGCAGGCCTTATATACCGGGTAGTTCTATAAAAGGAGCGATTCGTACAGCTATTTTGGCAAGTATAAGCCAAGATAGAGATGGATTGGAACAATATGCAAGAGATAAGCGCGGAAAAGTGACAGCTAAAGCAATAGAGGAAAGACTCTTTGGAAAGGATGCTAATTCTGATGTGTTTCGTTTTTTGCATATTGGTGACGCTTTGTTCGGTAGAAATTATGAGGCAGCCGTTCGTATGGTGAATATCAATGAACGGGGAAAAGCCGGCTTTTGGGATATGACAAAATCACAATTAGTGGAAGTCTTGTCTCCGGATGATGAAGCGACTTTTGAATTGAGATTGAAGACAGAATTTTATGAGAAAGCTAAAAGTGCAACTGCTTTACTTCCTGACTGTATGCGAACATTTTCTGATTTGTTTCAAACAATCAATCAGCATACCCAAACATTGATAGAACAAGAAATCTCATATTGGATGGAACGGCAAGATAGAGATGATAGCGGAAAGGTAGATGACTATTTGAAAAAAATGAGAGTGCTATTAAATGAAGTAAAACATTGCCAAATTGGCAAAGAGTGTGTTTTACGTATCGGTGCAGGTTCCGGTTGGCGTTTTATAACCGGTGCGTGGACTGAAAATTGGGCTACTTTTGAGACAACGGTTATCCCTGCTGCTCGTCGCAATAATCAACTCTATACACAATTTCATTTTCCAAAAACAAGGCGGGTTGATGAAGAGTGTGATGTACTTGGATTTGTAAAACTGTCAATACTAACAGAATAATGGCTCATATTCACATAGCTTTAATCGGAGGGCAATCTTATCCTGTATATCTGGGTATTTTAGAACTGCAGCCGGATGGGATTTTATTGATTCACTCTTCTCAATCAAAAGAAGAAGCTGAACGCATACAGCAAGAAGTTAGTGTGAAAACGCACTTACTTGAATTTGAACCGGTTGATATTCAACGTATTTATAGTCAATTGGAAAAGAACTTTCCGCAACTTTCTTCGGATGATACTTATACTGTGAATATAACCGGTGGAACTAAGTTGTGGTCTATTGCTTTTTATGAATATTTTAAGGGACATCCCAATGCTAAGCTGATTTACATCGATCAGAATAATTACGTTTGCGATCTTGTGTCTTTGGAAAAGCACCAATCTACAGTTTCATTTGATACAGATTCTGTATTTCGTCTGAATGGAACGAAAGCTGAGTCCTATTCGTTGTTTCAGGATTATACAGAAATGGATAAAAACTGTGTAGATAGGATTAAAAAGCTTCGCCGCCATTCTCATGAAGGGTTTAAGGCTTTTTCTATTCCTAATAAAATATGGGAGAATGAGTTGAAACAAAAGAAGACCGGTTGTTGGCATTTAGAAGATGGCAGTCAGATAGAGTGGGATAAAGGAGCCAAGACGATTAAGATCTTTCTGAAAAATCGCAAATCAGAAATATTGAGTGATACGCTTACTTCCCCACACTTATTTAGCCTGTTTTTTCATACAGGATGGTTTGAGTATGAAGTTGCGAGTCTGCTTTCTACATGGCAGTATGCAAAGGAAATTCGAATGAATGTCAAGTTCCCTTATAATGCAGAACAGAATCCAAAGAATGAGATTGACTTGGTTGTAAATACAGGGAATCGTCTTTTGTTTGTAGAGTGTAAAACTCAGATAAGTAACATTACCGATATTGATAAATTTAGAACAGCTGTGAAGAACTATGGTGGAATGGCCTGCAAGGCTTTATTCGTGACCGATGCAAAAATGAAAGATACGGCTGCGGAGAAATGTGAGGATAGTGGCATTTTATCATTTAGCATTCAAGATTGCAACCGATCATTTTTTACTGTTCAGGAACTGTTGCATCTAAAATTGGAACAAGAGCTATTTGCTATTAATAAAAAATAGAAACAATAATAAACAATGAATCGAAAAGTTTTTATATCCGTTTTGGGAACCGGATTTTATGGTTCCTGTAGTTATGTAAAAGATGACTTTATCTCTTCGGAGACTCGTTTCGTACAACAAGCTACTATGGAGCATATTGATGTAGCTCATTGGAGTGCGGACGATGCTGTCTTTGTTTTATTGACAGATGGCTCCCGAAAGAATAATTGGGATATAGGAATCACTTCTCGGAAAAACTTCCAGACAAATAAAGAAGAAGCCTATAAAGGCTTGCAGGCAGTTTTGAAAGAAATGAATTTGCCTTGTTCTATTCATGACATATCCATCCCTGATGGGAAGAATGAAGAAGAAATGTGGCAGATTTTTACGAAGCTTTTCGATGAATTAAAAGATGGTGATGAGTTATATATTGACTTGACTCACAGTTTCCGTTATCTTCCAATGTTAATTTTGGTCTTTGGGAATTATGCGAAGTTTTTGAAAGATATAACCGTTAGGCATATATCTTACGGTAATTATGAAGCACGTGATTTGCAGACGAATCAAGCTCCTATTATTGATTTGTTGCCCTTGGTTGCTTTGCAAGAGTGGACTTTTGCTGCTGCAAATTTTAAGAACTTCGGAAAAATGGGGGACTTGACTACTTCTATAGCTTCTGTAACTAACCATTTGCCCATAGCGACCAAAAAGGACAGAAGAGTAAAAGACGCAATCATAAAATTAAAGAATAGCATCAATGATTTTGAAAAAAGTATAGCGACCTGTCGAGGACGTGAACTGTTAAAGGGAACTGCTGTGGTTGCTGTCAAACAACATATAG
The DNA here is from genome assembly GCA_934716785.1 of uncultured Bacteroides sp. Lineage (GTDB taxonomy): Bacteria > Bacteroidota > Bacteroidia > Bacteroidales > Bacteroidaceae > Bacteroides. Next base: position 6,719 of record CAKUYM010000117.1, on the reverse strand, counting down.
ATATGGCATTAGACAGTAGCTTCCCACAACCTATAAAAGAAATTCTACAAAGCCTGAAAGATGGAATTATACAGTTCTCAGACGATTCGATTGATAATCTGCGACATGCTATTAATTGGTGTATTAAATATAATATGATACAGCAGGCTTATACTTTGGGGCAAGAATCCATCATCACAATTCTATGCGAAAGAATGAATACGGTTAATCCATTTGCAAAGGAAAGAGAATTTCGGGATTATATAGCTTCTATTTTAGGAATTGATGTAGATTCCATGCGTGATGAGAAAGAATGGAATACGACCTTAACCCGACACCGTTTATTAAGTAGGGCATTCTTTTCATTAGAGTGGGTAAAGCAATTGCGGCAGCCGTACGGGAAAATGACAACGAATAGAAATCAGATTAATCATGCCGGTTTTATAGGTAAAGTTGGAGCAACACAGCTTATTAACCAACTTCAAGAAACAATAGATGATTGTTTTTCGATACTCGACCAACCATTGGAAACGCCGGTTGTACCGGAAATGGGCGAGAAATTACTGATAAATCTATCTAATCACCCTTATTCTTTATGGGGACAGAAACAGCGGGCTGCGGCAGAAGTCTATGGCGAGTGCGTAGATTTGCCTTTTCCGAATATAAATCCATCTTGTGATGAAGCAGAGATCGAACGCTTGGTAGGAGAATATTTTGATAAAATCCAAAGCATGGGCGAAAACCGCCAACTGACAGTCCATGTGATGGGAGAGTTTACATTTTCTTGTTCTATGATAGATAAATTGCGCAATAGCGGCATTCGTTGTATTGCTTCTTGTGCCGAACGGCAGGTTGAGATCGTAGATGGCAGCATCAAGCAAGTTATTTTTGATTTTGAACGCTTCAGGGAATATGGCAGCAAATAAGAAAATAGTATTGAATAATGGACAGCAACGGGCTTTTGAACTGTTGCAGGATTTTATTCGTAGTAAGAATAAGAAAGTCTTTATTCTGAAAGGATATGCGGGTACCGGTAAAACAACGATGATGAAGGTCTTGATTGAAGAATTGAAACGTCGTAACTTACACTTTTCCTTACTGGCTTCTACTGGTAGAGCAGCAAAAATACTGAGTAACACGACCGGTCAGCAAGCGTCTACCGTACATGGCACAATCTATAAATACAATGATTTGAATCAGAATTTGGAGGATCTGGTACGCCAGCGTGAAGCAAAGGGGGCTGATTCAAGCGGACAATTGCTACTTAATTTTGAGTTGAATCCTGTCTCTCATGCTGATAGGACTGAGGAGTGGTATTATATTGTGGATGAGGCCTCGATGATTTCTGACAAAGAAGATGCTACAGCAGTGCAGGCATCTTTCGGAAGCGGAAGATTGTTGAAAGATTTGTTGGATTATGATTCGAAAGGAAAATTCCTGTTTGTCGGTGATGCTTGCCAACTTCCTCCTATCTCTCAAAAGGCATCTCCGGCATTATCTCCTCAATATTTTAAGGATGTGTTCTCTATTTTGGCACCGGAAGTCGAATTGACTGAAATCGTGCGGCAAGATAAAGGTAATGATATAGTGCTTTCTTCTCAAAAGATGAGACGCTTGTATGCTAATCCTCAACCGTGGAAGTGGGCTAAATTCCCATTTCGTGGTTGTAAGAATATACATATCGTAAAAAGTCAGGCTGAACTGTTAAAGTTGTACATACAGCGGATAAAGAAAAAAGGACTGAATAACTCCACTTTGCTATGTTTTTCCAATCGGCAATGTGATACGATAACTCAAATCGTCCGTCCGTCTTTAGGTATAGGCTGTGCTTCATTGACTGTCGGTGATTTGCTGTTAGTGACGCAGAATAACTATATATCAGGACTGATGAATGGTGATTTGGTTGTTGTAGAATCTGTCACTCATAAAGAAATACGGGCTGGACTGACATTCTTGAATGTGACGGTGAAAGAACTGTTCACAGAGAAAAGCTATTCTCAGCTGATGATTGCGGACATCTTATACCAGAACCAAACCAATCTTTCGCAAATCCAACAAAAAGAACTGTTTATAGATTTCTATATACGTATGAAAAGGAAAGGAATTCGTCAAGGAAGAGATGAATTTAATCGACAGATGATGAAAGATCCTTACCTGAACGCCTTGAGAGCTGTATTTGGCTATGCGCTGACTTGCCATAAAGCCCAAGGAGGAGAATGGGAATACGTATTTCTTGATATCCCCCGTTCAGTGCCAGGCATGGCAAAGCCTTATGTATATCAGTGGGTTTATACGGCAATGACTCGTGCCAAGCAGGAATTGTATATTGTAGATGATTTTTGGGTAATTTAAAACGATAGAAGATGGAACTGGTCTTGAATACATTCGGAACCTCTCTTAATAGGGATAATGAGGGATTTGTTATTACTCATAAGGATGGGAGACAGCGAATCCCTGTGGCCGGAATAAAGTCTATACAGATTGGGCGAGGAGCGCAGATTACGAGTGATGCGGTGATGCTTGCTATAGAGAATGAGATAGAAATCCTGTTTATGGATAAGTCCGGCATGCCGGTTGGAAGAATCTGGAGTCCGAAGTATGGCTCTGTTTCTACTATCCGCAAGGGACAGCTGAATTTTACATTCTCGAACGATGCCCTGCAATGGATTAAAGACATTATTCGTCGTAAGATAGAGAATCAGCAAGCTTTGTTGTTGATGATGCGGACAGATGATACGGCTATCTGTCAGAAACGCGAAAAGAGTATAGCCCGCTTGGAGGACTATCGAACAAAGATAGCTTCTTTGAATGCCGAGATAGTCTCGGATGTAGCCGCCCAGTTGAGAGGGTGGGAAGGTGTAGCGTCAAAGATTTATTTCGAAACATTGAATGATTTGATTCCGGAAGAATATCGTTTTGAGGTACGTACTCAACATCCGGCTATGGATGTTGTGAATGCTTTCTTGAACTACGGCTACGGCGTTTTATATGGTAAAATAGAAGGAGCTTTGATAAAAGCCGGAATCGACCCTTACATTGGCATATTGCATAGAGATGATTATAATCGTCCGGTATTGGTGTATGATGTGATAGAACTTTATCGGATTTGGGTAGATTATGTGGTATATAGTTTGATTGTTCAGCAAGTAGTGACGGATGAATACTATTCGGTTCGTGAGGATGGCTCTTACTGGTTGGAAGCATTGGGACGGCGTGTTCTTATTCAATCTTTAAATGATTATTTGGACGAGATAATTACGGTAAAAGGGGTGAATCGCTCACGCCTGACTCAAATTCAACTTTATGTGCAGGATTTAGCTCAATTATTTAAAAAATATGAATAGGATATGTTGTCTGCCGGAGTAAATCTTTTGAGAGATTCGGATATGCTCAGAAAGGTTACAGTTGATTATTTATATCATAGCCTTCGGAATCCGAAAGAGGAGATGAAGTCACGCATTCATCAATTGCGTATTGTGAGAAGCTTGGATGAAAAACAGTACAAAGTGCTGAAGCGTGGACTTCCTTATATTGTATGCGGAATGTTTAATCCACCTTATCGGCGGACAGAGAACTTTGCTTATACAGAATACTTCATAGTCGATGTAGATCATATCTCAGAAAAAGGGCTGAATTTGTCTACGGTTCGTGAGCAGGTGGAGCGGGATGAAAGGGTTGTACTTTCTTTTTTATCTCCGAGCGAGGATGGGTTGAAAGTATTGTTCCGCTTGAAGGAACGTTGCTATGACGCCGGAATCTATTCCTTGTTTTATAAAGCGTTTTTGTTGGCTTTTTCAAAGCAGTATCATTTGGAACAAGTGATTGATGAGCGTACCAGTGATGTTTGTCGGGCATGTTTTATCAGCATTGATCCGCATGCTTATTATTGTGCAGAGGCAGTTCCGGTAGACATGAATACTTATCTGCCCACTTCTGATTCTACTTCCATGTTTGATTTGAAACATGAATTGGAGCAACAGGTGAAAAAGGAAAAGCCGGCAGTGTCATCTTCCGATGAAAAGATAAAAGATCCCGATCAAGAAACTATAAATCGGATAAAACAATTGTTGCGACCTGACTTGAAACAGAAGTTGCAAAATAAGAAGGCTCCTTATGTGCCGGAATGCCTGGATGATATAATAACTGATTTGAAGAAGTACATAGAAGAGACTGGGGTGAATGTTTATGAGATAGTAAATATTCAGTATGCCAAGAAGATTCGTTGTAAAATGGGTATGCGGTTAGGCGAAATCAATTTGTTTTATGGAAAGCGTGGCTTTAGTGTCGTTCAGTCACCTCGTAGTGGAACATCGGATGAATTTAATAAGCTATTGGCTGATTTGATAACATCTTATTTGTTGACTAACGGAATGATTTGATTAGTATATGGGAAAAAGCAAAAAGAAAGAGTTGACATTTCCGCAGAAGATGAGTAAGCTGATGCATGCCGGTATCGATAATAATCAGATGATTTATGATCACCGGCATGATCTTTCTTCTATTGAAAGTTTGGATGAACGTATCAAGCAGCTGATAGGCTTATTAAATACTCCCAAAAGAAATTCTTTGAATATGTTATTTTTTGTCATGTACGATATAGAAAGCAATAAGGTGCGCAACCAAGTTGCTAAGTATTTGTTGCGAAAGGGCTGTTTTCGTGTTCAGCGTTCTATTTTCTTGGCAGATTTGAATAATCAGGATTATGAACAGATCCGTTCAGATTTATCAGAAGTACAGGCTTGTTATGATAATCATGATAGCATTATGATTGTACCGATATCTACTGATTTTCTTCGCTCAATGAAGATTATCGGGAAGTCAATAGATATTGATATTATAATGAATTCTAAAAACACCTTGTTTTTTTAGAATATTTATATTTTCGTTCTTTGAAATATTGTTTACCTTTGCACCCCAATTAAAAGGAGGGTATTTTTCTCTTTTTGTATGTATTATTGTATTTTGTGTTGTTTTTCGCTGATGGTATATGGATTGTAATGAATTTCAAACAGTTTATTATCAGTGTAATAATGATTAGAGTATTATGATAGCATTCAGAAAATAGAGTTTTGCTCTCATAGAGTAACTTCCAATATAATAAGGATTAAGACTCATCTTTTCCTACAGCGATATACCAATCGTAGCTACCTCATAGAGTAACTTCCAATATAATAAGGATTAAGACTACTCTTGCTTTAAAAATTTGTCTACTCATAATTGTCTCATAGAGTAACTTCCAATATAATAAGGATTAAGACAACCTACCGTCTTCACGATAAGTAATCTTAAAAATAACTCATAGAGTAACTTCCAATATAATAAGGATTAAGACTTTCCGAAAGTAGTCCAATTGTGCAACCGAAAGAATACTCATAGAGTAACTTCCAATATAATAAGGATTAAGACCGAAAGTAGTCCAATTGTGCAACCGAAAGAATATTTCTCATAGAGTAACTTCCAATATAATAAGGATTAAGACATTTATGATTTATCATAACCTATTAATGCTTAAAACTCATAGAGTAACTTCCAATATAATAAGGATTAAGACGTCGTGTACACGAATACAGTAATCTGTGACTTGATAACTCATAGAGTAACTTCCAATATAATAAGGATTAAGACAACTTCCGTTGGTTTTTCATCTTCCCATTTTACATTCTCATAGAGTAACTTCCAATATAATAAGGATTAAGACATTGTGGCAATGCCTTGTTGAGGACAATTGTTAATGCCTCATAGAGTAACTTCCAATATAATAAGGATTAAGACTATCATCGCTGATATGGATAATGAAGCCCCAATATGGCTCATAGAGTAACTTCCAATATAATAAGGATTAAGACATTCCTTTTCCATAGCTTAGAACTTCCTTTCTATGTCTCATAGAGTAACTTCCAATATAATAAGGATTAAGACTGAAGCATAAATCCTCATTGCTGTACGAACTACCGTACTCATAGAGTAACTTCCAATATAATAAGGATTAAGACATGCGCCCTCATATCTGTCACCGTTGTCAATGACATCTCATAGAGTAACTTCCAATATAATAAGGATTAAGACTTTCCCACTGCCTGCGAATGGGAACTGGATAAATCTCATAGAGTAACTTCCAATATAATAAGGATTAAGACAGATGTTTTTTGTGCCATTAAAGCAAGGAATTGTATACTCATAGAGTAACTTCCAATATAATAAGGATTAAGACCGTAGCAATCTTCCAGTTTCCCACTGCCTGCGAACTCATAGAGTAACTTCCAATATAATAAGGATTAAGACTAGACCATTGCTGACCATACACCGCGTCAATGACGCTCATAGAGTAACTTCCAATATAATAAGGATTAAGACCGTGTTGTAAACAGATTCTTGTTTGTGCTCAACTCGTCTCATAGAGTAACTTCCAATATAATAAGGATTAAGACATCTTATGCTCAGGATACTTACACATTTCTACTGCAAGCTCATAGAGTAACTTCCAATATAATAAGGATTAAGACTATCATAACTGATATGGATAATGAAGCCCCAATATGGCTCATAGAGTAACTTCCAATATAATAAGGATTAAGACTAACTACTATATCCGTTATATTTGAGTCCGTCACGCTCATAGAGTAACTTCCAATATAATAAGGATTAAGACTTATATAGACTCCGTATTGTCTAAGATAAGTTTTTCTCATAGAGTAACTTCCAATATAATAAGGATTAAGACATAACAAATATTTAGCTTC
>CAKUYM010000116.1 GCA_934716785.1 uncultured Bacteroides sp. | reverse complement strand
ACATAAGACCTTGCGCGGACCTCGCGGCGGTGTCATCATGATGGGTAAGGACTTCCCCAATCCGTGGGGCAAGAAGACTCCGAAGGGTGAAATCAAGATGATGTCTCAGTTGTTGGATTCCGCCGTATTCCCCGGTATCCAAGGCGGACCGCTTGAACACGTGATTGCTGCCAAGGCTGTAGCTTTCGGTGAAATCCTGCAACCGGAGTTCAAGGAGTATGCCAAACAGGTAAAGAAAAACGCGGCTGTATTGGCTCAGGCTCTTATAGACCGTGGCTTCACCATCGTTTCCGGCGGTACGGATAATCACTCTATGCTGGTAGACTTGCGCAGCAAATATCCTGACTTGACTGGTAAGGTGGCTGAGAAAGCATTGGTGGCTGCCGATATCACTGTCAACAAGAATATGGTTCCGTTTGACAGCCGTTCGGCTTTCCAGACTTCCGGTATCCGTCTGGGTACTCCCGCCATTACGACTCGTGGTGCCAAGGAAGATTTGATGCTCGAAATCGCTGAAATGATTGAGACGGTACTGTCTAATGTAGATAATGAAGAGGTTATCGCACAGGTTCGTGCACGTGTCAATGAGACAATGAAGAAATATCCTCTTTTTGCTTATTGATAAGTTGATTTTGACCGATTGATTTGATCAGTTGATAAGCAAAGTTAGTCAAGCATAAAATAAATTCCCCGTCTTTCTCTTTGGGAAACCTGTAGAGAAAGACGGGGATTTTTATGCAATAATAATTATTTCGAGTACTCTTTTAAAGGGCTCTCTTTTAGCTCAATCCTTCTATTTCGCCATCTACAATGTCGATGTGCAATGCCTGCGGTTCTTTCGGCAGTCCCGGCATACGGAGAATTTCTCCAGCTATCGCCACAATCATCTCCGCACCGTTATTGATGACAATATCCTTAATGTGGAATTCGAAGTTATTCACTGCACCATAAATCTTGGGGTCGGCAGAGAATGAATATTGCGTTTTGGCAATGCAGACAGGATAATGGGTGATTCCCATTTTCTCAATCAGCTTGATGCGGTTGCGGGCAATGCTGCTATATGTGATGACGCTCGCACCGTAGATATTGGACGCCACTTTCTCAATCTTTTGCTCGATGCTGTCCTCATCTTTGTAGGTATAATGCAGAGGTTCGGACGGGTTGTTCTCAATAGTATCCACCACCAGACGCGCCATATCCACTGCCCCCTCTCCGCCTTCACTGAAAGCGTTGTTGATGGCAAAGCCCGCACCTAATTGCTCGCAATGTTCGCGAAGCAGTTCCATTTCCTCGTCCGTATCGGTAGCGAATTTGTTGAAGGCTACAATCACCGTCTGCCCGAAAGAGCGGAGGTTGCGGACGTGCTTGTCAAGGTTGCGCAATCCTTCTTTCAGTCCTTCCATATTGGGCTCCTTGATGCGGTCGAGACTGACACCGCCATGCATCTTCAGTCCTTGTGCGGTAGCGACGATTACCGTCAGGCGCGGTTGGAGTCCACTCTTGCGACATTTGATATTATAGAATTTCTCTGCTCCAAGGTCGGCACCGAATCCGGCTTCCGTGATTACATAGTCACCGAAAGTCATCGCCAACTTGGTGGCCAAGATAGAGTTGCATCCATGAGCGATGTTGGCGAACGGACCACCGTGTACGAAAGCGGCAGTACCTTCCGTGGTCTGGACAAGATTGGGGTGAACGGCGTCTTTCAGTAATACGGTAATGGCTCCTGCCACTCCCAAGTCTTTGACGGTAAAAGGTTTGTCATCATAGGTGAAGCCGAGCAGGATATTCTCAATACGGCGGCGCAGGTCGTTCACGTCTTTTGAGAGGCAAAGAATTGCCATAATCTCCGAAGCGGGTGTGATGTCGAAACCGGACTCTTGGGTAATACCGTTTGTCTTCGGCCCGAGACCGACAACGATGCTGCGCAACGAGCGGTCGTTAACATCGAGCACACGCCGCCAAAGAATTTCCTTCAGTCCGAATCCTTTGGACTGATTCTGGTAAAGATAATTGTCCAACAAGGCGGAGATCATGTTGTGGGCAGAGGTGATGGCATGAAAGTCACCGGTGAAATGGAGGTTGATCTTATCCATCGGGAGCACTTGGGCATATCCGCCGCCGGCCGCTCCGCCTTTCATTCCGAAACATGGACCGAGAGACGGTTCGCGCAATGCGACAATCGCCTTCTTCCCTATTTTGTTGAGCCCCAAGGCAAGGCCGATGGAGACTGTAGTTTTGCCGATACCCGCTTTGGTGGCTGTGATGGCGGTCACTAGGATGAGATTGCTCTTCTTTACTTTCTCTTCATCGATAAGTTGTTCGGAAATCTTTGCGATATAACGGCCATAATTTTCTACTTCCTCGCGAGGGATTCCGATACTTTCGGCAACCTGCTTTACTTTCTTCAGCTCGATACTGCGGGCTATTTCAATGTCTGATTTCATATAGAATACGGTTAGTTTTATTTTGAAAGTGCAAAAGTAATAAATCTGCATCGAGTAGCAAACTCTTTCCGCACAATAACTGTTTTAGTAACATAACCTAAACAACAACTTAATTATGGAATGGATTATTAATCAACTAAGGGTACACCCTGAGCTTGCTATTTTCCTCACTCTCTTTGCGGGATTCTGGTTGGGCAGGCTTAAAATAGGTAAGTTTACCTTGGGAACGGTGACCAGCGTACTCCTTGTCGGAGTATTGGTGGGACAATTGAACATCACCGTGGACGGTCCGATGAAGGCCGTGTTTTTTCTGCTTTTCTTATTTGCCGTCGGCTATAAGGTAGGGCCGCAGTTCTTCCGCGGATTGAAAAAGGACGGACTGCCGCAAGTGGGGTTCTCCGTGCTGATGTGCATCGTGAGCTTGGTGGCACCGTGGGTTTTAGCCAAAATCATGGGGTACAACGTAGGCGAAGCCGCCGGTTTGCTTGCCGGATCGCAGACTATCTCCGCCGTTATCGGTGTGGCAAGCGATACGATCAATCAGTTGGGCATCAGCGAGGCACAGAAAGCTACATACATCAACGCCATTCCGGTGGCTTATGCCGTGACGTATATTTTCGGTACGGCAGGCTCGGCATGGATTTTAGCTTCCCTCGGTCCCAAGATGCTTGGCGGACTGGAGAAGGTGAAAGCCGACTGCAAGGAACTGGAAGCACGGATGGGAAGTTCGGAGACTGATGCGCCGGGGTTCTCTCCTGCCCTTCGTCCGGTAGTGTTCCGCGCCTATAAAATCACGACCGAGTGGTTTGGCAAAGGGAAAAAGGTCAGTGAGCTGGAAGATTATCTGACGGGGAAAGAGAAACGTCTGTTTGTGGAGCGGGTTCGCCAACAGGGGGTTGTGAAGGATGTCAATCCCGATATGGTTCTTCAATCGGGAGATGAGGTCGTACTGAGCGGACGGCGGGAATTCGTCATCGGTGAGGAGGACTGGATAGGGCCGGAAGTGATTGATGCGCAGTTGCTCGACTTTCCGGCGGAGACGCTCCCCGTAATGGTTACCCACCGGACTTTTGCCGGTGAGAAGGTTTCCACTATCCGGGCGCAGAAGTTTATGCACGGCGTCAGTATCCGCAGCATCAAGCGTGCGGGAATCAACGTACCCGTGCTTGCGCAGACGGTGGTGGACTCGGGTGATATCCTCGAACTGACGGGCATGAAGCATGAGGTGGAAGCCGCCGCCAAACAGATGGGGTATGTGGATCGTCCGACCAACCAAACGGATATGATTTTCGTAGGATTGGGTATCCTGCTCGGAGGGCTGTTCGGTGCACTTGCCATTCATCTGGGTGGTGTTCCCATCAGTCTTTCGACGAGTGGCGGTGCACTGATTGCCGGGTTGCTGTTCGGCTGGCTACGCAGCAAGCATCCTACCTTCGGCGGTATCCCTGAACCGTCTTTATGGGTGCTGAATAACGTGGGGCTGAATATGTTTATAGCGGTAGTCGGCATTGCGGCAGGTCCCAGTTTCATAGCCGGATTCAAGGAGGTGGGGTTCAGCCTGTTCATCGTCGGTGCGTTGGCAACAGCCATTCCTCTTATCGCCGGACTGCTGATGGCCAAATATCTGTTCAAGTTCCACCCCGCCCTGTCTTTGGGATGTACAGCGGGAGCGCGTACTACAACTGCCGCATTGGGAGCTATCCAAGATGCAGTGGAAAGTGAAACGCCTGCCTTGGGATATACCGTGACGTATGCTGTCGGCAACACGCTGCTGATTATCTGGGGTGTGTTCATCGTGCTACTCATGTAGCTCAGTGTCCGTATATCGTATATTTTGCAATCAATTATTTCAATCATTCAACTATTTCAATTATTTCGGAATTACAATAAAACAATATCATTATGGAAAAGAAAACAAATGGCCCGGCTATCACCAAAAGCTATGCTAAAAAAATGGAGTCCATCAGTCCGTTCGAGCTGAAAAACAAGCTCATTGACATGGCGGACGAGAGTGTCAAGAAGATTGCGCATACCATGCTGAATGCAGGACGGGGTAATCCGAACTGGATCGCCACTGAGCCGCGCGAAGCGTTTTTCCTGTTGGGACAGTTCGGACTCTGCGAATGTCGCCGGGCATTTTCGCTGGAAGAAGGTATCGCCGGCATTCCGCAAAAGGCAGGGATTGCCGCACGCTTCGAGGCTTTCCTTAAAGACAATGAAAAGACGGCGGGTGCCGGTCTGCTGAAAAAGGGGTATAACTACATGCTTATGGAACATGCTGCCGACCCGGACACGTTGGTGCACGAATGGACGGAATCCGTCATCGGCGACCAGTATCCCGTGCCCGACCGTATCCTACGCTTTACGGAAATCATCATGCATGATTATTTAGCCCAGGAGATGTGTGATCGTCGTCCGCCGAAAGGGACTTTCGACCTCTTCGCCACCGAAGGGGGAACGGCTGCAATGTGTTATCTGTTCGATTCGCTGCAAGAGAATTTCCTGTTGAATCAGGGAGATGCCATCGCTCTGATGATTCCGGTGTTCACGCCTTATATCGAGATTCCGCAACTGCGCCGCTATCAGTTTGACGTTACCGAGATTTCCGCTGACCAAATGACGGATGACGGATTACATACGTGGCAATATAAAGACGAAGATATCGACAAGTTGAAAGATACGAGCATCAAGGCGCTGTTTATCACCAATCCGAGCAATCCGCCCAGTTATGCACTCAGCGCGGAGACCGTGGCCCGCATTGTCGATATCGTAAAGAATGACAATCCGAATCTGATGATCATCACGGACGACGTGTACGGAACATTTATCCCGCACTTCCGTTCGTTGATGGCGGAACTGCCGCATAATACGCTTAGTGTCTATTCCTTCTCCAAATATTTCGGAGCTACGGGATGGAGAGATGCGGTCATCGCCTTGCACGAAGACAATATCTACGACAAAATGATTGCCCGCCTGTCGGAGGAGCAGAAATCAATTCTGAACAAGCGTTATTCGAGTCTGAGCCTGCAGCCGGAGAAGATGAAGTTTATAGACCGCATGGTGGCCGACAGCCGGCAGATCGCACTGAATCATACCGCAGGACTTTCTCTGCCGCAACAGATGCAGATGAGTTTGTTCGCGATGTTCGCACTGCTTGACAAGGAAGACCGCTATAAAACGAAGATGCAGGAGATTATACGCCGCCGGCTCCATGCGTTGTGGGACAATACCGGCTTTACGCTAATGGAAGATCCGCTGCGTGCCGGGTATTATTCGGAGATAGATATGTTGGTGTGGGCGAAGAAGTTCTATGGGGACGGCTTCGTGGCTTATCTGCAAAAGACATACAATCCGTTGGATGTAGTGTTCCGTCTCGCCAATGAGACCTCGCTCGTGCTGCTGAACGGTGGTGGTTTTGCCGGGCCGAAATGGAGTGTACGCGTGTCGCTCGCTAATCTGAATGAGACTGACTATGTGAAAATAGGACAGAGCATCAAGCGGGTATTGGAGGAGTATGCGGAAAGGTGGAAGACGACTGCGTCATAAAACGGTGATATTATAAGACGGCTGCGTCATTAGTTTATCTCAAAGCGGGAGGCATCTGTGTTGCGTCCCGCTTTTTTCTCTAAGAAAATATAACGAAAGCGGATAGTCAGACCGAAAATCTTTATCTTTGTCGTGGATCAACCTTTTAAAAGATGAAAAAACTGATTCTATTTCTTTCGTTGATATTGTCGGTAGGTTTTGCATCCGCACAGTCGGAGATTCCTTCCGATAGTATTCGTCGTGCCCCTTCGGCAAATATCAAGGAGTTCGGCGGCTTTTTGCTGGATATGGGATTGATGAATGTCACTGCTCCGCAATTGCCTAAGTTTGATTTGAGCATGCCGGATATGAGCAAGGACTACAATCAGATATTCCGTTTCAATACGGATGCCACTTATACACAGGGATTCACGAATGCTTTTTCTTTCTCTCCTTTTTCCGGTTTCGGATACGGTTGGGGATTGTCGTCTTCTCCACAGTTTATGCAGATGGGATCTTTCAAGTTGAAAAACGGAATGAAACTCAATACGTATGGGGATTATGACAAAGATGGCTGGAGAGTGCCCAACCGGAGTGCCATGCCTTGGGAGAAGAATAATTTCCGAGGTGCATTTGAACTGAAATCCACCAACGGCAATTTCGGGATACGGATTGAGGTGCAGCAGGGGCGCAATGTCCCCTACTAAAAGAATCCCCCCTAAAAAAGGAATCGACAATCCAAAGGAATCAGTTACTGAAAAAAGTCAATGAGAGTCCCTTAGAAAAGCTTCGTCTGCCGCACGCATCGAATCAACGATACGGTCACACCATGAGTCAAATTCCGGATCGGGAGTCTGAGACTCCGGATGGGTAAGCATATAATGTACGGCCTGTCTCAGACCGTCTGCCATGGAGATGCGGCAAGTGAAATCGGGAACGAGACGTTTTATCTTCGAGTTGTCAAAGACCACGGTGGTCGCCTTGTCTCCCAACAATTCACCTCTGAAATCATAGTTCTCGCCATGCTTGGCAAGGAAATCGGAAGCAACGTGCAATGCGTTCAAGGGCTTCCCCAAGGCATCGGCAATCGTTTGGTAAATCTGATTCCAAGTCATGCTTTCATCGGTAGTGATATGAAAGGCATTTCCTATGGCATGAGGATTTGCCATCAAGCCTACATATCCTTTGGCAAAGTCTTTGGAGTGGGTCAATGTCCACAGAGAAGTTCCGTCACCGGGGATAATTACCGGTTTTCCGTCAAGGATACGTTTCAGGATTTGCCAGTTCCCGTTGTTTCCATGCAGGCTGACAGGTGGCTTTGTCCCGTTATAGGTGTGGCTGGGACGGACGATGGTCACCGGAAATCCATCCGATCGATAAGCGGACATCAGTACTTCTTCCGCCTCTATCTTATTCCGCGAGTATTGCCAATAGGGGTTTGACAAAGGGGTGCTTTCCGTTATGCGGTAATCGGCCAACGGTTTCTGATAAGCGGAGGCGCTGCTGATGAAAATGTATTGCCCGGTCTTATGCTGAAACAAGCGAATATCACGCTTCGCATCCTTTGCCGTATAACCTATGAACTGGGCTACCACGTCATAGTTTTCGTTTGCGATGGCTTTTGCCACAGTGTCTTCATCATTTATATCTGCAAGGATGCTTCGGACTCCAGCCGGCATCTTCCGCGAACCACGATTGAGAAGGGTTATCTCCCACCCTCTTTGCTGCGCCAATGCAACGACATCGGTACTGATGGTGCCCGTTCCGCCAATGAATAATGCTTTCATAAAATCTGTTTTTTAATTCTACAGACAAAGATATTAATTCTGCCAATCACAGCCAAGACTGTATACGAATTACTGATTCTTATACCTATATTACGGATTTGCAAACGAGGGGTAGAGAAGATGTTCTGAAATGTTTTATCTTTGTAGCAGTAAATATTCGCATAAGATAAAATTGTAAGCCGTATGGATGAAATTAACAGAATTGAAACTATTGACCAGTACGACCAACTGTTCGGGCTGGAGACTTTGCACCCTTTGGTCAATGTGATTGACTTCTCTAAAGCGACAAAGACTGTGGAATATTACCACATGAACATCGGATTCTACTCTCTGTTTCTGAAAGACGCCAAATGCGGGGACCTGAAATACGGTCGCAAATATTATGATTATCAGGAAGGAACGGTAGTATGCATGGCACCGGGACAAGTAATCGGAATAGACAACCGGAATCAGACACCGCCACGCACAAAATCCATCGGCGTCTTGTTTCATCCCGACTTGATACGGGGCACTTCCTTAGGGCAGAATATCAAGAATTATACGTTTTTCTCTTATGAGGTAAGTGAAGCCTTGCATCTGTCCGATCAAGAAAGAGAGATCGTAACAGACTGCATCCACAAGATACAAATCGAACTGGAGCATCCCATCGACAAGCATAGCAAGCAGCTCATCGTCCGCAACATCGAACTGTTGCTGGATTACTGCATGCGTTTCTACGAGCGGCAGTTCATCACCCGAAACCAAGCCAATAAGGATATCATCGTGCGGTTTGAACATCTGCTGGACGAATATTTCCAAGGACAGGCGGCACAGAATGAAGGGTTGCCTTCCGTGAAATACTTTGCTGACAAGGTATGCCTCTCTCCCAATTACTTTGGCGACCTGATAAAAAAGGAGACCGGAAAGACGGCACAGGAATATATCCAAAGCCGGATTATAGAACTTGCCAAAGAGCGGATATTGGAAGGCACGCAAACGGTGAGCCAGATAGCCTATGACTTGGGATTCCAGTATCCCCAACATTTCAGCCGGCTATTCAAGAAGCACGTAGGATGTACTCCGAATGAATATAAACAACAGAACTGAAAGGTATATACAAGTATAGGAGAACGCTGACATCATGGGAGATAAAATACTGAAGATAGGAACCGTGCATCAATGTAATTGTTGCTTGGGAGGTAAGACACTGCATCCGCTGGTCAGTGTCATAGACCTCTCAAAAGCGGACTTGTCTCCACATACGGATATTAAATTCGGATTTTACACACTTCTGCTCAGTGAATGTAAATGTGAGGCTTATGCATACGGGCATCAATGGTATGACTTCTCGGATGGGACTCTGGTATGCCTGTCACCGGGAGAGTCCATCAGCATGAAGGAGGAAAATAAGAGATTTCCTTCCAAGGGATGGATATTAGCTTTTCATCCCGATCTGATTTGCGGCACTCCCCTCGGTCTTTGCATTGACGACTATACGTTCTTCTCTTATCGCCCTGAAGAAGCATTGCACATCTCACTGCGCGAAAAACAGATAATCCTGGAATTTCTGGAAAAGATCAATCAGGAACTCCAATATTGCATCGACCGACATAGCAAGAAAATTATTTCAAAGTATATCGAACTGCTATTGGATTACTGCGCCCGCTTCTACGAACGGCAATTCATCACACGCTGTGAGGCCAACAAGAAGATTCTCGGAAATTTCAATCATCTACTAAATATGCACTTTGATGCGAAAGCGGCTACAGCACCCAATATGCAATCTTCGATCAATATGCTTACCAATGAATATTGTGCAGACTTCCTCCATTTGTCGCCTGCATATCTTAATGACCTGTTAGAATTTGAGACGGGGAAATCATTTAAAGAGTATGTTCAGTTCAAGCGTTTTGAGATGGCCAAAGAGTGGTTGCTGCACACTGATAAGCCGCTTAATCAAATTGCGCAGGAATTAGGGTTCTCCAATTCACAGTATTTCAGTCGTATATTCAAGAAAATCACAGGTTGTTTGCCCAATGAATTCAGGACGCCCAATTGATATAGTCTATTAACCAAATTAAAATATCTGCCTGCAAACTATTAATTTGTGTTATAAAACATATCTTTTTTCTTGGATTATTTGCAGATATCACAAAAGTCCGTACCTTTGCACTGTATTTTTCATAGTATTAGATTTAAGGTTAACAAAGGTTGGAGCAAGGCGTTGCTCCTTTTTTTATGCCCGATAGCAAGATTTCCGCTTATTTTCAATAACTTTGCAGAAAGAGAGGTGCATATCCAAAAGGTATGCAGCTTAATCAATAGAGAAACATCTGAATGAAATAATTTATGAAAAATGTATTGATTATCGGTGCCAACGGATTCACCGGACGCAGGTTGCTGAACGACTTATCCATCCACAACCGATATTGCGTAACAGGGTGCTCCTTACATCCGGATATTCTTCCGACCTCGGAAGATGAGGGAAACTATCATTTCATTGAAACAGATATACGAGACGAAGCGGCTTTGAGAAGTCTTTTCAAAGGGGTGTGCCCCGAGGTTGTCGTCAACTGTTCTGCTCTGTCTGTCCCCGATTATTGCGAAACACACCGCGAAGAGGCTTACCTCACCAATGTCACAGCTGTAGAACAATTGGCACGTCTTTGTGAAGAATATAAAAGCCGTTTCATTCATTTGTCCACCGACTTCGTTTTTGACGGGAAGATGGATGAGAATGCCGGACTATTATATACGGAGGAGGACACTCCCGCTCCCGTCAATTACTATGGATTCACCAAATGGAAAAGTGAAGAGAAAGTTGCCGGAATTTGCAGTGACTATGCCATTGTCCGTGTAGAGATTGTATATGGAAAAGCGCTGCCCGGGCAGCATGGCAATATCGTTCAGTTAGTGATGAACCGATTGAAAGCCGGACAGGAAATCCGTGTCGTATCCGACCAGTGGCGGACTCCTACCTACGTCGGAGATGTATCGAAAGGCATACAATTGCTGATGGAGAATGCAGCCAACGGAATCTTCCACATCTGCGGTAACGAGTGTCTGACTATTGCCGAAATTGCTTATCAAGTGGCCGACATCATGAATCTCGACCGTTCGCTTATCCATCCCGCCACTACGGAAGAGATGCAAGAAGCCACTCCCCGCCCCCGTTTCAGCGGTATGAGTGTAGGGAAAGCTCGGACAATGCTCGGATATAATCCACGGAAACTGAAAGAGGTGCTTATGGAATGGGAAAGCATATAGCTTTCCCTGCTGTCACTCCTTAATGTCCTGCTTTCTATACTTGCGGACAATGCCCAAAATCTCAAGCCCGTATTTCTCCACCCCTTTCGCTCCGAAATAAGGCACGGCCTCCAAAGCCTGCGGAGTGTCCGGTAGCAGATTCACAATTCCCATCAATGCTTTCTGCTGCATGATGATATAAGCAGGCATGCCAATCTCGCTTGCCTTCTCTGCCCGCCATTTCACCAAAGCACGATATAGCTCCGGATGCAGGATATCCGTAGGAACATCGATTTTCGTCTTTCCGGTACGGGTGCGTTCTTTCCGCTCCTTTTTCTCCTTCGAAGCTTTTGTGGACGAAGATGAAGTGGAAGAATTCTCTTCAAGGCTCAGCATTATCTTCGCTTTCTGCTTCAAATAATCCGAAACGGTGAAAGCCGCCATACGCATTACCACGTCCAACAGAGACTCCTTAATCCACAGGGCATCGTCTAAGGCTTGCATACGCTCATTCAGTTGCTTCTTCAACATCTTATTGTCAAGAGGCATGTT